>JAJCZP010000233.1 GCA_029262315.1 Deltaproteobacteria bacterium | reverse complement strand
TCAGATTGCTTCGTCGCTGCGCTCCTCGCAATGACAGAGAAACGAGTCGTAACGCTGCGCTCCTCGCAATGACGGAGAAACGAGTCGTAACGCTGCACGGAAACAATTGGGATCATTGTGCCGGGCAATGACGGTATTCCTGATATTCGCCAACGGTTCGAACTACCTCGCCAACGCCTGGAGCAGTTTCAGCTAGCAGGATATGCAGTTGTGATTATTAACGGCCCCATAACTTTCGAGTAACGTGATCGTTTCCGGATAAGGCGGGATTCGTTGATAGGGACTGTTTGCCATGTCCACTGTCGTTTCACCTTTGCGGCTGATAACCATGACATCGGCGCCGCGATCGATCAGGTACTGAACGGCTTCCGTATCACCGCGTGACGCAGCGTGGTGCAGCGGCGTATAGGCCTTCGCGTCACGAAGATTGACGTCGGCATCACATTCTTCAACGAGGAAACGAATTGCCGCCAACCAGGCTCCGGGCGCGTGAATATGCGCATTAGCTGCCCAGGACTGGCCGTAACCGGCGCCGGCTACGACATGGATCGGTGAGACAAACGGTCCACCGACCGGCACTTTGAGCATGCCGGAAGGATCTTCCTTTTCTTCGGCTTCGGCTTCGGCTTCAGCAGGCGCGGCCAGGCCAGCGGAGGTCACCGTCTTTTTGGCATCACCTTCTTTGACTTCCGCTGCGGGCATTGGCATCGGCTGGCGCCTGCGCCGCTCCGGCATTTTTATTGTCGGGATATGCGGGTCAGCGCCATGCTCCTTCAGCATGGTCATGGCGTCGACGTCGAGTGCATGTGCTGCACGCCAGAACGGTGTGGCGCCTTTGTAGTGAAGTCCCGCCGACTGATTGCCAATGACCGAAAACGTGTACTCGGAGTACCAGAGATGCGTCGTCAGTCTTGCGTTGGGATCGGCGCCGGCAATTAGCAGCGCCTGCATGACATCAAGATGTGTCGCCTGTTGCTGCTGGTGCTCGGTCGGGTGAGAGTAAGAAGACTTCGATCCCCAGCGGCGTTCGATAGAGGCAAACAACGGTGTCGCGCCATGGCTGCTCGCGATGTTGGGATCTGCACCGAGATTGATCAGCTCGACTGCGAGGTCGTACTGGCCGTTAATCGTCGCCATCAATAGTGGCGAGGTCTGGTCGCCGGCGGAGACCTGGTCAATATCAGCGCCGTGATTGAGCAGTATCATCGTTGCTTCTATGTGGCCCTGGCGAATGGCATGCAGAAGTGGTGTTAGTCCGCCCCACTTGTCGACGCGCTGCCCATAACTTGGCGGTCGCGGATTATCGGGATCCGCATCGTCCTTGTAGTCATAAACCGGGTTGCCGTCGGCATCATACGTAACCGCGTTGGCGCACTTGTTCTTGCTCTTGTCCTCGCCATTTTCCTCGGTAGTGTAGTCGTCACAGCTGGGGTCCGGAACGTTCGGCCATTTCCGTTGTATTTCGCGCGATGCCTCGATTGCCGCCTGTACCTGGCTAGGCTGCGGTTGCCAGTTCGGGCCGCCGCCTTCCTTTTCCTTGAATTCAGCGAGGAACTCCGAGATGCGGCGTTCTGCCGCACGGTCTGCCTGTTCCATTTTTGCCGTGTCACGAAAACTCGATGTCACGGAGTAATCAGCGCCAGCGGCCAGCAATACTCGCAACGTTGCGATCCGGTTCGCAGAGGCGGCGAAAATCAGCGGTGTCTGACCCCAGCGCGTCTCCCTGGCTTCGATATTTGCGCCGCCGTCAATCAGCGCCGCGACCGCATCTGCGTTGCCCGAGGCTGCCGCCAGGTGAATCGGCTGCGCTCCGGAATTCGTTGTCGGTGCTTCGATGTTTGCGCCGGCATTGATCAGCGATTGGACGATTTCAGCGTGACCCTGTCTACCGGCGATGTGAAGCGGCGTGTACTGGCCGATACGGGTGCCGGCATCAAGGTGGCTACCCGCGTAGATCAGCATGCCGGCCAGATCGTTGTTGCCGGTTTCGGCTGCCCAGTGCAGGGCGGTCATCCCGTCGCCCTGTGCTTCGTTAACGTCCGCACCATCGCGCAGCAGTTGTTGCACGTGATCAGTGTCGCCGCGGGCGGCGGCGTCGACCAGCGGTTTGATGGCCGCATTGGCGCCGGGCAGAATCAGTGCAAGGGCAATTGCCGGTAGAGCGGTGATCGTCTTTTTCAGTTTCATCCTGGGCTCCCGGTCAGATCGACAATTCGCCATTGCTGTCACCAAACGATCCCATGTCGTGTCCGAGCCAGTTAAGTATCCGCAGCATTGCGTTCGCCATCGGCGTGCCATCGGGTGCCTTGATGTGGGAGCCACCGGTATGCTGGCCGTTAGCACCGCCAATCAATACAAGCGGGCAGCGACGGTGATTATGGAGATTGGCATCGCCCATCGGTGAGCCCCACATGACCAGTGACTGGTCCAGCAGGCTGCCATCGCCGTCTACGGTTTCTGCCAGGCGTTCAATGAAGTAAGCGACCTGGCTGACGCGATACTGGCAGATCTTGTTGAACTCCAGTACGCCGTCCTCACGCCCGCCGTGATGCGAGGCAGGGTGGAAGGCGCGATCGGAGCCGCTTTCCGGGAAGGATCGATTTGAGGCGTCACGACCCGTCTTGAGCGAAACCACGCGCGTCATGTCTGTCTGCAGAGCAAGCACCTGCAAGTCGAAAAGCAGGCGAATATGTTGGGAGTAGGAATCGGGTACGCCTGCCGGTGCGCCGGGTAATTCGCGTTCCTCGCCGCCTGAGTTGCTGTTTTCCACCATCTGAATACGGCGCTCGATTTCGCGGACGTTTTCAAGATAACGACCAACGCGTCGCTGGTCGGCTGCGCCGAGCGACTTGTTCATCGACGCCACTTCCTCCGCTACCCAGTCCAGGATGCTGCTCTGGGTGCGCCGTCTCGCCGCCCGTTCCTCGGCCGAGCCGCCGGCGCCGAACAGGAGATCAAATGCCGTGCGCGGATTACGGATAGCGGGCAATGGTTGGGTCGGCGATTTCCAGCTGATTGAATCCGTGTACGAGCAGGAGTAGTTGTAGTCACAGCCACCACCTTTGTCG
>JAJCZP010000232.1 GCA_029262315.1 Deltaproteobacteria bacterium | reverse complement strand
CGTGGCGTATTGAAGAAGGAACTTCTGGAGCATCTTCGGGCCAAACGGACGGTTCGCCGTTCCAGGCACGCCAGTCTAAAGCGCAATGGATTGGGACAGGTCAAAGATGCCGTCTCGATTAGTGAAAGGCCCGCATCTGTGGAGGATCGCGCCATCCCGGGGCATTGGGAGGGTGACCTGATTGGTGGCTCCAAGAACAGCTACATCGCCACACTTGTCGAGCGGCAATCGCGCTATGTCATGCTGGTCAAAGTGGCCAACAAAGACACTGAAAGTGTGATCTCGGCGCTGATCCAACAGTCCCAACGGTTGCCCAGGGAGCTCTACAAATCCCTGACGTGGGATCGCGGCAAAGAGTTGGCAGATCACCCGCGCCTGACAATGGCAACAGATGTAGAGGTCTACTTTTGTGATCCGCAATCGCCTTGGCAACGAGGATCCAACGAAAACACCAACCGTCTGCTCCGACAATATCTACCTCGTGGAACCGACTTGTCAGTGCATTCCCAGGCAAAGCTGAGTGCAATTGCAAGGCAATTAAACGAACGACCACGCAAGACCTTGCAATATCAAACCCCAGCTGAGAAGTTTGCCGAGTGTGTTGCGTCGATCAATTGAATCCACCATCGATCCCAGTATTATGGGTTGGGGCGCCGCCTTGTAAGCAGGGGCTTGACATAGCGCTATATATCGAGATATTTCGATTTATGGACTTAGAGAAATCGATATCAGCGCTAAACAATCCGGTTCGCCGCAGGATCTTAGAGTGGCTGAAAGACCGCTCAAACTTTCCCCCTGCGCTACCGGAGCATGCTGACCTGGAGGGCGTATGTGTCGCCTATATCCAGGAGAAGGCGAAACTCTCCCAGTCTACGATCTCAAACTACATGGGGCTGCTGAAGCAGGCTGGATTTGTGGTCTCCGAACGTCATGGACAGTGGACGTTTTATCGGCGCGACGAAGAGAACATTAGCGCGTTTCTCGCTGCGGTCCAGGATGAACTGCTGAAATCCTGATCGATAGAAGACCTTAGTCAGGTGCTGATTTGCGTGTGAAGAAAACGAAATATCGAAATATCCCGATGGAGTGACAAGATGACACAACAAACCACAAATCCCATAGCTGTGTTGGGACGCCCGCTGGAATTGCCCTGTGGCGTTGTCCTAAAGAATCGCTTGTTCAAATCTGCAATGTCAGACTCGCTTGGTGACGGCGAGGGAAATCCCACTGAAGCGCAGATGAGGCTCTACGAACGGTGGGCTGAAGGTGGCGCAGCGCTCTCTCTGATCGGAGAGGTGCAGGGGAGTCCTCGCTATCCAGAAAAGCCTGGCAATCTTGTTCTTGTGCCGGATGCTAATCTGCAAGCTATGCAGACCTTGGCGAAACGGGGATCGGCCAACGGAGCAGATATTTGGCCACAGCTCGGTCATGCCGGTGCGCTCTCGCATTTACCGATAAGCCAGCCAAAAGGGCCGTCTGCTCTCGATGTTGAGGGCCTGCGATGCGATGGCATGTCACTGGATGACATCCGTGAATTACCCAGCACGTACGCCAGAACAGCAAAACTCGCGAAAGATGCAGGTTTTGGCGGCGTTCAAATCCATGCGGGCCATGGGTTCCTTTTCAGCCAATTCCTGTCGCCTCTATTCAATCGCAGGACGGACGCCTACGGCGGCTCGGTCGAAGGGCGATTCCGCATTATGCGCGAAGTCATAGACACGGTCCGGCAGGCCGTTGGTGCGTCGTACCCGATCGGCATTAAGATCAACTCGACGGACAAACTGGTGGGTGGTCTTGATAACGACGATGCGTTGGAGGTGGTTCGCATGCTTGACCAAATATCCATCGACCTTATCGACGTCAGCGGAGGCACGTATTTTCCGGGTGCAGCATCCAGTTCCGACGGCACGTCTTCGTCCGGGCCCTACTTCATCGACTTCGCAAGGCGCGCCAAAGAGGTAACAACCGTCCCGGTCATGGTGACAGGCGGATTTGAGACCAGGGATCAGGCTGTGGCTGCCCTCGAGAGCGGCTGTGCCGATGCCGTAAGCCTCGCCAGGGCAATGGTTCTTAATCCAGGGCTGGCAAGCATGTGGTTGAGCGAAGACGGCGGCGATCCCGAGTTTCCGGTGTTCGATGCACCACCTCGTGGCGGTGTCACTGCCTGGTACTCAATGCGCCTCACAGCGCTTGGTGAAGACAACGAAAGCCGGTTTGATCTTAGCCCCGCCGGGGCTTTGGAAGCGTACGAAGCGCGAGATGCAGAACGTTGTGAAAGGTGGCGGAAACGTTTCGCGTAGGCGCCGAACACAGGTTCAAGCCGACACTCGTAAAGCCCCGACGAATGGGTGATTTGGGCCCGAAGCCGACATTGCAATTGGGAGTCATACCTTCCGCTGCCGGCACATTTACTCCGTGTCGCGACGAGCTTGAACTGGTCTGAGGTCCGGTGCTGGTCGGACGTACTCCAGTGCAGGTCGGCCGGTTCATATTCATGAGCACGCGGCATAGTGTGTCTCACTGATCCGGCGCCAGCGCCATGATGAGCAGGGCGGCGGCGGTGATGGCGGCGCCGGCGAGGGTTGAGAACGAGACCCAGCCGTGGCCGATCAGACCCTCGATGGCGATCACGAAAGCGGGGATCAGATAGCCGTAGGAGAGGACCTTC
>JAJCZP010000231.1 GCA_029262315.1 Deltaproteobacteria bacterium | reverse complement strand
GCACGCGCTCGGCACCTTCGAGGGGCGCGAGCGTATTCGGGCCTGGCATGTCGAGACGATGCAGGGACGCGAGGACTGGACGTTTCCGACCGAGTGGTACGTCATCGAGGGGGCACGGGTCGTGTGCAAGTGGTGGTGCCGACTTCCGGGGAGGCGGCCGGATGGTACGCGCTACGAGTTCGCGGGCATCAGCACGCTGGTGTACGCGGGCGAGGGCCTGTTCTCGCTGCAGGAGGACGTCTACAACATGGACGAGGTGCGCGTGGTCGTGGACGCGTGGGCGAAAGGGCAGGGCGCGCCTTCCGAGTGAGCGCGCAAAGGCATGAGCGCGGACGAGAGCAACACCAAAGTCGGTAGCGAGACCAGGGGCGAGCCCGAGGTGGCCCCAGTCGACGCCCATGCGCGCTCGACGGACGCATATCCTGCCGTATGGGGAACGCTCGAGGCGCTACCCGCTGGGACTCCCGAAGAACTCGAAGCCAGTACCGCCCAACTCCTGGCCAAGCTGACGCTGGATGAGAAGCTCGAGCTGCTTGCCGGTGCGCCAATTTCGTTTGGACGCCTGCGCGCGAGCATGCGGCGTTACAACGCGACGCCCATCGTTGCCGGCGCGCTGCCGCGGCTGGGTATTCCCGGAGTGCGGTTCACTGACGGTCCCCGCGGTGTGGTGGTGCGGTCGTCCACGGCTTTTCCCGTGGCGATCGCGCGCGGGGCGACGTTCGATCCTGATCTGGAAGCGCGGATCGGCGATGCGATCGGTGTGGAGGCGCGGACCCAGGGTGCCAATCTGTTCGCGGGGGTGTGCATCAATCTTCTTCGACACCCGGCCTGGGGTCGGGCGCAGGAGACCTACGGCGAGGATACCCACCTGCTCGGTGCCATGGGCGCCGCGCTCGTCCGCGGCGTGCAGCGCCACCTGATGGCGTGCGTCAAGCACTACGCCGTCAACAGCATCGAGAACTCGCGCTTCTGGGTCGATGTGGCGATCGACGAGCGCACGCTCCGCGACCTGTACCTGCCGCACTTCCGCGCGTGTGTCGACGTCGGCGCCGCATGCGTGATGAGCGCGTACAACAAGATGAACGGGACGTTCTGCGGGCATCATCCACTATTGCTGCGCGACATTCTGAAAGACGAATGGGGCTTTGAGGGTTTCGTCATGTCCGACTTCCTCTTTGGAGTGCGGGATGCTCGCGCCGCGATGGCGGGTGGCCAGGACCTCGAGATGCCGTATCGGTTCCGCTTCCGCGCCCTGGCGCGGTTGGTGCGCCGCGGCACAGTGACTGCGGCGCGGATCGACGACTCCGTGCGCCGCATTCTGCGGCAGCAGATTCGCTTCGCCCATGTCGGGGAGCCGGAACGCTATCGCCAGGATGCGATTGCATCCGAAGCCCATCGGGCATTGGCGCGCGAGGCGGCCGAGAAGTCGATGGTCCTTCTCCGAAACGAGCCGCTCGCGGAGACCGCCGCTCCACTCCTGCCACTGCCCGCAGATCCGTCACTTCGGATCGCGCTGTTCGGGCGCTTGGCTACCAAGGAGATGATTGGCGATCATGGATCGAGTCGCGTCTATCCACCGCACGTGGTGACGGTCGCGCAGGGGCTGCAGGCCCTTGCCGCGGAGTCTGGGTGGCAGATCGGAGACGTCACGGGTCTTGGTGCCGAACAGGCGACCGGGCCTGCCGCGCTCGCCGACGTCTGCGTCGTCGTGGTCGGCTCGAGTCATCGCGACGAGGGTGAGTTCATGATCACCCATGGCGGGGATCGCTCGTCGCTCCGCCTACGGGCAGCGGACGAGGCGCTGATCGCACGTGTCGCTCGTGCGAACCCGCGGACGGTCGTCGTGCTCATCGGCGGGAGTGCTTTCGTCACCGAGCGTTGGCGGGCGAAGGTGCCGGCGATCCTCATGGCGTGGTATCCCGGGATGGAGGGTGGCCACGCGATCGCTCGCGTTCTTGCCGGTCTCGTCGATCCGTCAGGACGCTTGCCCATGACCTGGCCGGCGCACGAGGCCGAGTTGCCGCCGTTCGCCCGTTGGACACGACGAGTGGCCTATGGACCGCTGCACGGCTACCGGCTGGCCGAGGCCGCACGCCTGGCTCCGGCATACTGGTTCGGTTTCGGCCTTTCGTACACCTCGTTCGGGCTTGGGAACGCCGTGCGTGAGCAGGACGGCGAGGATCTGGTCGTCCGGGTCCCCGTGTGGAACGGCGGACAGCGAGACGGCGTGACGGTCGTGCAGTTGTACGCGGAGCAGCGGCTCGGATCGGATCGGTTGGCGCGCCGCACGCTCTGCGGGTTTCATCGAGTTGCGCTCGCGGCCGCCGAGGAGCGAACGATCGAGATTCGGATCGGTGGCGCCGCGCTGCGGACACTCGGCGAGCATTCGGTAGGCCCGCTGCGCCTCTGGACCGGATTCTGCGCCGATCCAATGGGCTTACGCGCGGTCGCCGACGCCGACGTGTAGTTGGTTTGCGGGTGCGCTGCGGCTAGATCGGGACGGTGGCCTGCATACGGTGCCGCAGCGTGAGTGCATGCGCCGAGCCAGTTCAGGAGTCCAAACTGCGTCCCGATCCCAAATCCGAGCTCCGAGTCGCCGCCGCCGCGAGGCCGAGTCCGTCCGCATTTCCGAGGTCGGCGAATGGATCTACGCGGGAACGAAGCGACTGATCGTGTCGACGACACAGGCCGGCCGGTCGCTGCCTTCGATCTCGACCGTGACGCGTATCGTGGTTTGGATGGCTCCGCCTTTGACCTCCTCGACCTTCACCAACTCGCCGCCGCCCCGGACGCGTGAACCGACGGGCACGGGCGCTGGAAAGCGGAGCCGATCGGCGCCGTAGTTGATGCCCATGGAGACCCCGCGTACCTCGACGATCTGCGGGAGAAAGAGACTCACCAGCGACATCGTCAGGTAGCCGTGGGCGATCGTGGCGCCGAACGGCCCGGCCTTGGCGCGCTCGGGCTCGACATGGATCCACTGATGGTCGCCGGTCGCGTCGGCGAACAAGTTCACGCGCTCCTGGTCGATCAGGAGCCAGTCGCTGTAGCCGAGGTGTTTGCCGACGGAACCGGCCAGGGCGCCTGGTGTCTCGAAAACTGTGGGCATCGACGGAGATCCTCCCGAAGAGAAAGTCGAGTGAGCATAGCTGCTTGCTGGGGCTCGCACCAAGGCGGGAGAGGGGGACTAGCCAAACAAACGTTTGTTTGTTAACTAGGAGATCGGCGAAAGGGGGCCACCAACCATGGCGGCGAACATCGATTATCTAGACTCCACGAGCTGGGAAGAGGGCGCGATCCTGGAGCGGACGCGCTGGCTACGCGAGCACGATCCCGTGCACTGGTCAGAGGCGAGTCAGCTTTGGGTACTCTCCCGATTCGCAGAGGTCTCGTACGTGTCCAAGCACAACAAGATCTTCTGCTCGGGCGAGGGAGTCCGGCCCGGCAATGTCGCAAAAATCGGACTCATCGATGAGGACGAGCCTCGCCACACCCGGCTCCGCGGTCTCATCAACAAGGGCTTCACCCCTCGCATGGTGGCCACGCTCGAGCCCGCGCTCCGCGCGATCGTCACCGAGACCCTCGATGCGGTGGCGCCCCACGGCGAATGCGACTTCGTCCATGATATCTCCGTGCCGATTCCGCTCCTGATCATCGCCGAGATGATCGGTATCAGGCGTGAGGATCGGCGTCTGTTTCACCAGTGGTCGGATGCGCTGGTCGCCGCTGATGGGAATCTCGATCGCCCCGAGATCATGGATCGGGCGAGCAAGGCATTCCTCGAGTATTCCGCCTACGTGAGTGAAATCATCGAGGACCGCAGGGCGCGTCCCAAGGCGGATCTCGTGAGCATTCTGGTCGGCGCCAAAGACGAGGGAGTGCTCGGTTCGGGCGATCTGGATCTGCCGATGGCGACGTCTGTCGAGCATGCGCAACTCGCCAACGACGAGCTCATCATGCTCATGGTGCTGCTCATGGTCGCCGGCAACGAAACGACGCGGAACGCGATCTCGGGTGGCATGCAGTTGCTGATCGAGCATCCGGCCGAGCGGCAGAAGCTCCTGGACGATCCGTCGTTGCTCTCGTCGGCGATCGAGGAGATGCTGCGCCTCGTGTCGCCGGTCCGCCAGTTCGCACGGACGGCGACGCAGGATACCGAGCTTGGTGGGCGCACCATCAAGGCGGGGCAGAAAGTGCTGATGATCTACCCCTCAGCCAATCGCGACGCCGACGTGTTCGACGATCCCGACACCTTCCGTGTGGAGCGTAACCCCGATCATCTGGCCTTCGGCATTGGCAATCACTTCTGTCTCGGCGCCAACCTTGCCCGCATGGAAATGCGCCTCACGTTCAGCGAGATCCTGCGGCGGATGCCCGACATGGAGTACACCGCTAGCGGCCCGGTGCTGATCCCGGCGGCGTTGGTGCGGAACTGCACCAGTATGCCGGTCCGCTTCACACCGGAGCGGTGCGAGGAGTTGCGGGCTGAGGGCTGAGATTCTTGGGCGCTGCGGTACGAGTGTGAGTCTCGAATCTACGGTTGTTTGGCGGCGTCGAGGAACGCGGGCTTCTCGCCGCCGCCGTGCACGAGCAGACTTGCCCCGCTGACGTAGCGTGCCAGCGGTGATGCCAAGAACAGGCACACGTCGCCAATGTCGGTCGGGTCGCCAAGGCGTCCGAGGGGGACAGTGGCGGCGACGGCCTGAATGCCGGCCTCGTCACCGTAGTGTAGCTCCGCTTGCTCGGTGCGGATCATGCCTGCCGTGACGGCGTTGACCCGGACTTTGGGTGCCCACTCGACGGCGAGCGATTGGGTGAGACTCAACACACCGGCTTTCGCGGCGCCATAGGCGGCCGTGCCCGGAGAGGGACGAATCGCGCTGACGCTAGCGATGTTGATGATCGCGCCGCCGTCGGCTTGCTGCTGCATGGCCGCGTTCACACGTTGCGACAGATTCAGGGGTGCGATCAAGTTCAGGCGGAGAATCGCTTCCGAGAACTTTGGGGAGACCGTCGCCGCCTCCGCGGGTGGTGATCCCCCCGCGTTGTTGACGAGTACGTCCACGTGACCAAACCGCTCTACGGTCGTGGCGACGAGCGTTTCCACGTCCTCCAATTTCCGCACGTCGGCGGTGATGAAGACGGCCGTGTTGCCGGCCGCCGTCGGGAGCGTCTCCGGCTGATTCCGGCCGCAGATGACGACATCGGCACCGCTCGCGAGGAAACGCTCGGAGATGCCGCGCCCGACACCCTTCCCGCCGCCAGTGACGATCACGGCCTTTCCTCTCATATCGATGCCCATGATCACTCGGCCTCACTGATGAGAGCGGCACGGCCCACGCCGTCGACCGCGATCACTTGCGCCTCACGCGACATCGAGGCCCATGCCTTGCGCGACGAGCTCGCGATGATGGGGCGCATCTCCCAGCAGCACCGCGCTCGACTTGGCGCGCTTGAAGTAGAGGTGCACGTCGTACTCCCACGTGAACCCGACGCCGCCATGGATCTGGACACTGTCCGCCGTGCAGCGGAAGTAGGCGTCGGAGCAGTAGGCCTTGGCGAGCGATGCGAGCACGGGAACTTCCGGGTCGTCGACCGATACCGCCCATCCCGCGTAGTAGCTCGCCGAGCGTGCTGATTCGACGAGGAGCAGCATGTCGGCGCACTTGTGTTTGATCGCTTGGAACGATCCGATCGGACGGCCGAACTGGACGCGCTCTTTCGCGTACTGCACGGTCATGTCGAGACAGCGCTGCGCTCCGCCTACCTGCTCCGCGGCGAGCGCGACGGTTGCCAGGTCGAGGGTGCGCCTGAGCGCGGCCCATCCCCCGCCCTCGTCGCCCATCAACGCGGTTTCGGGCACGTGGACGTCACGGAGATCGATCTCAGCTTGCGTGCGCGTCTGGTCCATCGTGGGGAGACGACGGCGCGTAATCCCCGGCGTGTCCGCCGGGAGAACGAACAGACTGATGCCGTCAGGTCCGGTTGTCCCGGGCGTACGTGCGGCGATGACGAGCAGTGTGGCCGTGTGTCCATCGACGACAAACGTTTTGGTGCCGTTCAGGACGAAAGCACTGTCCCGGCGCTCGGCCGTGGCTTCGATGCCGGAGGCGTCTTGCCGGCCGCTGGCTTCGGCGAATGCGACCGTGCCAGTGGTCTCGCCAGCGGCGATGCCTGGAAGATGGGCGAGCTTCTGCTCTTCGGTGCCGCCAACGAGGAGCGCGTTGGCCGCCAGGCACACACTCGAGAAGAATGGCGCGCAGAGCAGCGCCGCGCCCATTTCTTCCATGAGCGCCACGAGCTCGACGTAGCCGAGTCCGATGCCGCCATACGTCTCCGGCACGATGACCGATGGCCAACCGAGCTCGCCGCCGATACGGCGCCAGAGGTCGGCGTCGAAGCCCGATTCGGTGTCCATCGCCTGCCGTACCTGTGCCGACGATGAGTGATCGGTGAGAAAGCTTCGCGCGGCGTCCCGCAGCTGTGTCTGCTCTTCGTTGAAGGCGAAACGCATCGGATTACGTGGCGCCGCTCTGCGCACCGTTCAGCGCGATCACGTGCCGTACACTTTCTGCGCCGGGACGGCTTTGCCGAGGATCTCACGAACCGCGGGGCCGATGTCGGCCGGATTCCAGCGCGCGCCCTTGTCGACTTCCGGGCCGGTGCGCCAGCCATCGGCAACGCTGATCTTCCCGCCGGAGACTTCGAACACCTGGCCGGTGACGTCGGTGGCTTCGGCACTGCCAAGCCAGACGACGAGCGGCGCAACGTTTTCGGGAGCCATGGCGTCGAACCCGCTCTCGGGTTCCGCCATCATCTCGGCGAACGCTTTCTCAGTCATGCGCGTCCGCGCCGCCGGGGCGATGGCGTTGGCGGTGACACCGTAGCGCCGGAGCTCCGCTGCCTGGACGAGGGTCAGGGCGGCGATGCCTGCTTTGGCGGCGGAGTACGTCGCCTGAGCGATGCTGCCCTGCAGGCCGGCGCCCGAACTCGTATTGATGATCCGCGCGTCGATCTTCTCACCGGCCTTGGCGCGATCGCGCCAGTGCGCGGCCGCATGGCGGGCGGTGCAGAAGTGGCCCTTCAGGTGCACGCGAATTACCGCGTCCCACTCGCTCTCGGCGGCATTCGCAAACATGCGATCGCGGAGGAAGCCGGCGTTGTTCACGACGACGTCGAGACGTCCGAAGCTGTCGAGGGCCGTCTTGACGAGGCGCGCTCCGCCTTCGAAATCAGCGACATCGTCTCCGTTGGCGACTGCCTCTCCGCCCAGGGCCCGGATCTCTTCGACCACTTCTCCAGCGGGACCACTCGACCCACCGCTGCCGTCGAGCTCGGCGCCGAGATCATTGACCACGACCTTCGCGCCCTGGCGGGCGAACTCGAGCGCATGGCCGCGCCCAATGCCGCGCCCGGCTCCGGTGACGATCGCGACCCGTCCTTCGCAGATACCACTCATCGCTGTTCAACTCCTTGAGGTCCGTCGGTGCCGCGCGCCCGAGCCGTGTTCGCTCGTGATCGCACTACAGCCGCTCGATGATCGTGACGTTCGCCTGACCGCCGCCCTCGCACATCGTCTGCAGGCCGTAGCGGCCGCCGGTGCGTTCGAGCTCGTTCAGGAGCGTGGCCATGAGGCGCGTGCCGGTGGCGCCGAGTGGGTGGCCGAGCGAGATCGCGCCACCATTGACGTTGACCTTGCTGAGATCCCAGCCCGTTTCGCGTTGCCAGGCGAGCACCACGGAGGCGAACGCCTCGTTGATCTCGACCAGATCGATGTCCGACTGCTTCATGCCACTCTTCTGTAGGGCGTAGGCCGTCGCGGGAATCGGCGCGGTGAGCATCCATACCGGATCGGCGCCACGAACGCTGATGTGATGGATGCGGGCACGCGGTTTCAGATTGTGCGTCTTTACGGCGCTTTCCGAGGCGATCAGCATGGCGGTGCCGGCGTCGGAGATCTGACTTGCCACGGCCGCGGTCAGCCGTCCGCCTGGCTGCAAGGTGTTCAGGGAGGCCATCTTCTCGATCGACGTACCCCGACGCGGGCCTTCGTCCGCTTCGATGCCGTTCATTGGTACGATCTCGTTTTTGAAGCGGCCTTCGTCGCCCGCCTGGATCGCGCGCCGGTGGCTTTCGAGCGCGAACTCCTCCATCTCGCGTCGCGAGATGTCCCATTTCTCGGCGATCATTTCCGCCGACCGGAACTGCGAGACCTCTTGCGTGCCGTACCGCTTCTCCCAGCCCGTCGAGCCGGAGAAGGGGTCCGCGAAGCCGTGGGCCTCTCCGGCGACCATCGCCGACGAGATCGGAATGCGGCTCATGTTCTGCACGCCGCCGGCCATGACCAGCTCGGTCGTGCCGCTCATGACCGCTTGCGCGGCGAAGTGCACCGCTTGTTGTGACGAGCCGCACTGGCGATCGATGGTCGTGCCGGGGACTTCGTCAGGCAGTCCAGCGGCCAGCCAGCAGGTCCGCGCGATGTCACCGGCCTGGGGGCCGATCGTGTCGACGCAGCCAAACACGACGTCCTCGACGGCGTGGGGATCGACACCCGTCCGGTCGACGACCGCTTTAATGGCGTGGGCGCCGAGATCGGCGGGATGAACGTCGCTGAGACCGCCGCCGCGTTTGCCGACCGGCGTGCGCGCGGCATCGATGATGTAGGCTTCAGGCATGACTCGTTCTCCGATTCAGGTCAGTACCCAGCGTGGCAGGGCCACGTCAGGTGTGACGGTTTGAAAGACGACAGACACCGGAGCGCCGATGGCGACCGTCGTTGGATCGACTTCGTTGATCTCGCCGTCCGCATTGGGGATGAGGTTGCCCACCATGCGGATCGTCGGGTCGTCGTCGAGTTCGACCAGAATGCTGGCGTAGGGAGCGACCTTTGCGAAGGTGGGCAACAGTGGCGGATGGGCGATGACGAACGACCAAATGTGACCTTTGCCTGTCATGACATCCCAGGTGAGCTCCATCGATTGGCACGACGGGCACATGGGGCGGGGCGGGAACCGGCGCATACCGCATCCCGAGCAGCGCTGTACGGTCAGTTCCCCGCGAAGCGCCGCGGTCCAGAACGCGGCATCGATGGGATTGTCGGTGACAGGAAGTGGCGTGCCCTCGATCATTCTTCCCTACCTCCGGAGCAAGACCGCACCGTTGGGTACGACGTAGGCCGAGGTGACAAGGCAGGTGTCGGCGTTCTCCACCTGTGCCGTTGACGTGCCGCGGATCTGGCGGACGCCCTCGTTGATGAGATTCATGCCGTGGATGTAGGCCTCTGAAAGGCTGCCGCCCGAGGTGTTGATCGGGAGGCGCCCGTCGAGATCGAAGGTGCCACCCTCGCCGAACGCCGCGCCCTCGCCCGGGCCGCAGAAACCGAATGCCTCGAGCGAGAAGGGGATCAGTGGGCTGAAGGCGTCGTAGATTTGCGCGACCTTCACGTCTTTGGGCTTCAAGTCCGACTGTTTCCAGAGGTTGGCCGCCGTCGCCCACGAGGAGCCTCGGAGGGGGTTCGGCGC
>JAJCZP010000230.1 GCA_029262315.1 Deltaproteobacteria bacterium | reverse complement strand
GAAGCGGACGCCCGTGGCCACGACTTCGCTGACCGCGATCGTGCCCTTCGGGTCGATGATGGCGACCCCTGTAAAGACGACATGATCGTGCCCGGAGAGTCGACGCAACATCGAGGCCGCCTCGGCATCATCGCCTGGCTTTCCGAGAACCGCGTCACCAAGCGCGACGACCGTATCGGCCGCCAGCAACCACGAGCCCGCATGCACCGCCGCGACCGCCTCCGCCTTCTCCAGGGCCATACGGCGCGCGTAGGGCTCGGGCAACTCGTCCGACCGGGGTCGCTCGTCGATATCTGCGGGCGACACCTCGAAGACCAGGCCCAGATTGCCGAGCAGCCATCGTCGACGCGGCGAGGCCGATGCCAGGACCAGCGGCGGGCGCTCCGGTTGCGTGCGACCCTCCACCATTGAGCACACGTGCCGAAGCCCCCTACGGGTGTCAAGCCGACTCGGCCGGCACCCCTTGCGAAGCGGCCCAGCGCAGCGGGGCCCCGTAGGGCGGCACCTATGGTTCGGCACTCGCGGATGAGGAGCGATTGCGCGCGAAGCGAGCAGCGTAGTTTGAGCAGAAGGGGCCGAAACAGCCCGACCGGACGACAAGTCGCGTTGCCTCGCCGAGACCCCGATGGTAGCGGGAACCGATGCGGCGGGGTTGGGGAGTGGCGGCACTACTGTTGTTTCTTGGGTGCGCGGCGGAACCCCCGCAACGACCGCCATCCCCGATAGCGCCGACACCGACGCCTTCAGCGACGGCAACCCCAGCGATGCGCGAACGCTTCGCCCACGCCGTGGCTCTGGTCCAGGCCGGCAAGGAAGCGCAAGCTCGGCCGATCCTCGCCTCGCTCCGCTCGACCAATCCCGTCCTCGAGGACTACTATCTGCACTTCCTCGCGCTCGTGGATCAGCGCGAAGGGCGGGCGAGCGCATCCGCTACCGCCGACGATCAGCTGCTCGAGGAGTACCCGGAGAGCGTGTGGATCCCCCACGCGCTGGCACGCCAAGCGGTCCGCGCCCTGGCCAGCGGCTCCCCGAACGTGGCCGTGCTCGCAGAGCGATCACTGGCGCATCCCGACGCCGACGCGGAAAGCCGGGCCCTGGCGCTCCTCGTCCGCGGGGAACACCGCGCCGCCGGGCGCCCGCGCGACGCCTACGTCACCTTTCACCGGGTCCGCCGCCTCGGAGGATGGGCGGCCGAACGCGCGCGCGCCGAAACGCAGGCGCTCGAAACCTCGCATCCCGAGCTGCTCACTGATGTGAAGCTTCAGCTCGCCGAAGCTTCGCTCCGCGCCGCCGAAGGTCGGCGAGATCTCGCTGCCGAGCGTCTCGAGCAACTCGCTCGCGTCACGCCTGAAGACGAGCGTCTCCGTGTGCAGCTCGACCTCGCCCGCACGTTGAAGCTCGCGGAACGCTACGATGAAGCCATCGCCGTTCTGCGACAGGCGATCACAGACGACCCTACGCAGACGAATCCGGCACGCCTCCAACTCGCCTACCGCCTCTGGAGCCAGGATCACGACGCCGAGGCGCAGAGCATGTTCGAGACGTTTCTCCGGGAAACACCTCGTCATCCGGCGCGGTTCAGCATGTACTATGCGATCGGTCGGATCGCGGAGGAGCGGGGGGACCTCACCGAGGCGCTGCAGCGGTATCACCAGGTTGCCGCGGGCAGCGACCGGAGACTCGCTCGCGAGGCACGGTGGCGACTCGGGTGGGCCCCGTATCGCACAGGAGATCTCGCCGCGGCGGCCGAGAGCTTCCGCGCCGTCGAACAGCGCGGCGCCAGCGATCGCACCGCGGCGATCTACTGGCAAGCCCGGATTCGAGAGCGACGCCGCGATCTCGCCGCGGCCACGCCGCTGTACGAGACCGTATTGAGGCACTCACCACATGGCTACTATGGGGGGCTCACCGAGACCCGGCTGGGCCGACCACAGCTCCACGCCGCGCCCGCCGCGGCCGTACCGCTGCCCTCCGACACGCACATCGACAACGGCCACTGGCGCCGACGAACCGCGCTCCTGGAAGCAGGCCTCGAACCCCTAGCCGCGCGCGAGGTTGCCGCGTGGGTCCGACAGCTGCCCGCCCCCGCCCAACGCGAGCCCTCCGTGTTGGAGGCGTACGCATCGGTTGGGGCGCACTCGCGTGCGCGCAAACTAGCGCACCGCCTCGCGAGCCAGGGGAGGATAAGCAAAGACACGCGACTACGCTACGACTATCCGAGAGCGTACTGGCGCCACGTCACGACCGTCGCGAACGAGCTGGCGGTCGATCCTTTCCTCATCCTCTCGATCATGCGCCAGGAAAGCCTCTTCGATGCGGATGCGCTCTCCCCGGTCGGCGCCCGTGGACTGATGCAGCTCATGCCCAACACCGCGCGTCGTGTGGCTGGACGCCCGGTCGACGTACGCGCGCTGGCCGATCCCGCGACCAACATCGCACTCGGAGCGCGCTACCTGCGCCAACTTCTCGACCGATACGATGGACGCGTCGCATGGGCGGTCGCCGCGTATAACGCGGGCGAGCACGCCGTCGACAAGTGGGTCGCACGCGAGGGCGACGTGGCGTCCGACGAGTTCGTGGAAAGCATCAGCTACCGCGAGACGCGGAAGTACGCCAAAGCGGTGCTGGCCAATTTGCGGCGGTACCGACAATTGTATTCGCGGTAGCGTCGGGGAAACAGTGGAAGGGTCGTGGGGCGAGGCCGCGCGGAGGGGGGGCGCTAGATTGGGGGCTGGAGGTTCAATTCGGCGACCAGCTTTGGGCCTAGGCCTCCGAAGGCTCCGTTCGACATGAGGATGATCACGTCGCCTTGGGTCGCATCTCGTGCGACCAGGGCGGCGAGGGTGTCGATCTCGTCGATTGTTTCTGCGGTTACGTTTCTCGCGGTGAGCGTGGCTACTAGTTCGGCGGGGGAGAAGCGTTCGTCGGCGGCGAGTTGCTCCTGGCGGTGGACGCCGGCCACGGTGACGCGATCGGCCAAGGCGAAAGCGTCGGCGAAGGCGGTCTGGAATACGCGACGACGACTTGTATTCGAGCGTGGCTCGAAGAGCACCCAGAGTCGGCGGTCGGGATAGCGGGCACGAAGCGCGGTGAGGGTCGCGCCGACCGCGGTCGGATGGTGGGCGAAGTCGTCGATCAGGGTGAGGCCGTTGCCCTCGCCTATGACTTCCTGGCGTCGGCGCACACCCCGGAAGGTGCGGAGCGCAGCAAGACTGGCCTCGACGGGCACGCCGATGCTTGCCGCGAGTATCGTCACGCCGAGCGCGTTGGCCACGTTCATGGCGCCGGGTAACGGCGACGACGCGGCGACGCGCGCGCCGTCGGGCGCCAGCACGGTGAAGGTCGTCTGGCCCGCGACTTCCCGAAGGTCGACAGCCTGCCAAAGGGGGCCCGCGACCTCCGGAGGGCTCTCGTCGGGTGATGCGCCGGGGCCGCCCGGCACGTGCGTCCAGATGACGGCACGGCCAGTACTCGCAACGACATCGCGGAGCTCGGGAAAGTCAGCGCTCGCCACGATCGGAACATCCGGACGGGTACGCTCGAGCAGGGTGCGAAACGCCTGCTTCACGTGATCGAGGTCGCGATAGATATCAGCGTGATCGAACTCGACGGCGTTCACGAGCAGCGCATCGGCGTCGTAGTGCAGAAACTTCGGCCCCTTGTCGAAGAATGCGGTGTCGTACTCGTCGCCTTCGGTCACGAACCAGGGCCCCTGCCCGAGCCGGTAGTTGTGCGCGAAGTTCAGGCATGCGCCGCCGACCATGAAGCTGGGGTCTCCGCCAGTCTCGTGGAGCATCCAGGACAAGAGCGCACTCGACGTCGTCTTGCCGTGGGTGCCGACGATGACCGCGCGCCGTCGCGGGCCCATGAACAAGCGCATCAGCGCTTCGGGCATCGAGCAGTACGGAATCCCCCCGGTTATCACCGCCTCGACCTCGGGATTGCCGCGCGACATCGCGTTGCCAATGACGACGAGATCGGGCGCGGGGACCAGATTCTCCGCCCGATATCCTTCCTGTACGAGGATCCCAAGATCGGCGAGCACGGTACTCATCGGCGGGTAGATCGCCTGATCCGAACCCGTCACATCGTAACCGGCGGCGCGGAGCATGCCGGCGAGCGACGCCATACCGACGCCGGCGATCGCCGTCAGATGAATCCGTCGCGGCGCCGCGGGCCACGCGGGACGAGGGGGAAGTGGCCGCGGCTCAGCCATCGACCCTGCGCACGAATGTCACGAGGCCACCCTCACGATGCTGCCAGGGCATGAACCACCAGATCGTGCAGCCGTGGACGGAAGTCGCGGATCTTGTCGTTGTCGCGCGACGGGTGCACGCGGTTCGACAGCACGATGACGTGCATGCGGCGATCGAGATCGATCCAGAGCGACGTCCCGGTGAAACCGACGTGCCCAACGGCGGTGCGGGAGATCTCGGAGCCCGCGGTCGAGTCCTTGGCCGACGGCGTGTCCCACCCGAGCGCCCAGCTCGACGTTCCGAGCGTATCGTCGCGCCGCCAGAACTCGCGCACGATACTCGTCGGCAAGAAGTCGCTCCGCCCCTCGTGCACGGCCCGGAGCGTCGTCGCGAGGTGGTCGATGTCACGAGCGTTCGAGAACAGCCCGGCGTGACCGGCGACGCCCCCCATCGCGTAGGCGTTGTCATCATGCACCTCGCCGCACAGCACACGCTTGCGCCATGGACAGCGCTCCGTGGGCGCGATCATCTCCGGAATGAGCTCGAGCCGGCGCGTGCGCAGCGACGACAGGTCGACAAACGAGGTCGACCGTAGCCCGAGCGGGCGAAAGATCTTCTCGTGGCAATATCGGTCGAATGTGAGACCGCTCACCTGCTCGATCGCCGCGGCGAGCAGGATGAACCCGAGATCGCTGTAGATCGTACGCGCGCCAGGGGGACACTCCGGCTTCTCGCGTTGGATCGACTCGTACACGAACTCTTTGGCGCCCCGACTCGCCGTGAAGTTGATGCGCCCCTCGCGCTCGGTACGCAGCACATCCTTGTAGAAGGGACGCCACGCCGCCAACCCCGACGTGTTGGCCAGGAGATGCCGGAAGGTAATGTGCGTCTTCCCGTGCACACCGAAGTTGTGGAAGAAGCGCGTCAGTCGATCGTCGAGATCGATCTTGCGCTCGCGTGCCATGACCATCATCGCAACGGAGGTGGCCAGCGACTTGGTCAGGGACGCCAGGTCGAAGATGGTGTCCTCGCGCATCGGCGAACGGGCGTCGTCGAGCCCGCGTACTCCCGCCGCACGATGGAAGACGATCTCCCCATCGAGGTTCACTAGTACGACGACCCCTGGAAAGACCCCGGCGTCGACCGCCTCGTCCATCGCCTGCTCGACGCGACCGAAGTTCATGCGGGCGACACCTCGACACGGCCTTCGTCCCCATGCACTTCGACGACGACACCCAACGGCAGGGTCAGGTTCTCCGAGAGATGTCCGGCCGGAAATCCCGCGACGACCGGATACGGCACGTCGGCGAACACATCGGCAAACACCGCCTCGACCACGTCGCGCTCGTCACGGCCGTGACAATCGGCGAATGCCCCGAGAATCACCGCGGCGACGCCATCGAGCTTCCCCGCCAGCCGGAGCTGCGTCAGCATGCGGTCGATACGGTACGGAGGCTCGGCAACGTCTTCGAGGAAGAGGACTCGCCCCGCAGTCTCGATCGCGTAGGGCGTACCGAGGAGCGCCACCAGCGACGACAGGCACCCGCCCACCAAGCGGCCCGAGGCCCGGCCCGACACCAGCACGTCGCGCACCGGCTCTTGCCACACGCTGGTCGGCCTCTCGAGCAACGTACGTAGGCGCGCGGCGCTTCGCTCGGTGAGCCCCTTGGCCAGATCACTGGCCACCATAGGGCCATGGAGAGTCGCGAGGTCGCAGCGTTCCATCAGAAAACCCAGCAACGGAGAGACATCGCTGTAGCCGCAGACCAACGTCGGGTGCGCCACCAACACGTCGGGATCCAGCAACGGCAACAGTTGCGCGGTCCCGTATCCGCCGCGCGCGCAGATGATCGCCGTCACCTCGGGATCGCGGAACATCGCCTCGAACTCGCGCGCCCGCACCTCAGGCTCGCCGGCGCAGTAGCGCCGCCGCGCCAGCACGTGCTCGCCTGTCCGGACGCGAAACCCCCACGCGCGCAAGGCGTCGAGCCCGCGCCGAAGCGCGTCGGGATCGACCGCGCCACCGGGCGCCATAACGCCGATGGTCGTGTCCGTCGTCGTGGGAGCGGGAATGATCATGCGGCGCAACGGCGCCGGGTCACGACTCGCCGAAGAAGCGCTTGCGGTCGTCCTGCATGCGGCCCTCGTAGTCGCGCTCGAGTGCCGCCGTGGTCACGTACTCACGCTCGTTGGTTCGGCGCGTGCGCCACACCTCTTCGGCCGCGCGGACCAGGCCGCGGAGCTGTTCGGGAAACAATCCTTGAAAACCATCGGACTTCGCGATGAGCGGGTTCGGATGCGCCTCGACGAGCACCACCGAGGCCCCGGAGACGATTCCAGCCAGACTGAGCGGGAACACCAGGTCGCGGACGCCAGTACCGTGCGATGCGTCGACGGCAACCGGCAACCCCGAAAGCTGGTAGTGGAACGCCGCGACGCTGCCGAGATCGAGCGTATTTCGCGTATACTTGTTGCAGCTGGCGATCCCGCGCTCGCAGAGGATGACGTTCTCTTTGCCGAGCGCCATCACGCGCTCCACCCACAACAGATACGCCTCGGTATCGAGCGAGTTGCCGCGCTTGTGGATGACCGGAAGCGGGGTATCCCGCAATCGGTTCAGGAGTGCCTGGTTCTTGCTGTTCGGCTCTCCAACCTGCAGGCAGGCGACACCCGAGTCCTCGTAAACCGGGACATCCGTCGGATCGAGAATCTCGACGACGGTCGGCATCTCGAAGGCGTTTCCGGCCTTCACGATCAGCTCGAGACCGCGCCGGAGCGAGTCCTGGTCGTCGGAGCCGAGGCCCTCCCAGCCGCTATACGGACTCGACCGATACTTGACGACGCCACCGCGCAGGCACTTCGCCCCCGCTTCCTTCACCATCCGGGCCGATTCCATGATCTGGGATTCGCTCTCGACCGAGCAGGGCCCAGCGATGACGGTGAGCTCGTCCCCACCCACGGTGACCGGGCCGATACTCACCGGACTGTGGATCGGGTTCAGCGCATCACCCTTCTGGGCGGCGCGCTTGTAGGCTCGCGAGATCGGAATCAGCCGCTCGACCCCGGGCATCTGCGCGATATCGTCCTGGGGCAGCTTGAAGATGTCGCCGTAGACGCCGAGCAGCGTCACCTGCGAGCCGATCATCTTGCCGACCCCGTAGCCAAGATCACGAAGCTTCGCTTCGATGGCGTCGACCTCGGTCGCCGTCGCGTGTGCTGACATTTTGACGATCATTGGATGGCGACCTCGTTCCGGCACCCGCGGAGGCACCCGGAAGGGCTCCCGAACGGGCAAACTTGACGGTAAATCAAGTAGCTATCCCTATCGGCGAAGTGGGTCAATTGGCGGATGGGTGGTTGGGCACCACCTTGCAACGGACCGCCGCAAGCTCTACTCGTATCCGACCATGAAGCTCCGTGAGCCGGAGATGAAACGCATCGCTGCCGCCATCATCGCACACCTGGAGAAGGCCGAGATGATGCGGATCACGGGCATCCGTGACGCCGTAGAGCAACGGATTATTGGCGCATTCAAGGCCAACATCCGTGCCGAGGAAGAGCTCGAGCTGGAGGCGAAGCGGTTTGCCGTGTCGCACGAGCGCGATCTGGTCGGCATGGACCGCCATCGCGTGCTGCAACTGGTCAAGGAGCGCCTGGCCAAAGAGAAGGGGTTCACGCTGTGAGCCACGTCTCCGAGGGGCGGATTTCCCACCTAGCCCACATGGTTCTCGACCAACTGAAGGCGGAGGACGTCTCCGACCTGCAGCAAGACCGGCTGCTCCTGAAGGAGCTGAAGGCCGTCATCGGGGAGTATCTGAACATCGACGAGGTCCTCGACGCCAAGGTCCGGCGGAAGATTTCCAGCCTGTCACGGCGGGTTCCCGAGGGCAGCGGCGAGTGGGATGTGCTCTATCGGCAATATCTCGAGGAGGAGCGCCGGAAACTAGGCCGCTGATCCCTTCCGACCGTTGACAACTCGCGGGGGATGCTTATGTTCCCGCCGGTATCAAACATCCCGTGCACATCCGGGTCAGGCGTTGCTCGTCCGAGTCGCGCACGATAACCGGTCTACAACTCAAGGGTTTCTGCAGGACCAGCAGGAATTAGGAAAGGAGAGCAGCATGAAAATTCGGCCACTTCAGGACCGAGTAATCGTGAAGCGGATCGAAGAGGAAGAGCAGACCAAGGGGGGCATCATCATTCCCGATACGGCCAAAGAGAAGCCGCAAGAGGGAAAGGTGATCGCCGTCGGCAAGGGTAAAACCGCCGACGACGGCAAGCTCGTCAAGCTCGACGTAAAAGTCGGAGACAAAATCCTCTTCGGGAAGTACTCCGGGTCCGAAATCAAACTGAACGGCGACGAGCATCTGATCATGCGCGAGGACGACATCCTCGGCGTGGTCGAGTAATTTTCGAAGGAGGAGTCACTAGTATGCCAGCCAAACACGTCCGATTCGGTCAAGATGCACGCGACCGGATCTTGAAGGGGGTCAACACCCTCGCGGATACCGTTACCGTGACGCTCGGCCCGAAGGGACGCAATGTCGTCCTCGAGAAGTCGTTCGGCGCTCCAAACATCACGAAAGACGGTGTCACCGTAGCCAAGGAAATCGAACTCGAAGACAAGTTCGAGAACATGGGCGCCCAGATGGTGAAGGAGGTTGCGAGCAAGACCTCCGACGTCGCCGGTGACGGCACGACCACGGCCACGGTGCTGGCGCGCGCCATCTTCTCCGAGGGCACCAAGATGGTGGCCGCGGGCCACGATCCGATGAGCCTGAAGCGCGGCATCGATCGCGCGGTTATCTCCATCGTCGAAGAGCTGCGAGTTCTTTCGAAGCCGACCAAGGACCAGAAAGAGATCGCGCAAGTTGGCACGATCTCGGCCAACAACGACAAGACGGTCGGTGACATCATTGCCGAGGCCATGAACAAGGTCGGCAAAGAAGGCGTCATCACGGTCGAAGAGGCCAAGGGTCTCGAGACCACCCTCGAAGTTGTCGAGGGAATGCAGTTCGATCGCGGCTACCTCTCGCCGTACTTCGTCACCGACTCCGAGCGCATGGAGGCGGTTCTCGAGGATTGCTATCTCCTGATCCACGAGAAGAAGATCAGCAACATGAAGGACCTTCTCCCGATCCTCGAGCAAATCGCCAAGACCGGGAAGCCCTTCATCATGATCGCCGAGGATGTCGAGGGCGAGGCGTTGGCCACGTTGGTGGTGAACAAGATTCGCGGCACGCTGCAGTGTGTGACCGTGAAGGCCCCTGGCTTCGGCGATCGCCGCAAATCCATGCTTGAAGACATCGCCATCCTGACGGGCGGCAATGTCATCGCCGAAGAACTCGGCATCAAGCTCGAGGGCATCACCCTGACCGATCTTGGACGTGCGAAGCGCGTCGTGGTCGACAAGGACAACACCACGATCGTCGATGGGGCCGGCAAGCGAGCGGACATCGAGGGTCGGATCAAGCAGATCCGCGCCCAGATCGAGGAGACGACCTCCGACTACGATCGTGAGAAGCTCCAGGAGCGTCTCGCGAAGCTGATCGGTGGCGTCGCGGTGATCAAGGTCGGCGCTGCGACCGAGATCGAGATGAAAGAGAAGAAGGCTCGCGTCGAAGACGCGCTGCACGCAACGCGTGCAGCAGTGGAAGAGGGTGTCGTTCCCGGTGGCGGGGTCGCTCTCATCCGCGCGTCGGGCGCCCTCGACAAGCTGCGTGGCGGTGGCGAAGAAGAGAAGGTGGGCATCGGCATCATTCGCCGGGCCATCGAAGAGCCGCTCCGCTGGATTTCGAGCAACGCCGGCTGCGAAGGCTCGATCATCCTCGACCGGGTCAAGAACTCGAAGGGCTCGAACGGCTTCAACGCCGCGACCGAAGAGTTCGAAGACCTCATGAAGGCCGGTATCATGGACCCGACCAAGGTCGTGCGCACGGCACTTCAGAACGCCGCATCGGTGGCCGGGCTCCTGCTCACCACCGAAGCCTCTGTCGCCGAAAAGCCCGAGGAAAAGGGCGCTGCTGGTGGCCCACCTCCGGGTGGTGGCATGGGCGGTATGGGCGGCATGGGTGGTATGGGCGGCATGATGTAATTCGGGTCTTGCCCGATGCGATTCCAAGCCCCTCGGGTCACCGACCCGGGGGGCTTTTTCTTTGTCGATCTTTCTTCGTCAACCTATCTTGACTGAGCGTTCCAGTTTGGGGATCGTGTGGTCAACTCATGGTTCGCACGAAGGAATTCGATCCCGACACGGTCCTCGGCCTGGCAGGCCAGGCATTCAAGCGGCACGGGTACCACGCCATCTCGATGGAGATGCTCACCGAGGAGATGGGCATCGGCCGTGGCAGCCTGTACGCCACCTTCGGCGACAAGCGCGCGCTCTTCATTGCGGCGCTCGAGTCGTATGCCGAGGATATCGTCGACACCGTCATCCGGAACGTCGAGCACGCGGACGAGCCCGTGTCCGCCATCCGGGCCCTGCTGCAAGAGATCGCGGAGTTCGCAGCCAAACCGGAAGGCCAGCTCGGATGCTTGCTGACGAACACAGCCACCGAATTCGGCTCGTGCGACCCCGAGATCCAGGCCGCGCTCGCCGCTGGCTTCAAACGCATTGAAGATACGTACTGCCGCGCACTCACCCGCGCACAACGCGACGGCGACCTCGGAGCCGACAAGAAGCCGCGAGCCCTGGCTCGGCTGCTGCTCAGCACCATGCAGGGCCTACGCGTCATCGGCAAGACCAACCCTGATCCACGCGTGCTGCGTGACATCGCGAACTCCGCGATGCTCGCATTGGAGTAACCGGCAACCGCGCCACGATTCGGCGCACTGATGATGGAGGTACTTCGCTATGGACGTTCAACTCTTCGGCGCACGGCTATCGCCATTCGTGGACAAGGTCGCACGCGGTCTCAATTTGAAGGGCATCCCGTACACGATGCTCGGATTCAGCAGCCCCGCCGACTTCAAGAAGCAGAATCCAGACACGCAGAAGATGCCGGTGCTCATCGTGGATGGAGAGCGCACGTTCGACTCGACACGCATCCTGCGTCGGATCGAAGAGCTGGCGCCCGAGCCGCCGTTGTTCGACCGCGATCCGAAGATTGCCGCGCAGCAGAGCTTTCTCGAGGATTGGTCCGACGAGTCGCTGTATTGGTACCTGATGGCGTTTCGCTGGGCGGCACCGAACGGCGACGCCTCGGCGACGCAGGTTGCGAGTGGGCTCCCGCTGCCATCGTTCCTGCTGCCGATCGTGAAAATCTTCCTCACGCGACAGATCAAGGGGCAAGCACTCGCGCAGGGACTGACCCGTCTTCCCTTTGATGTACTCACCGACGAGTTCGGTCGGCGACTCGACGAGTTGGTTGCGATGTTGGGCGACCGCCCGTTCTTCTACGCCGACAAGCCGAGCGCCGCCGACCTCGCCATCGCCGGGCAGTTCAGCACCATGGCGAGCGGCCCGACACCGCAGGGCGAAGCGATGATTCAAGCGCGACCGACACTCGTCGCGTGGAAGAAGCGCATCGACGAAGCGACGGCCGACGAACCAGCTGTCGCAGCACCCCAGAAGCTCGCCGCCGTCGGCGGCTGATCTCGCGATCTCGCGGGGCGTCGGCTACGCGGTGTAGCCGACGCCTCGCGACGTCGACTCGTACGACACAATTTTTGCCGCTCTCACCCCCCACCCAATCGCTCTAGGCAATACTACGTGCGCCACGTTGGAGCACGAACCTCCTAAAGCGTTCGTGCTCCATTGCGATCCTTCCTCCACCATGCGCGACCACATAGCAGACGCATCGGCGAACGATTGAATCCCGCGTTTCCCCACGAAAAGCGCGTTGACACATCGCGTATCAAATCGCTTAAATCTCCACAGGGTTGACGTTCCCCCCGCGGAGCGTTGCCCGTGCCGTAACAAATGAAACTGCCTCCGCACATCGTTGGTCGCGTGACCGGCTCGCCCGATCCGCGAAGCAATCACCCGACACCCTGACGCGACGTATCGCGGTGTGCGCAGTTTCACGCGACCGAGAGAGGACCATCCCCGATGCCGAGACCATCCCGCCGCCTGCCCTGGAACCTTCTCGTGCTCGCAAGCGCGCTGATGCTGATGCCGTCGCCGGCCACAGCCGCGCCGCCCGGGCCATGCGCTGCGCCGTGCTCCGTCAATCTTCCGCCCGAGGCCGATACGTGGATCGACGAGAACAACGCGAACGACAACAACGGCACCGACACCGAGCTCAAGGTCAAGGACGCTGGCGACGACAAGCGGGCGCTGGTGCGCTTCGACCTGACCGCGCTCCCCACCGGCGGCACGGTGGTGCTCGATGCGGCAACGATGTCGTTCAACGTCACCAAGAAGAAGAATACGGTGATGGTGGAAGTACACGAGGTCACGTCCGCGTGGGAGGAACTACAAGCCAGCTGGAACGACCGAACCACGGGAACGAATTGGACTGCAGCCGGTGGTGATTTCGATGCCACGGTCCTCGGAACGCTCGATCCGAGCAACGAGGGCTATCAGTCCATTACAGGCGCGAGCGTGCTCAGCTTGGTGTCGGACTGGAACGGCGCGATTACGCCCAATGATGGCGTAATGCTGATCTCAGACGCCGGCTCCGATGACGAGCCCAAGTTCGCCGACCGCACCGAACCGCAGCCCTCATTCTTGAACGTCGAATACTCGTGCCCGACGCTCGGCAGTATGAGCGGACGTGTCTTTGGCGACACGAACAACAATGGCATTCAGAATATCGGGGAACCGAACGTTCCCGGCATCGTGGTCTCGCTGCTCAACGGCCCCGGCGGCACCGTGCTGGCAAGCGCCACCAGCGGGCTCGATGGCACCTACCTGTTCGAATGCCTCGCTGCGGGCAACTACGTGGTGAAGTTCGCACCCCCTACCGGCCTGCCCCTCACGACGCAGGACGTCGGCGGTGACGATACGATCGACAGTGATCCGAACACGGGCACGGGTGAGACGGCGACCATCGCCCTCGCCGCCGCTGAGAACAAGAACGACGTCGACGCGGGTGTGCAAAACGTGCCGGTCATTCCCGGCGGCGTAAACGGCCTGTTCTTCGGCGACGGTGATGCGGCGCTGTACACGCTGTTGTCCGAAGACCCCGGCCTCGGATCGATGTACGGCATCCTGAACGGGAGTACGCTGCAACTGGCGTTCGTCGCCGATCCGGCGCTGAACGACAACGTCTTCGACGATGTCGACGATCCCCTCTCGTCATACATGCAGAGCGCCAACTGGGACGAGCAGCGGAGTGCCACCAAGCTCTACGACAGCGAGCGGCTGATCGACATTCGCATCGCCTGCGGCGCCATCACGTACAACTGGACCCAGTCGTACATGTGCAAGCCCGAGGATCTCGATACCTTGTACGGCGCGGGCTACAACCCGGCCGACAACAAGAACTTCTCGGGCCCGCTGCAGACACTCCAGAACTCGATCGAGTTCCAGCCCTCGAACGCGCTCGCATCGACCGCGACCAACAACACGACGTACGTCTTCGGTCAGTGCGGCAATCGCGACAAGCTGAACGAAGGCGGGGCCTTCGACGGCCTGCCGCCGAGCTACACCGCGGCAACCTCCATAGCCTGGAACTTCAACAACACGAGCTGGGAACCCGACGAAGGGGGCGGTACAGAGTCTGAAAAGTGGAAGTCTCCTTTTGGCACGAACGACACGCCGTTCGACTTTCAGTACCCCGCCTTCGACATGGTCAACCTCTGGGAATGGCCCATGGTGTACGAGATGAGTTTCGACATCAGCGCCTGCGGCGCGAACCCCATCACCGCGCAGGCGCTCGAGATTCACAACTCGCCGTCGAAGGGCCCGCCGGGTGCGACCTTTCCTCCCGGACAAATCACTCAACTGTTCTTCGACTACGGCGATCTTCCGGACCTCACCGCCGGCAACGGCCCCGGTGACTACAACACATCGGACGCTCTCGGCGCGAATCACCAGATCGTCGCCGGGGTCCACCTCGGCGCCGGCGTCGACTCCGAAGGGAACGGCCAGCCCTCAATTGGGGCCAACGGCGACGACAACAACGGCGACGACGAGGATGGCGTCGTCATCCCCGCACTGATGCAGGGCGCCATGGCCTGCCTCGACATCACCGCCAATGTCGCCGGCTTCCTGAACGGGTTCTTCGACTGGAACGGCGACGGCGACTTCGACGATGCCGGCGAGCACGTGTTCATGGATCAGGCCCTCGTGATGGGCGCGAACAACCTCTGCATCACCGTCCCGATCGACGCGGCCAGCACCGTGTACTCGCGCTTCCGGTTCAACACCGATGACCCAGCGGGCGCGCAGGACGCGACCGGCACGTGGAACAACGGCGAGGTCGAGGACTACGTGACCACGGTCTCGCCCGCGCCGACGCCAACCCCGACGGCGACGGTTACACCGACCGTCACGCCGACGGTGACGCCCACGGTCACCGCGACACCAACCGTCACCCCAACCGTGACGCCGACACCAACCGTCACCCCAACCGTGACGCCGACACCAACCGTCACCCCAACCGTGACGCCGACACCAACCGTCACCCCAACCGTCACGCCGACACCAACCGTCACCCCAACCGTCACGCCG
>JAJCZP010000229.1 GCA_029262315.1 Deltaproteobacteria bacterium | reverse complement strand
GGGGGGTCCCCGCGCGTTTTCGGGCGCGCGCCCCGCCCGCCCTGGGGTCCCCCCGCCCCCCGACCCTGTGACCGCATCAAGGGCAGGAGCACCGGCGCCGAGACGGCGCCTCTCGGCCGGGTCGTAGAGGCAAAGGCGTGCCTCGTGGGCATGACCGTCCCGCGGGACGACGTCACCGCGCGGCCCTCGGCGTTTAGAAGGTGGCGCAGTTGTTGTTGAACGACTGCCCTGCTGCGGCCCGGAATACGTTGACCGCGTCGACGTCGTCGAGCACGAAATCGCCGTTCATGTCGCAGGTCTCGACCGAGCAACTACTCGACAGGCCAGCGGCGCTCCGCAAGGCCTGAAATGCGTCGGCGTCGGTGATGCCGCCGCTGCCATCCGCATCGCCACATAGCGTCACCGCATCGGGATAGATCACCAGCGCGCCGTTCAGATCGTCGACGGTGGGCTCCCGCACGAAGCAGGGATCGAGCTCCGAGAACATCGAGGCCGAGCGCATGAGCACGTTGACGTTCTGCCCGCATTGGTTCGGATGATCGAGTCCGATCGTGTGCCCGAACTCGTGCCCGAGCGTCGCCTGGAATCGCGCCGGCGTGAACACGAACGCGCCCGGATTCTGATTGATCGTAATGTCGGAATCGACGAGCTCTCCCGTCGGCACGAAATTCACACGGAGCGCCACCGCCAGCACGTTCGAGCCGAACGCGCCTCCGGAACAGTCCGTGGTCCCGCCGCTGATGGATGTTCGCCCGTCCTCGCCGCAGAACTGGACGGGAGTACTCGCGGTGGCATCGAGAAAACGGAAATGCCCGGCAAGCCCGGCATTCCAGGCGTTCGCCGCGTCGCGGCAGAGCGACGCGCACGTCGCGGGCGTACCGCCGCACGCGACGCCCCTCCCGGCTTCGAGCAGGAAGTCACACTCGTAGACGATGTTCGGGTCCACCCAATGCACGACCGGAAACACCGGACATTTGGACTCGTCTTCGCCATCCACCGCCAAAAAAGAGTAGGCGTTGCCGGGTGTCGACGGGCAGAGCTGAGCGGAGACGTCCCCCTGGATCAGTAGCCATCCGAGGGCGACGGCCGCGAGCCCGCCGCAGGCCCTGCCAAGCCTCTGCCAGCCGGAGTATCCGTATGGCTTCATCGGCGAGCCGCCTGGACAGCGGCAGTGAAGTCGCGGAGCCGCGGCTCGGTCGTCGTCGCCGCGCGCGCAGCCGCTCCGGTCTCCTGAAGAGGCTGACCGACACGATTTCGCACCACGTCCTCGCCAGCGGCATTGGTGATCACCTGGTAGAGGCCTTGGTTGAAGCCGACGATGGGACTGATGAGGGGCGGATCGTGATCAGCCTCCACGAAAACTACGTAGCGCTCACCCATCGTGAACTCCGGCATACCGTCGATCGACTGCCGGATATCGCCCACCTGGCCTCCCGAGAAGCGCAACTCGACCGTGGATGAGACACCGCCCGCAACAACTTCGTCCACCGTGAAGCCGACGAGGGTCTCGAAGTAGGCGGGTCGAGCGGCGCACGGCCGACTCCTCACCGAGGCCACCCGGCCCACGAACACGCGGCTCGCCGTCTGTGCCTGCGCCTCGAACGGGACGTGGATCAGGACGGTAGCCGCTGCCGGCCGGATCGAAATGCCCAACCCGAGCACCAGCATCAGACAGGTCGCCATACTACTCGCCTGTAATGTCATCTTGCGGGCCACGGCACCCTCCCCTCGACGCCTGCGGTTACGTGATCGCACCCCGGTGGTCAACCCAACCCCTGGCATACCTGCCTACTCCGCAACCCATAGGCCGTTGCGCTTGCGCAAGGTCTTGGTGATCGGGATCGACTTCTCCTCACGCCCACGCCCGGCCGAGAAGGTGTCGACGCGCGTCAGGGAGACGACCGCACGATCCGGACCTTTTATGTCGATCGAGCGGTTCACAATCTTGACACTCAGGCCATCCAGATCGTCCAACACGCGCTGCATGCGCGCGCGGTTTCCAGCCCCCAACACCCCGAGGGCAACCATGCGCTCGACGTCCTTCCGTTCGTAGGCTGAGCGGTAGGCCTCGATCCAGGCGCGAATTTCCCCCTCGGAGTTGACGGTGGGCTCCGGCGCGACGGGTTGATCGCCGCGCAGGCGCCAGCGGCGCACGGCGGCCTGACGGCCGGGAGCCTCGACCACGACCTCGACCTGCGTCTGCGGGCTTGCGATCTCGTGGCGCAGACGCGGACCCTTGGCGCTGGCAATCCGCTTCCCGTCGACCGACCAGCGGTATTCGAGCGGCACATCTCGCCGACTTCCGACCCGCGCCTCGACACTCAGTTCGGCGCTCGCACCAATGGGATACTTCGCGTCGTTGGCGGGACGTTGCCCGACGATGCTGATCGGCACGGTGGGCACCTTCACGGCCCAATCGCGTGTAACCTTCTTTCCCTTCGTATCGGCAACGCTCACCTGGACGCGCCGCGTCTCACCCTCGTCGGCGTCCTTTGCTGCCAGCGTAAAGCTGCGATCCCGGCCAACGTTTCTCCCATCGACCGACCATGCCCACGTGAGGCGATCGTCCGCCGAGGCGACCTCAACGGAGAAACGCTGGCTCTTGCCGACATCGAGATCCAGACTCCGCCCGCGCGGCGCCGCCTTGACGATCTCCGGCGCCTTCAGGGGCGGCGGCGCAACCTCGGTCGCACGCGGAAGCGCGGCGAGCTCCCACTGATGCTCGACGGCACCCCCGGCGTTCTTCGCTACCACCACGACCGTGCTCGGCTTGTCAGGTACGGCGACGCGGAACGTAGCGGCATCGGCATCACTCACCACCTTGCCGCCCACTTTCCATTGGTACGATACGTCCGAAGCGTCGGCGAGCTCGAGCCTAAACGACGCCTGGCTCCCGGCCTTCAACCGGACGGCAGCCTCGTCCGGATCGACGCGCTTGATCCGTGGGGCGGGCGGTGGCGTCGGCTCGGGCGCTGGCGTCGGGGGCTCGGGCTCGACGGCGGCCACCTGCACCGGCGCGTCCTCCTCCGATGCGGGCTCTTGCCCGGTGTCGGCAACAGGGTCGGACTGTGACCCGGCTCCTCGGTCCGATTCGCCTTTCGCTACAGGCTCGTCAGCGGCAGCAGGTTCGTCCCGAGGCTCCGTGTCAATCTCGTCCGCACGATCGGCAGGCACGTCGGGCTCTCGACCCGTCGCGATCCGCTCCGGTGCGGATGTACCCGTCGGTCGCAACACGAGCCACCCGGCGACGAGAACCGCAACAATCAATGCGCCGGCAATCGGCAACCATGGAATGGACCGTGTCGGCGACGGCGCCGAGCGGACGACCGTGGCCATCGAGGTCCCGTCCTCGGATTCGGGCGGAGGCGGAAGCGCCTCCAGCGCCTGCACGGCACGGGTAAACTCCGCCTGCACCTTGGCAAGATCGCCGCCGCTCTCGAGCAGTCGATCTCCCTTCGCGATCGCCGCGTCGGCCTTCTTGATCTTGCGTCGGACCCCACGCGCCTCGCGCTCCGGGTCGCGGAGCGCCCGAAGCGCGCGAGCCTGGTCGCGCAAGGCCTTGGCTTCGCGCTCCGCACGCACACGTTCGGCGGCGACAACCACCACCCGGAACGCAGCTGCCGCGGAACGGAACGCTGCCTCGGCGGCGGTAAAATCCTCGGCCGCAAGTGCCGCCTCGCCGTCTTGATAGTCGCGCTCCGCGCTTGCATGGTCCGAGGCGACGTACTCGGGGGCGCCAACCGCGATCGCGGCTTCTCGCTCACGCTCGGCCGAGGCACGTGCCTCGGCACTGGCCGCGCTCGACCGGGCGGTGGTCGCCGCCGTGGTCGCCGACTCGAACAACGTCCCGGCCTCGCGAAACCCTGCAACAGCCAGACTGAAGCGCTGCCCGTCCGCCTCGCGCTGCCCCTGCTCGAACGCCGCCGTCGCACGGGTGAAAACGTCCGCCGCGTGTATTGCCGCGTCGGCCTCCTCAGCAACACGACGCGCAGCCTCCGCAAGGTCGCGTGCCTCGTTCGCCGCGCCACCGGTACGATCGGTCGCGACACGAAAACCTGACGCCGCCGCCCGGAACGCCTGTACCGCGGCCGTATGCGCACCGGCGGCCCGCTGCTCCTCGGCAGCGCGAAGCGTCGCCGAGGCCTCCCCGATCTCGTCACCCGCTACGCCGGCCGCGCTTGCGGCATCGGCCGCCGCCCTGGCATCCGCATATGCGGCATCGACCGCCGCGGTCAGGGTGCTCTCGAACGCCCCGGCGGCCTCGCCCGCAAGCCTGAGGGCCTCCCCCCAGTCGTTCCCCCCACGCGCGGCGACGGCCTCATCGTAGAGGCGGCTCGCCCCGGCATACGCGCGCGCGGACGCAGCCTCGGCACCCGCCTGTTGGGCGTCATCCCGCCGCGACGCAGCCGTGGCGAGCGCGGCATCGGCCTCCCCGAGATGGAGTTCGAGCGCGGCAGCCTGGCTTGCCCCCTCGTACGCCTGGCGCGCGACCTCAGCCGAGCGCGCCCCAGACGTCAGGTCATCGGATTCCATCGCACGGGTCGCCTCCGCGGCCGCACGCTCGGCCTCGGCGAAGCGCTCCGATCCCTGCCCGCCGGCCTTCTCGGCGTCCGCGCGTGCCGCGGCGGCCGCCGCAAGCGCCTGTTCCAATGCTCCGCGCTGTGCCCGCCGCTCGGCGACCTGTATCGCCTGCGCGTACTGGTCCGCTGCTTCTCGATAGGTGTTGGTGGCTTCCGCCGTCGCGTCGCCCTTGGCTTGTTTCGCCGCCTTCTTGGCGAGATCCCGAGCGCGCGCGAAGAGCGTCGGCGCCCCCTTGGATGCCCCCGCTTCGGTCGCGCGAGTGCGGGCCTCGTCGCACGTAGCCCGCGCCTCGGCCAGCGCCCCCTCGATGCGAGCACCCTCGGCTGCCGCCAGCCCACGCTCGGTGGCCTGCTCGTAGAGCTTCGCGGCCTCCCCGTACGCGGCGCGTGCGGCGGCCCAATCCCCACCCCGCTCGAACTCCACGGCCTCGGCGGCGCGCGCGGTTGCGCGCGCCATCTCGGCGGGCGGCTTGCGATCGCCGATGGCAGCCTCCGCCGTGGCGCGCTGCGTGTCCATGACGGCGCGAGCTGCCTGCGCCTCCTCACGCAGATGGGCCGTCCGCGCGCCCTCGGTGGCGGCGTCGAACGCGGGTTCCACCAGCCCGACGATCTCCTGCGCCGCGGTCAACTGCTCGGCGGCAAGCGCCTCCTCGAAGCGGTCCTGTTCCTGCACCGCCGCGGTAAACGCATCGGGGGCGAGGGCCGGAGCGTTGGCGTCTTCCGCACGCTGTCGTGCCGCATGAATGTCTGGCACGGCCGCCCGCAGGACGCGGAGATCCTCCACCCGCCGCACGTCGCCGACAACCGCACCATAGGCCTCGGCGGCCTCGCCAAACTCGGCGGTTGCTCGATCGTACTCCCCGTCAGTGGCCAACTGCTCCGCGGTGGCAACGAGCGCATCGGCGCGCGCCATGGCCTCGGGGGCCGTCGCGGCGGCACCCGCCTCCTCCGCCTGTTGCTTGAGATCCCGCGCGGCCTCGCGCGCGCGCTGCACCCCGCGCTCGGCCCGCTGCCGGCTCGCGGCCGCAGCGGCCTCACGAAACGCAGCGGCCGCTTCGCCTAGCCGGGCGGCGGCATCCGCGTGCTGACCGCCCGTGAGCAACCCAAGCCCCTCGTCCTCGGCCGCCGCGGCCGCCGCGAATGCCTCAGGGGCTTCCGCCTCGGTCCCATCACGCTCCGCTACCTCATGCGCCGCGCGACACGCGTCTCGCGCCTCCTCTGCCAAGCGCTGCGTGCGCACGCGCTCGAGAGCACGGATCTGGGCCTCGATCTCGTCGGCACCGCCAGCGGTTGCCGACGTACTGGCCTCATCGCCCTCACCGATTCCGCGCAGGCACGCTCGCAAGTCGCCAAGGAGCGCCTCGGCCGAAGGATGACGTGCGTCCCGATCACGCGCGATCGCCCGTGTCATCAGGGCGTTGACCTCCGGCGGCGTATTCGGCAGGTCGACGACGTTCTCACCCTGCTCGTAGAGCACCTTGCCGATGACCTCGTGGTCTTTCAGGCCAGCGAAGTATTGTTTCCCCGTGTAGAGCTCGTAGAGCAACATCCCGAGCGCGTACACGTCGACGCGCGCGTCGATGTCGGCGTCATGGCGCAACTGCTCCGGCGCGCAGTACTTGACCGTACCGACGAACAAACCGGTATGGGTGAGCTCACTCTGGCTCTCACCCATGAGTTTGGCGATACCGAAGTCGGTCACAACGGCGCGCTCCGACCCCTCCTCGATGATGATGTTGCTCGGCTTGATGTCGCGATGCACCACGGCCGGCTTCTGCTCGTGCGCGTAGGCCAGCGCATCTGCGATCTGGACCCCAACGCGCAGGACTTCGGGCAGCGGCATCGCCTTGCGCGTCCGCTCCAACCGCTCCTGCAGGACCTGCCGAAGGTTCCTGCCGGCCAGGAACTCCATGATCAGGTAGTAGGTGTCGCCGTCCTTGGCGAAATCGAACACCCGGACGATGTTGGCGTGATTCAAACGCGCCACCATCCTCGCCTCGCGGCGGAACCGCTCGACGAGATCCGGATCCTGCGACAGCTCGCGCGGGAGAATCTTCAGGGCCAGCACAGTGTCCAGGTCGAGGTGACGCACCCGGTACACGATGCCCATCCCGCCCTGGCCGACCTTCTCCGTGACCTCGTATTTGCCGGACAGGATCACGCGGGCGCCCCGTCCTCTGCCGCGACGAGAATCACCGTCGCGTTGTCACGACCGCCGGCCGAATTGGCATGCTGCACGATGGCGCCGCAGGTGGCCTCGAGGTCACGATGCCCGCTGGTGACGAGCGCCGCGAGATCGGCATCCGCCACCATCCCGTACACACCATCCGAGCAGAGGAGGAAGACGTCACCGACCGCGATCTCATGCTGCGCAATCTCGACCTCGACCGTCTCTTCGGCGCCGACCGCGCGGGTCAGCATGCTGTCATAGCGCGCACGCGTCCGGGCATCGGCGATCTCGACGCCCTGCCCTTCGAGCTCCACAGCATACGAGTGGTCGCGCGTGAGCGCCTCGATCTGGCCGGTACGCACGCGGTAGATCCGCGAGTCACCTACATGGGCGAGATGGGCGGCCGTGCCCGCGGCGAAGAGCATCGCCACCGTCGTTCCCATCCCACGGAGCGCGGCATCATCATGCGCCAACCGCCACACGCGCGCGTTCGCCCGCTCGATGGCCGCCGTCAGCCGGGCACCGGCATCAGGGAGCGTGCCCCCGTGCGGCGCGGCGGCCAGGTCGGCGGCGATGGCGGCGGCGGTTTCCTCGCTGGCGCGCTTGCCCCCAGCGCGCCCCCCCATGCCATCGGCGACCAGAAACAACCCCGCACGCACGTCGCAGCGGAAGCTGTCCTGATTCTCACTACGGACCTTGCCCCGATCCGAGTGCGCTGCAGCTATGAGCTTCACGGCGACAGGAAAACGCTACCAAGGAAAACGTGGGTTTGCCAACACCGCGGAAGCCCGAGGCCGGATCCCAAGGCTACGCTGGTTCCGGTGCGCCCACATCCTCGGGAAGCTCTCTGGCGGTAGCGTCCACGCGGAGCCGCACCGTGAACCAAAAGGAGCTACCAACGCCTGGCTCGCTCGTGACCCCGATCTCGCCGCCCATGAGCTCGACGAAGCGCTTGGAGATGGCAAGGCCGAGCCCGGTGCCCTCGTACGCCCGCGAACTCGACCCGTCGGCTTGCGTAAAGCTGTGAAAGATCCGGTGCAGGCGGTCGGGCGCGATCCCCACGCCGGTATCCCGCACGCACAACCGAAGCGTGGCGGAAGAACGCGACATCGCAACGACTTCCCCCTGTACAGAGACGCATCCACGCTCGGTGAACTTGACCCCATTGGCGAGGAGCTTGACCAGAACCTGGCGAAGCCGGCCGGCATCGCCGCGGAGCACCCATGGCAATTCAGGCGCGATATCGCAATCGAGCTGCAGCTCTTTGGCCGTCGCAGCCGGGGCCACGACCCGCACCGCCTCGTCGACCACCCGACGTACGTCGAAGTACGACTCCTCCAACTCGAACCGCCCGGTGATCATGTTCGACAGGGTGAGCACATCCGTCACGACCTCCAGCAAGCGCTCGCCGCACACCCGAGCAGTCTCGAGATAGCGCTGCTGGCGCTCGGACAGCGGTGTATCGCGGAGTAGCTCGACCATCTCGAACACCCCCTGGAGCGGGGTACGCACCTCGTGGCCGAGGTTGGCCAAGAACTCGAGCTTGAGGCTGGTCGCCTCGACGACGCGCTCCTGCGCCTCGCGGAGGGCAACCTGGGACGCCTGCAGCTCGCGGCGGAGCGCCGCCAGCTCGGTCGCATGGGTGAGCGCCTGAAGGATCTCCGGTCCTCCGGCCTGACGCGCGATCGACACACAGCACGAGCGCGGCGCCACCCCCTCCGTGGCAAGGGTCACGACCCCCGCCAACCCGTCGGCAGCCCACGCTTCAGCGAGATCGTAGCAGCCGGGCGCCCTGCCCGTGCCCAGGAGGACCACCTGACACCGGCCGCGCTCGACCTGATGGCGGGCCCCGGCCACGGACCCTGCCTCGCACACGGTCGCCGCATCGGAAACGGCGGCCAGCACGCCCCGCAGGCGCTGGCGCTCAGACGAGTTCTCGTCGACGATCAAGACGTGCACGTACTCTCCCTCGGAGGATCTCCCGAGCCCCGAGTGGGCTTCCGAGTCGACCTCCTGGAGATTGTCGGCGTTCCACCCCGAAAGGTTGAGTCCTACACTGCGAATTGTACTGTATCTTTCCAGCGTCCCCAGGCATCATTGAGCTTGGGTCGCACCGCTGGGAACGCACACTGGGAGCGGTGCACGAAGGGGGAGGATCGATGGCGAATCCGCTGGTCGAGTTGCAGCGCCTGGGACAGTCTCCGTGGCACGACAATATCAGTCGCTCACTGCTGACCTCTGGGCAACTGAGGCGCATGGTCGCAGCGGGGGATGTCACCGGTCTGACCTCGAACCCGACCATCTTCGAGCAAGCGATCGCCACCGGGAGCGACTACGACGACGACATTCAACGGCTGGCGCGCACCGGCAAGAACGCCGAAGCCATCACCGACGCACTGACGATCGCCGACATTCAAGCCGCGGCCGATGTGTTCGCGCCGATCTACCGGAAGACCAACGGCAACGACGGCTACGTCAGCATCGAGGTCACCCCAACGCTGGCGCACGATACCGCCGCCACCGTCGCCGAGGCGAAACGCATCTGGAAGACGGTCAAGCGACGCAATCTCATGGTCAAGATCCCCGCCACCGAAGCGGGTGTTCCGGCGATCGAGGAATGCATCGCTGAAGGCCTGAACGTCAACGTCACGCTGATCTTCTCGCTGGAACGCTACGACCAGGTGATGGACGCCTACGTCACGGGACTCCACCGCCGGGCGGCGCGCGGCAAGAAGATCGACGGCATCGCCTCAGTCGCGAGTTTCTTCGTCAGCCGTGTCGACGGCGCTGTCGACAAACTCCTCGACGAGAAGCTGCGTGACGCCGGCCCGGATCAAGCCGCGCAACTGCGGCCGCTGAAGGGCAAGGCCGCCATCGCCAACGCCAAGCTCGCCTACGCCGCCTTTCGGCGGAAGTTCGCGAGCGAGCGCTTCGACAGCCTCGGCGCGCGCGGCGCGCGCCTGCAACGTCCGCTGTGGGCCAGCACGTCGACGAAAAACCCGGACTACCCGGACGTGTACTACGTGGAAGCATTGGTGGGCGCCGACACGGTTGACACGATGCCGCCCGCGACGCTCAAGGCCTACAAAGATCACGGTCGCCCGGCACTGGTCCTCGACCAGAACCTCGACGAGGCCGCCGCGGTTCTACAGCGCATCGAAGATGCGGGCATCAGCATCAAAGCCGTCACGGACAAGCTCGAGGCGGACGGTGTAGCGTCGTTCGCCAAATCGTTCGACTCGCTCATCGCCGTCGTCCGCGCCTGGCGAGAGGCATTCGTGTTGAGCGATCTCACCGCCATCAAACTCGGATCAAGCGAACGACAGGTTCGCGCGGGGCTCCGCGAACTCACCGAGGCCCGATTCGCAGAGCGCTTGTGGGACAAGGATTCCACCCTGTGGAAGCCAGACGATGCCACCCACCAGGCCGAGATCAAGATTCGACTCGGGTGGCTCGACGTCGTCGACGAGATGGAGCAAGCCGTCCCGGCCATGACGGCGTTTGTCGAGGAGGTCCGGCGCGCCGGGTTCACGCGCGCGGTGCTCTGCGGCATGGGAGGCTCGTCACTCGCACCAGAGGTCCTGCGACGAACGTTCGGGGTCGCCAAGGGCCACCTCGACGTCAGCGTGCTCGATTCGACCGATCCTCAGGCGGTGCGCACCATCGTCGAAGCCAGCGATCCGGCACGCACGCTGTACATCATCTCGTCGAAATCCGGGGGCACGACCGAACCGAACGTGTTCTTCCAGTACTGCTGGGACCGCGTCCGCCAGGCACGCGGCGACCGCGCGGGGGAGCACTTCATCGCCATCACCGATCCCGGAACCGCCATGGAGCGCCGCGCACGCGAGCACGGCTTCCGGCACGTCTTCTTGAATCCCCCAGAAATCGGCGGCCGTTACTCGGCACTCTCGTATTTCGGCCTCGTCCCGGCCGCGTTGATGGGCATCGACGTCGCCAAGCTGCTCGGCCGCGCGCGCACGATGATGATCGCCTCGGGACCGACGGTCTCGCCAGCGCAGAACCCAAGCCTGCATCTCGGTGCCGTCATGGGCGCGTTGGCTCGGGGCAAGCGCGACAAGCTGACGTTCGTGCTCTCAGACAAGGTCGCGAGCTTCGGCTATTGGACCGAGCAACTGATCGCCGAGTCGACCGGTAAGGAGGGCGTCGGCATCGTCCCCATAGAGGGCGAGCCGCTGACACGCCCCGCCGCGTACGGCAAGGACCGTGTCTTCGTCTACATTCGCCTCGGCAGCAAATACGACCGTGCCGTCGCCTCACTCGCTCGGGCCGGCCACCCAGTGATCGCGATCCATCTGAAGGACGCCTACGATCTCGGCGCCGAGTTCATGCGCTGGGAAATCGCGACCGCCACGGCCGGCTTCCTTCTCGCGATCGACCCGTTCGACCAACCGAACGTCCAGGAATCGAAGAACAACACCGTGCGCCTCCTCGAGGCGCACGCGACGACCGGTCGCCTTCCCGACCCCGGTGGGGTGCGCTCGGTCGCCGATCCCAGCTTCGTCGCCGAGCTCGGCCGACACCTGAGACAACTGCGCGCCGGGCGATACGCTGCCATCACCGCCTATATCGAACGGACACCCGCCCGCGAGCGTATGCTCCGCGCGATCCGCACGAGCCTTCGCGACCGTTGCGGCGTTGCGACGACCGTCGGGTACGGCCCCCGCTTCCTGCACTCGACTGGGCAGCTCCACAAGGGCGGTGCCGCCAACGGCGTGTTCGTGCAACTGTCGTGCGACGACGAGCGTGATCTCTCGATTCCCGGCGAGCGCTTCGGCTTCAGCACGCTGAAGGCCGCGCAGGCGCTCGGCGACTACGAGTCGCTGGCCTCACGCGACCGGCCGATCATGCGCGTCGGGCTCGGCAGCAATCCCGACGCCGGACTGGCGCTCCTGCTCGCGGCTCTGCAGCCGACGCGTACACGCACATCGACACGCAAGACGCCCGCACGCCGCGCGGCGAAGGGCCGTACCGCGGTGAAGCGATCCGCACAGAGTGCCGCGGCCACGCGCAAGGCGAAAAAGACAACCACGCCGAAGGGCAAGGCGAAGAAAACAACCCGGCCGAAGGGCAGCGCTAAGAAGACCGCCGGCCGGAGAACGACCTCCCGATCGAAGACCAGCGCCAAGGCCAAGCGCACGACGACTACCGCGGCCAAGGCCAAACGCACGACGACTACCGCGGCCAAGGCTAAGCGCACGACGAGCGCCGCGGCCAAGGCTAAGCGCACGACGAGTGCCGCGACCAAGGCCAAGCGCACGGCCCTCACGCGCTCGAAGACCACGGCGCGAGAACGCACGAGCGCCAAGCGTCGCACGACCGCCGCCAAGAGTTCGCGCGCCACGCCGGCGCGCTCGACGTCGAAAGGGGCTCGCAAGCGCACCACCGTGAAACGCCGAGTCGTTGCCGGCCGCAACGCGCGCAGACAGCGCTGAGTCGACATCCCATGAGCACCGCAGAACCCAGACGGACCGGCGTCCACGTCAACCGTACGCAAGTCGACACACCAGCCTACGAAGGCGTCCGCGCCCAGGAACCAGCGACGATCGTGATCTTCGGAGCCTCCGGAGACCTCGCCAAGCGCAAGCTCATCCCCGCCCTCTATCAGCTGCAGGCCAGTGGCTATCTGCCCGAGCGCTACGCGATCGTCGGCGTCTCTCGAACAGCACTGAGCGACGACGACTTCCGAAGCAACATGCTCGAGGCGTTGCGGACACAGCTCGGCGACGGGGCCGACGCGCCGACCGCCGATGACCCGGTCGTCGGAGCACTCCACTATCAGGCGGGAGACGTCGGCGATCCGGAGAGCTTCGTGCGCCTGAAAGAGCGACTCGAAACCATCGAGAAGGAACGCGGCCTTCCTGGCAACCGCCTCTTCTATCTCTCAGTCGCTCCGGATTTCTTCCCCGTCATTCTGAAGAATCTCTCGGCGGCGGGCTTGATTCGCCAGCGTGGCGAAGAGGTCTGGTCGCGCGTCATCATCGAGAAACCGTTCGGCACGAGTCTGGAGAGCGCGCAGGCGTTGAACACCGAGGTCACCTCGCTCCTCGACGAGAGCCAAATCTACCGCATCGATCACTACCTTGGGAAAGAGACGGTCCAAAACATCCTGAGCTTCCGCTTCGGAAACTCGATCTTCGAACCGCTTTTCAATCAGAAGTACGTCGACCACGTGCAGATCACGGTCGGCGAGACCCTGGGCATGGAGGGGCGACGCGGCGCCTACTACGACACTGCCGGCACGATGCGCGACATGGTGCAGAACCACATGCTGCAGCTGCTCTGCCTCATCGCGATGGAGCCACCGTCGGGGCTCGAGGCGCGTGGCATCCGCGACGAGAAGGTCAAGGTCCTCCGGACGCTCGTACCGCTTTCCCGACGCGAGGTCGCCGACAATACGGTCCGCGGACAGTACGGAGTCGGCGAGCGCGATGGAGAAATGATCAAGGGCTACCGGCAAGAAACCGGCGTCGATCCGAAATCCACAACCGAGTCCTACGTGGCGTTGCGACTCAAGATCGACAACTGGCGTTGGGCCGGAGTTCCGTTCTACCTCCGCTCGGGGAAGCGGCTGGCAAAGCGCGTCTCCGAGATCGCCGTGCAGTTCAAACAACCGCCGCTGCATCTGTTCCGTCACCTCGGCGAGGACGACGAGTTTGCGCCCTCGGTACCACGATCGAACATTCTCGTCTTGCGCATTCAGCCCGACGAGGGGATCAGCCTATCCTTCGCCTGCAAGCAGCCCGGGATGCGGATCCAGCTCGAAGAAGTCAACATGGACTTCTACTACGGCGAGGTGTTCCAACAACGCCCCCCAGAGGCCTACGAGAGGCTGTTGCTCGATGCCATGCGTGGCGATGCGTCGTTGTTTACCCGTTCCGACGAAGTCGAGAGTTCATGGCGCTTCATCCAGTCGATACATGACGGATGGGCCAACCTCCCGCCGCCCACGTTCCCCAACTACTATCCGTTCACCGACGGACCAGACGAGGCGGCACGGCTGTTCGAGGGCACCCAGGGTCGTTGGCGTCGGTTGAGCGAAGTCTGAACTCGGCGATGGCGCCCCCCCGCGTCGAGATCCTCCCGGACGCAGCGGCTGTGGCCACAGCGGCTGCCACCGAAATCGCCCAGCTCGTGGAGCAAACCACGGATTCGTTCTCGATCGCGCTCGCGGGTGGATCCACTCCGCGCGCATTGTACGAGCAGCTCGCGTCGGAGGCACTCCGGACACGGATACCCTGGGAGCGCGTGCAGCTGTTCTTCGGCGACGAGCGTGCCGTGCCACCGGATCACGCCGACTCGAACTACGCGATGGCCTCGCGTGCGCTCTTGTCGAAGGTCGACGCGCAGACGCATCGGATGGAAGCCGAGCACGGCCACGCGCGCGAGTATGAGGAGCTGCTGCGCCGACACGTCACGGCGCGCACAGGCTCGATGCCGGCGCTCGACTTGGTCCTCCTCGGCATTGGCGAGGACGGGCACACGGCCTCGCTCTTCCCCAACACGACCGCGCTCCTCGAACGGACCCATGCGGTCGTCATGAACGACGTGCCGCAACTCGCCACGCAGCGCATGACACTCACGTACCCCGCCCTGAATGCGGCCCGCCGCGTCTGGTTACTGGTGACCGGTGAGCGCAAACGAGATCTCGTCGCGGAACTGCTGAGCCACACACCGGGTACCCCCACGGCGGATTATCCCGTCCAGGGCGTTGCGCCCACACGCGGCGAACTGGTGTGGTGGCTCGATCGCGCAGCGGCAGCGCGACTTCCCGCGGGCTGAGCGGTGGCAGGCCCCCACGACGTCGGCATCATCGGGCTCGCCGTCATGGGCGGGAACCTCACGCGTAACTTCGCCCGCCACGGCCTGACGGTGGCCGGCTACAATCGTACCTACACCCGCACCGCGGCGCTTCTCGCCGCAGAGCACGATCGCGCGCACCCTGGCCGCGGCTGCATCACCGGCGTCCGCCGCCTCGAGGACCTCGTCGCGGCGCTCCGCCGCCCCCGCCGCATCCTCGTGATGGTCAAAGCGGGCGCCGCCGTGGACGACGTTCTCGCCCGACTGACGCCCCTACTCTCCTCGGGTGACATCGTCATCGACGGCGGCAACTCGTCCTTTCACGACACGGATCGCCGCGTCGTGACAGCGGGCGCGTCCGGGGTCACCTTCGTCGGCATGGGCGTGAGCGGCGGCGCCGCTGGTGCGTTGTACGGCCCGAGCTTGATGCCGGGCGGTCCGAAACACGCGTATCGCTCGCTGGCGCGCCTCTTCACCCGCACCGCGGCCATGGCCGATAGCGGTCCGTGCATCACCTATTGCGGTCGAGGCAGCGCGGGGCACTTCGTCAAGATGATCCACAACGGCATCGAGTATGCCGACATGCAGATCATCGCAGAGGCGCAGGATCTCCTCCGCAACGGACTCGGTCTGCCCGCGTCCGCGATCAGCGACGTTTTCGCCGAATGGAACGCGGGTGAGCTCGCTTCATACTTGATGGCCATCACGGCGGACATCGTCCGCGCCCCCGACGACCTCGGCGAAAACGGCCTGCTCCTCGATCAGATAGACGACGTCACGGGCCGCACGGGCTCGGGCCGGATGGTCCCGCAAGCGGCGCTCGAACTAGGGATCGCCGTACCGACGATCACCGCCGCCGTCGATGCCCGCCTGCTGGCGTCGCTCCCAGAACTCCGCCAACGCCTGGCGCGTCGGTTCGCTCCGGCCCCGCGCCCTATGCCGCAGCGACGCGCGGCCGTACGGGCGATCGGCGAGGCGGTCCTGGCCGCGAAGATCTGCGCCTACGCGCAGGGGTTTCAGCTCCTTGCCGAGGCGGCAGACGTCCTCGACTACGGTACCGACCTGGCGGAGGTCGCCCGCATCTGGAAGGCCGGCTGCATCATCCGCTCGGAGTTCCTCGACGAGGTTCGGACCGCCCTCGCCCGCGCGCCCGGCCCGGACCATCTGTTGCAGGATGCGGCGTTCGGACGGACAATCCGACGCTGTCTCGGCGGCTGGCGTCGCACGGTGCAACGCGCAACAGCACAGGGAATCGCCCTTCCGGCAATATCGGCTTCCCTGGCATACTTCGACACGGTACGACGCGCGCATCTGCCGACCAATGTCGTCCAGGCGCAGCGGGATCTCTTCGGTGCTCATGGCTATCAGCGCCGCGATCGCCATGGCAGATTCTCGAGCAGCTGGTCGGTGGCATCGACGACACGACGTCGACCAAAGGGGGGGGACAGGCATGGCTGAGATCATTCTGGCCGGGGACATCGGCGGCACCAAGACCGATCTCGCGCTTTACGAAATCACCGGCGAGGGCCCGCTGAAGACGCGCCGCGAGAACTCCTTCCCAAGCCGAGACTACGGCAGTCTCGATGATGTCGTGCGCGCCTTCCTGCAGGATGACCGGCCCACGATCGTCGCGGCTGCGTTCGGTATTGCGGGGCCCATAGACGGCGAGACGGTCACGACCACGAATCTCCCCTGGCGCGTCGAAGCACGCACGCTCCGGGAGGTCATCGGCGCGCCTCACGTTCGCCTGATGAACGATCTGGAGGCCACGGCGTTCGGTGCCCTCTTCCTGCCCGGAGATCAGCTGCAGACGATCAACGCTGGGCGTGAGCGCCCCACCCATCGCGCCGTCATCGCCGCCGGAACCGGACTCGGACAGGGATTCCTGTTCTGGGACGGCCGGCAGCACGTCCCGGTCGCCACCGAGGGTGGCCACGTGGATTTCGCACCACGGACGCAGACCGAGTTCGACCTGCTGGCGTTCCTGCAGCAGGATCTCGACCGTGTGTCCTACGAGCGCGTCCTCTCCGGCCCCGGACTCTTCAACATCTTCCGCTTCCTGACCGAGCACCAAGGACGCCCGGTCACCCCCGAAATCAAGGAGCGGTTGGCGACCGAAGATCCCAGCGCGGTCGTCGGGGAAGCCGGGGTCGCGCGCCGTTGCGAGACCTGCGCCGCCGCCGTGGATCTCTTCGTCGACCTCTACGGGACTCAGGCGGCCAATCTGGTCCTCACCACCATGGCGCGCGGGGGCCTGTACATCGGAGGCGGAATCGTCACCAAGATGCTCCCCAGAATCACTGAAGGGGCGTTCATGCGCTCGTTCACCGCCAAAGGGCGATATGCTGAGATGATGCGCGAGGTGCCCGTCTGGATCATACTCGACCCGAAAACCGCACGCCTCGGCGCGGCCGAAGCAGCGCGCGCGCTCGCCGTATGAGCGCGTGCATGGCCATGCGAGTCGCTTCCATGGTAAGGAAAGTCGGTCGCGGAAGGGAGGCCCATCGGTGAGCGGAAGCGACGATAGAACGAAGCTAATGCCGACACCGGCCGGCGCCTCGGGCGCCGCCGACGACCGCACGCGTGCCATGCCGAGGCCTGGCGCCGACAACCCGGCCCCGGCGACAGACGAGCCGGAACCGACACCGGACACATCCGGTAGCGCCGACGACGCCACCCGGACGCTCCCGGCGGACGACCTCGCCGCCTCGTCCTCCTCGGACGATCGGACGCGGCTCCTCGGCACCTCGCCCCCTGACGACGCCACAGCCGTCATCGGAGCGCTCGGTGGGGACAGCCGGGCCGACGACCCCACCATGGCCCTCGCCACGGGCGCATTCGCCGCTGGCGGATCGCCAGGGGACGACGCGCTCGACGACGACGTCACCATCGTCCGCCCGCAGGCGCAACGGCGTCCTCGACTCCTCGTGCAAAGTCCGGCAGGCGAGACGGAAGAGCACGGACTCGACAGCGGTGAGACGACGATCGGTCGTGCCAGCAGCTGCACGTTGGTCCTCACCAATCCCGAAGTGTCGCGGAAACACGCACGCATCGTCACCAACGCGGGCGGATCTGTCCTCCATGTCGAAGGCGCGCGGCGGAACACCACGGTGAACGGCGACTTCGTCGAGGGTGAGCGCCCGCTCCGACACGGCGACATCCTCGAGCTGGCCAGCACACGCCTGGTCTTTGCCGAGACTGGAGACACCCCGTCCTTTGATGTCGAACAGCCGGCCGCCGAGGCACCGCGCTCTCTCACCGTCCCCCTCGTTGCCGCGGTCACGGTCGCCGCGCTCGGCCTGGGTGCGTTTCTCCTCCTTTCGAGCTCACAACCGCCCGTGACACCGGTCGCACCAGCGGCGGCACCCGTAGCAGTGGCGCCCCCGGCCATCGATGCCGATGCCCAGGCGGCGGCCGCCACCGAAGCCGCACGCGAGGCGGCCGC
>JAJCZP010000228.1 GCA_029262315.1 Deltaproteobacteria bacterium | reverse complement strand
GTGTGCGGGAACGAGGTGACTCGCCGGCTCGTCGAGGAGGAGCATCGGGGCTTCCTGGGCGTGCGCGACGGCGAGCGCGACACGCTGGCGCTCACCACCCGAGAGCGCTTGCAGGGCGCGGTCTGCGTACGGGTGAGCTTCGACCTGCGCGAGCGTCCGCAGCGCGGAGGCGCGACTGCACCGAACGGTTTCGTGGAATCGATAGCGGGCCGCCGTGACGACGTCGAGGGCCGTCAGCGCGTCGGCGGGCAGTGGATCCTGAGGCAGCCATGCTACCGCGGCTGCACGCGCGCGACTCGGGAGCCGGTGGACGAGCTGTCCCTGGACGTAGGCGTTTCCTGCGGCCGGGCGTTCCGTGCCGAGCAGGGTCCGCAGCAGGGTCGTTTTACCGGCTCCGTTCGGTCCGACGAGAACGACGAAGTCGCCGGGATCGATCGCGAGCGAGACGTTGTCGAGCAGGACGCGTCCGCCCGCGGTGACGGTCACAGCCTCGAGCTTCAGGCCGGTGTTCATTTCGGGGCGAGCTCTCGCAAGTCGCGCTTGAGCAAGTCGACGAGTTCGAGGACGAGCGGACCGGACGAGAACAACCATGCGCCCTGGTGAACCCGAATGCGGTTGTGTGTGACGGCCTGCATGGTCGAGAGCGAGCCCCAGTCCTTCAGCAGCTGTGCACGAGCCTCTCCCGATAGCTCGTCGTCGGGCGAGAGCACTATCACGATATCAGGATCGAGATGCACGACGCGCTCCAGGCTCAGGTTGGGAGTGCCGGTCACGTCTCGATCAACGGCGTTCCGTCCGCCCGCGGCGTGCAGGGCCGCGCCGTGGATCGAGTTCTTGCGGAGAAACCAGACCTCGGAGAAGTTGCCAGGCGCCTGGCCCATGGCGAGAAGGACCCGCGGTCCTTCTCGCGGCTCCGGCACATCGAGTCGGGTCACGAGCTTGTCCGCCAGGGCGTCGGCCGCTTGCTGCCGCCCGGTTACACGACCAAGGCGCCGTATGCTCGCGGCGATCTCAGGGAGGGTCAGCCACGGAAGCAGCTCGAGCGGGGCGACAGCCGCGAGCTCTTGCGTAGCGTTCTGGACGGATCGCTTGGTCACCACGATGGATGGTCGTAGCCGAACGAGTACCTCGGTGTTTGGCCGAAGGCTCGTGCCTGCTTGCGGAAGGTGTCGTGCCTCCGGCGGGAAGCGGCAGTAGTCGGAGCGTCCGACGAGCTGGGCACCGGCGCCGATCGCGAAGATGGTCTCCGTCGCGGGGGGGAAGAGAGAGACGATGCGTCCGCCACTCGCCGGTCCCGTGCTCGGCGCCGTCGACGGGGGCTCGCGGGGCGTACGTGCGAGCCACACAGCTATCGTGGTGCCGACCAGTAGGAGGGCAAGCACGGTTGCGTATGGCCCGACTCTATGGCGCAGGCGCAGCATCGCGGGCTCCACCCTAGCGGAGATTGGCGGAGTTTGCCGCCTCGGCGGCGCCGCGCACGCGCCCGCCTGGATCTCATCCTCGTCCTCGCACAGGCAGAGCCCTTATGGCCATACTGGCGGCGATGAGCCGCCGAGCCCGCAGAGTATGACGACACGCGACGAACGACCGTTCTTCGCGACCGCGGCCAAGGGAACCGAGGGCGCGCTGCGCGACGAACTACGCGAACTGCGGGTGCCCAAGATTCGGGCGGACCGTGGCGGCGTCCATTTCGGTGGAGAGCTGGGGCACGCGATGCGGGCCTGCCTGCGCAGCCGGATCGCGATGCGGGTGCTGTGGCGCGTGGCGGAGTTCGATGCGGGCGATCCGGACGCTCTCTACGACGGTGCCAAGAGCGTGGATTGGTCACGCTGGCTCGATGCCACGCGGACGTTGGCGGTCTCTGCCAATGTCAAACATGGCCAGATGCGACACAGCGGGTTCGTGGCGCAACGGATCAAAGACGCAGTGGTCGACCAACTGCGCGAGCAGTCCGGGACTCGCCCTGATGTCGATCGGGAGGATCCCGATCTCCGTATCGTGGCGCACATCGCCCGCGATCGTGCGAGCCTGCTGGTCGATCTGGCCGGCATGCCTCTGTCTCGTCGCGGATACCGCACCGAGGCGGGGCAGGCTCCGCTCCGGGAAAGCCTGGCCGCGGCGATTCTTCGGCTCAGTGGGTATCGGCCGGGGCAAGCACTGCTGGACCCGATGTGTGGTTCGGGAACCTTGCCCATCGAGGCGGCGCTGTGGGCGCAGGCCGTACCGCCCGGTGGAAATCGGCGATTCGGCTTCGAGCGCTGGCGCTGTTTCGACGACAGCGCGGTCGCCAGCTGGGAGTTGGAACGGCAGCGCGCTCGCGATTTCGCCGAACCAGTCGCAACACGGGTATCCGGAAGTGATCGCGATGCTCAGGTGCTGAAGATGGCCCGCGCCAATGCCGATCGCGCCGCGGCGAGAGTCGACTTCACGTGCGCGGCGTTCGCCGATCTACCGGCGCAAGCACCGGGAACGATGATCGTGACCAATCCGCCCTACGGCGTCCGGCTGACAACCGACGAACGATGGAATCGCGACTTCGCGCGATTCCTCGGGCGAATGCGTGCCTGCACCGTGGTTGCCATTACGCCCAACCGTAGCTTGGCGCGTGAGGTCGACATTGCACCTGCGCGTGAGCACACCCTGTTCAACGGAGATCTCGAATGTCGATTGTTCAGCTGGGATGTTCGTTGAGTAGCGTGACAGGGGCGGGGTTGTTTGGGTCGGTGCCGCTGGTCGCGTAGCCCGCGGGGCGCCGATCTGGCGAGCCCAGGTGTACTGTGCGACAAGGGCGGTCGTGGAAAGTTCCGTCTCGGCGTCCGCCGTATCTGCGGCCCGACGCTATCCGGTTTGGATCTGGCTCGTCGCCTGGATGATTGCGCTCGTCGGCGGGTCGGTCCTGCTGCACTGGTCCTGGCACGGGGTAGTGAATGGCTGGCAGATCACTTTGGCGTTCTTCCTTGCCATCAATCTGCTGATCTGCGGCTGGGAGATCTCGCTCTGGCACCGCATCGCCGACATTCGGCGTTGGTTCCACGATCCACGCGGTTCAGACGACCGACCGCGCGGAAACCTGTATACGACACCGGTCTCCGCCCGCGAGTTCGCGTCAACCCGTCTCTGGGCCCGGACCTGGCTTGGCTACGCCTACTGGGACGACGGCTACGCCGATCCGAAGTCGTTCGGTTTCGCCATCGACGTTGGCAATGGATTCAGCACCGCGCTCCCGAGCGCCTTCTTTCTGGTGGCGATGACCGTGCCGCTCGTTTCGCCAGTCGTCCTCGGGATCGTCGGTCTGTTGCTCTTCTACCAGAAGTTCTACTGCACGTGCCTCTACTTCTTCCAGTACTTCTACAACCAGCGCTGGAGGGAGCGCTCCCTCGGCGGACTCATCGGCGTGGTCGGTGGCACCAACAGCGCCTGGTTGGTGTTTCCAGCGATCGGATTCTACGTCTCGGTTCGTCTCGTAGTGGAGCGCAGCTTCGATGTGCTGCGTTAGGCTGCGCCCCGGGAGGGGGCTGGACTCGGCTCTGCGATCCGGGATCATATCGCGATCGGCGGCCTGCGTTAGGTCGTCCGAGGAGACTTCGACAGGGAGGCAGCATGGCGGGTTATCTGTTGATCGCATCGCGTGACGCGTTTGAGTCGCGCGCCGTGCCGGACTACTTCGCGCTGGCGGCCGATCTCGCGGCCGAGGGGGCGGCGGTGACCGTCTTTCTCGTCGAGAATGGAGTGCTTGGTGCGCGGCGCAGCGCGGCAGGAAAAGCGCTGGAGGCGCTCACGGGGTCCGGGGTCGAAGTGCTGGCGGACGACTTTTCGCTGCGCGAGCGTGGTATCGCCATCGACGCGCTGGCAGGCGGTGTCGCCCCGGCGTCGATCGACATCGTCCTCGATCATCTCGCCGCGGGTCGCAAGGCCCTCTGGCACTAGGAGCAACGACATGGCCGACAAGAAGACACTGACCTTCGCGTTGATGGACGCGCCCTACGAGAACGCTCGCACGACGACGGCTTTGCGTCTTATCGACGCTGCCGTACGCCGCGGCTACAACGTCAACGTGTTTGCGTACGAAGGCGCGGTCGCCGTCGCATCACCGACGCAGAAGCCGCATCCGAACACGGTTCATGGTCGCGACGTTGCCGAGGAGAATCACCCGAATCCGAAGGACTGGGTCGCGGCGGTGATCGCGGAGGCTGAGCGGCGCGGCGCCAAGGTCGACTGGGTACAGTGTGGGCTCTGTGTCGACGAACGTGGGGTCACCGAGCTGCTTCCGGGCACCCGTCGCGGCACCCCGGGGGATTTCTGGACGTTCGCCGAGCAGTCCGACAACACGCTCGTCATTCCGACGCGGTGAGGTGAGTCATGGCCAAGGTGCTGAACATAGTGACATCGGCGTATCGCGGGACGCTCGAGGAGCAGGACGATACGATCATCTGGCTGACGCATGCCATGCGTGGCGCGGGGGCGGAGATCGACGTCCTCCTGCAAGGGAGCGCGGTGAATTATCTCGTTCGCGGGCAGGACGCGTCGGGACTCCGCTTCGGCGCCTGGGAACAGACGCAGCCGCCGCGCGTCGATGACGACCTCGCGAAGCTGGTTCAGAAGGGCGCGAAGCTGTACGCGGTGCGCGAGGATCTCGCGGAGCGCGGTATCGCGGAGGCGCCACTCATGGACGGCTACGAGGCCATCGGCCGCCGCGATCTGGCGCGTCTGCTCAACGGGTACGAGCGCGTCTGGCAGTGGTAGGGTCGGACGCCTGACGCGCACTACCGATGAGTGCGGATGAAGAGCGTGTCGCGTTCCTCCTGGGGCACAAACGTCCCCGAGCGGCCGGCGTGGCGCAGGGCGGCGTGCAGCGGCGCCAGATCGGCGGCGTAGAAGTCGGCGAGCAGGTGGATACGCTGCTGCACACTGGCGGCGTCACGGCGGGCGCGCGGTTTTTCGAGCAGCGCGGTCGAGACACCGATCAGGCCGTCGCGTGAAGCCCCGGACAGGAACTCTTCGATCGCGACGACGAGCGCGGCGCTGAGCTGTCGTACCCCTGCCAGTCGGGAGCCCTTGGTGCGGGGTACCTTGCCGAGCGTCGATGTTCGTTCGAGGTGGCCGATGAGCGCAAGGAGCGCGACGAGGGCATCGAAGGCGTCCTTGGCACGGGGCCTGGAGCGGAACGTGCCGAACCAACGGAACTCGTAGGCCGCCCACGACTCGATGTTCGTGGTGAAGCACAGCAGCGTATGCCGCGGGGTCTGGCGAACGCCGATCGCGGGATACAGAAACGAGTACTTGCCGTCGACGTTGTAGGGCGGGGCCAACTCGCGGATGAGCTGATTCTCGAGCACGAGGGCCTCCTGCTCATCGGGTTGGACCCGCACTTCGACCGTGGCGGCTTCGCGAACCAGCGTGCGCATCTTGCGGTGCACTTTGCGGCGCGAGGCATTGCGGTAGCTCGACAGACGACGGCGCACGTTCTTGGCCTTGCCGACGTATAGGACGTGCCGGGCCTCGTCTTTGAACAGGTAGACGGCCGGCGAGGCCGGTAAAGTGGCGATCAGATCGGCGCCGAATTTTCGATCGAAGCGTTTCACCCGTTAGCGTCTATACGCCACGATTGCTCGCTACGCGCGAACACACTTGCTCCGTTGCGTCTGCGCGCGGTATTCACTTGTGTGCCCTTGTCCGGGCTGCATTCCCGCAGTGCTGAATTTCAGGAGGGACTTCGACATGACGCTCGTGCAGCTCTTTGCCAGGACGCGGACCCTGCTCCTCCGCACCGCCCTGTCCGTTGCTCTCGTCGGCCTTACGGCTGTACCCACACCGGCTGCGACCTTCGTTGTCAACGACACGGCCGACAACGACGACGGGTTGTGTGAGCCCACGCCGGCAGACTGCACGCTACGCGAGGCGATCGATGCGGCCAACGCCCTTGCTGGTACAGATAGCATTGAGTTCGACCCGACGATCTTTCCGCTAGGGACGCCGGCCACGATCCACGCCACCTCGGAGCTTCCCGCGCTCACCGACCCGGCGGGGGCGCGCGTGTCGGGTGTCGGGGCCGGCGTGATCATCGACGGCACGGCCTGTGGTGGTACGGACGACGGCTTGATCTACCACACCACTGCCGGTACGGCCCTGACCAAGGTGACGATCGAGGGCCTCACCGTGCTGCGGTTCCCCGGCGAGGGCATTCAGATCTGTGCCGGTGATCCAACGACGACGTGCGACGGGGCGCTGTCGAAGACCCGCATCGAGCAGGTGGTCGTGCGGGAGAACGGCGGCCACGGCCTGCTCGCGGACGGCGCGACGCACGCCGGCACGCGGGTGAGCGAGAGCGCCTTCCTCGGCAACGGTTCCGACGGAATTCGCCTGACCACCAACAATACGGGCGTTCTCTCCAAGGCGACGGTTGCCGGTACGGTCGCATCCGGCAACGGCGATCGGGGGATCAATCTGAACTCGTCGGGCAACAACTTGAACAGTAAAGTCGACGGGTGCACTGCGCTCGGGAACGGCAACAGCGGGATCAATCTCAACGCGAGCGATCTGCTCGCCGGGGCGAAGGTTCTGCGGAGCGCCGCACACGGGAACGATGGTACCGGAATCAATCTCACCGCTGGGGACTTCGACCTCGCGAACGCGCGGATCCAGGACAACGCTGCGTCGGGTAACGGAGGAGCTGGCATCAATCTCGTTGTCGCGTCCGGTGTGACGAGCAAAGCCAAGGTGAGCAGCAATACGGCGAACGACAACGGTGAGGGCGGCATCCGCGTCGACCGGCCCGCCAACTCGAAGATCACGAAGAACGGCGCCCACGGCAACACCGGGGACGGCATCGGTCTGCTGGACGTCGGCGCTGGTTCGAAGGTCGAGAAGAACGACGCCAGCGGCAATGTAGGTGCAGGGATCGCGCTCGATAGCGGCGTCGTCAGTAGCAAGATTCAGAAGAATACGGCGTTCGGAAACGGCGGCACCGACTTGCTCGACGGGAACGCGGCGTGCGCCGACAACATGTGGAAGAAGAACGCCTTCGTGACGACGAGCGACGTCTGTATCGAGTAGCGCCGAACAACTTTCGGCACCGCTCGACCAATGTCCGCAACTCTGGGGTCACGGGGTCAGTCCATCTTTGCGGTGTCGGTGAGTAACGTCGTCGCGGTGACGACCGCCAGCATTCCCGCCGCGAATATCCACAACGTCGTGAGCGGACCCACGCGTCCGCTCACGACGCCCGCGAGCACCGCGCCGACGGGGGTCGTACCCATGAATCCGAGTTGGTGGATCGACAGCACCCGTGCGCGACTCTCCGGTTGCGCGGCTTCTTGAGAGATCGTCCTCGTGCAATTGATGAAGATCGCCGCGTTCAGGCCCCACACGAACGTGGTGACGACGAGACCCCAGAACGGCATGCCGAACCCAATGCTTGCCATGACGCACGAGCCCATCGCCTGGGCACGAAGCGCGGCCATGCCTTTCCGCCGGAGGCCCCCCATCCGGCGGAGCAACATCGAGCCGGCGATCGTCCCGAGCGGAAACATCATCATCAACACCGAGAGTCGATCCACGCCCCCGGCATAGTAGTCGCGAACCAGCAGCGGGTAGATGACGACGAACGGCCCGATGAAGAACAACCCGACGGCCATGGCGAGCATCGTGGCCGAGCGCAACCGGCTCGTGCGGGCGACTTCGATGATCCCGTGTTGGATGTCGCGCAGCACGGAGGGCCGAGGATGAGGCGGAGCTTCCGGTGATCTGGGGGGAACGAACGCCGTCGCGAATGAGCCGAGCACCAGGAGCGTCGCCTGGACGACGATCATCGGCGCGCTCCCGATCCATCGTGCAGCACCTGCGAGGAGGGCACCCGCGGCCTGTGCCCCGAACTGGGTGGCAGTCGTGCCGGTCACCGCATGCATCATGTCCGCTCCGGCGACACGTGAGAGCATGCTGTCCCGCGCTGGCATGGCGAACGATGAGACGGTGCCGATGCAGAGCCCGTAGGCAAAGAGACCGCCGACCGCGAGCCGATCACTGCCCACGGCCGCAGCCAGCGCGAGGACGGGCAACGATCCGAGCAGGTACAATCGCATCAACAGCGCCCGGGCGTCATAGCGATCGGCGGTTACGCCCCCCATCAGCAGGAATGCGATCGTCGGCAACATGGTCGACGTTTGCAGCACGCCGACCCATTCCGGACTGGCGCGGAGCTCGCCGACGACCAACCACGAGAACAGGACGTTCTGCATCCCCAGTGCGCCGTACCAGGACGCAGCGCCAGCAAGGAACCAGCGATAGCCTGGCGCCGTCCCCACCGCCGCGTCGGCGCGGGATGCGCCGTCCGCTCGTAGCGCGTTCGCGCGCGACATCGAACGCGCCTCGGGTGGGCAGTTCTTTGCGGCGCCGGGTCGGTGGCCAACGACGGTCTTGGGCATCGAGCTCAACTAGTTGTCGCGCGTACCGAGCGTCTCGAGCAGGCGTTCCAGAATCTCACGGGCTTGCGTTTCGTTGACGTCGTTCAACGCGGTGTCGGGCCAGCTCTCGCTCAGGAGGAGCCAGCGCGACGCCCAGTCGTCGATGGCGGTGGTGAGTGAGCTGATGAGGTCGGCCATCATCGCCGTGAAGTGGAGACGTGCCGGAAAGCGTGGCCCCTCCCCGAGCCAGTGTGCGACCATGGCCTGATCCATCTGATATCTGTCGCGCCCGTGCTCGATCAGCGCCCGCAGCTGGGCCCGCAACTCCTCGAGCCCCGCACCATCAGCAAAGAAGATCTGCAGCGCCGCTTCCGACGCGAACGACCACTCGCCATTGGGCCGGGCGAGCCACGCCGCCAGAGCGCGACGTCCCTTGCCGGTAATCTCGTAGATCGTTCGGCGCCGTCCGGCGTTCGGTTCCACCCGGGCGGTTGCCAGGCCATGCGCGACGAGTTTCTTTGGCTCGTTGTAGATGCCGGCGTTGGCTCTCGGCCAGATGAAGTTCAGGGCGGTACTCTGCATGTAGGTCGTCAGCTGATAGGCCGACCAGGGCTGCAACCTGAGCAGTCCCAGTAATGCGTACGACGTAGGGGTCAACTTTGCTGCCATGTCTTGACGATACTCTAAAGTGGAGTATGAGCTATACTCTAGTTTGGAGCAAACGGATCTCAGGGAGAGTCAAATGACCCCAAGGAACGGCGCGGCTGGCGACTCCGATTCTGCGTACCAGAAGATCGCCACCCGCCAGCGCGCCCGCGCGATCGAGCTGATGGGCTCCGCCACCGAGAGGCTGCGCTGGAATCGTGAGCAGCTGGACGACTACCGCACGGCGCAACTGCGGGCGCTGCTCACGCATGCGAACGCGCGCTCTTCGTGGCACCGCAGCCGGTTGGCCGGAGTCGACCTCGAGACTGCGACGCCCGGCGATCTCGTTTCCATCCCTCCGATGACGAAGGCCGACCTGATGGAGCACTGGGACGACATCGTGACCGACGACGCACTCTCCCTCGCGGAGTGTCGCCGCCATGTGCAGCTCCTGAAAGAAGGGCCCGCGTATCTTCACGACCGCTACCACGTGTTCACGACCGGTGGATCCACCGGCGAGCCGGCGGTGTTCGTCTACGACTGGGACGAATGGCCAACGGTCCTGGTGAGCAGCCTCCGTTGGGGCATGGTGTTCGGCGGCGGCGACACTGCTCCGCGATCCGTCGCCTTTCTGGGCGCCCGCCACGCGCACCATATGACCGCGGCCGGGCCGATGACGTTCTCGGACGCCGCCGCGCAACCGATGTTCACCGTGCCACTCGACCAGCCGGCGTCCGTGGTCGTCGAGACCCTGAACGAGCTGCAGCCCGAGGGACTGCAGTTGTTCCCCTCCTATCTTCCCATCCTCATCGAGGCGGCCGAGGCGGGTCGACTCGAGTTGCATCTCAAGAGCATCAGCACTGGGGGGGATCGGCTGTTACCCGAGGTTGCCGCGCATGCCGAGCGTGTCTTCGGTGTCCGCCCGGTCGAAAGCTATCCCTGCGTCGACGTTGGACTGATTGCCTGCGGTCTCCCCGGAGTCGAGGGCATGTTCATCAACGAAGACATGCTCCTCGTCGAGCCCGTCGACGAGGACGACCATCCTGTGCCGCCGGGGACGCTCTCGCACCACGTGTTGGTTACGTCGTTCGCGTACCCCTTGCTGCCGCGCATTCGCTATCGCCTGGAGGACCGTATTCGCGTCGTCGAGCCACACGGGGCGGGGCCGTTGGGCAGCTTTGCGCGAGTAGCGCAGGTCGACGGACGATCGGACGACCTCTTTCGCTACGGTGCACTGATCGTGCATCCCCACGTGTTCCGCTCGGCGATCGCACGGGTCCCCGCGGTGCGCGAGTATCAAGTGCGTCAGACGGCGCGTGGTGCCGCCGTCCTGGTTGCGGGTGGATCCGACGATGACCGGCGCATGCTTGCCGACCGGCTGACGACGGCGCTCGCGGCGTTCGACCTTCCCGAGGTCGAGGTGACGGTCGTCGCGGTCGACGGTTTTGAACGGACGGCGATCGGCAAGCACAAGCTCTTCGTGCCGAGGCGACCGTAGCTCAGGATTTGGAGTCGTTCGCTGACGTTCCTGAGGACGGGTGGACCTCGAAGCCCTTGAGCTGCAGCCGCTCGAGTCGGCGATACAGTGTGGCCGGCGAGATGCCGAGCTCGTCCGCGGCGCGCTCGCGGTTGCCCCCGCAGAAGCGCAGGACCGAGGCGATGTGCGTGCGCTCGAAGCGCTCGACGGCATCGCTGAGCGAGAGGCTTTCGGTCGTCGTGCCACGTACGTCCTCGGGAATGTGCTCGATGTCGATCCGGCCGTCGTCGACGAGGATCATCGCGCGTTCCAGGACGTTGCTGAGCTCACGGACGTTGCCGCGCCAGTTGTAGGCGCAGAGGCAGTGCATCGCTTCGACGCCGATGGACGGTGGCAGTGAACTGCGCTGCTCGGCGTGGCGCGCGAGCAGTTCGCGCACGAGCCGTGGAATGTCCTCGCGGCGATCGCGCAGGGGTGGCAGATTGATGTGGAGGACGTAGAGGCGATAGTAGAGATCTTCGCGGAAGGTGCCCGCAGTGATCATTGCCGCGAGATCGCGGTGCGTCGCCGCGATGATGCGCGCGGCGAAGGGGACGGAGCGGTCGCTGCCGACGGGGCGCACCTCTCGGGCCTCGATGGCACGGAGGAGCTTCGGCTGCAGCTCCAGCGGCAGCTCGGCGATCTCGTCCAGGAATACGACCCCGCTCTCGGCGGTGCGCAGGAGCCCCTCACGTTGGCGGCTGGCGCCCGTGAAGGAGCCGCGCTCGTGTCCGAACAGCTCGCTTTCCATCATGCTGCCGGGCACGGCGGCAAGATTCACGGGGACGAAGGGTTCCGCGCTGGCGGAACCCCGCCGATGGATGGCGCGCGCGACCACCTCCTTGCCGGTGCCGGTCTCGCCCGTGATGAGAACGTTGGCTTGTGAGTTGGCTGCCCGGTCGATCCACTGGGCGACTTCGCGCATGGCGAGTGACTCGGTGACGATCTCATGCGCGTGGTTGGTGTGCTGCACGGCCTGACGCAGGCGTGCGTTTTCCCGCAGCAGCTCGCGACGATCGATCAGGTGCTGGACCTTGCGGCCGAGGTCCTCGAGGATGAGCGGCTTGAGGAGGTAGTCGTGCGCGCCCACGCGCAGGGCTTCGATGGCCGACTCGACGGACGCGTATGCCGTGATGAGCAGGACGCCGAGATCCTCGTCGAGTTGCCGTGCCCGCCGCACGACGTCCAGGCCGCTCATTCCGGGGAGCCGCAGGTCCGTGATCAGAATCGTAAACGCTCGCTCGCGGAGCGACTCCATGGCGGCCTCACCCGCGTCGTAGGCGTCGACCTGAAATCCCTTCTTCTCGAGATAGCGTGCGAGGCCCTCGCGCTGCGCGCGCTCGTCCTCGATCAGCATGATGCGTTCCTGTGACATGACTCGTGCCGAGGTCCTAGGCGACCCGCGAGCGGGCGGCTGGGCCGTCCTCCGCGGAGGCGGGCGGGGATGTGACATCGATCGGTTCGGCGGGAGCGGCCGGGAGAGTGACGACCGCGGTCGTGCCCTGCTGTGGCGCGCTGTGGAGCTCGAGATCACCCCCGACTGCCCTGAGGATGTCCGTGCACACACTGAGCCCGAGACCGGTCCCGCGGCCCTCCGGCTTCGTGGAGAACAACGGCTCGCACGCGCGGTCCAGCACGTCGCGTGACATCCCGGTTCCGGTGTCGCGGACGCGCAAAGCGACGCCATGGTCTGACGGCTGGATCTCGACGCGGAGTCGTCCACCCTGCGGCATGGAGTCGAGCGAGTTGATCATCAAATTCAGGACGACCTGCATGAGGTGGTCCTCGACCATGTACACTGGCGGGGTCTGGGGGTCTGCCTGGACCTGCATGTCGACACCGTGCATCCGCTGGTCGTGTCGCAGCAGGCGGAGCACGTCCTCGACGACGTCATCGACCGACACGAGGGTAGCCTCTGAGCGTCGTCTGCGCGCGAAGTCGATCAGATCACGGAGGGTGCGCTGCAAACGCGCAACCTCACGACGCACGGTCACGACGCTCTCCCGCGCATCGTCCGGCAGGGGCTCCTCTTGTAGGAGCTGCAGATGCATGTCGATCCCTGCAAGGGGGTTGCCGAGATCGTGCGCGACCCCGGCCGCCATGAGACCCAATGCCGCCATCTTCTCTTGATGCAGCAGGGACGCCTGCAGCTTCTGCTGCTCGGTGACCAGGTTCTCGATCAGGAGTACGTAGGGATAGTCGCCGGGGGCGCGGATGGGGCACGTCTCGACGGCGACCACCTCGCCGGTGGCCGGCTCAGTGCGATAGCCCTTCTTCGTTGCGGGCTCCGACGTCAGCAATGTGTGCCGTGCCGGACAACTCGGACAAACGTGCTCGGCGCCAAGACGCGTGGCCTCGCACGGGTAGCGTTCGCCGATGGCGATGTCGCGGCCATGGATCCGGCGGGCCGCAGCGTTGACGAACAGCACGTGATGGTCGCGGTCGAGGACCCAGAGCCCGGCAGGCGTGCTCTCGGCGACGGCCTCGAAGGCGTCGCGGGCTTGCCGTGCCTCTTCGGTCTGGCGTTCGGACTGGGTGTGCATCTCGTGCTGTCGACGAGCGAGCCGCCGGTAGGCAATCCACGCCACTGCGATTCCCGTGACTACGCCGATCGACGCCTCGCGAACGAAGCGCACCCGGTGCACGAGATCGCTCGAGCTGAGGCCGCGCTCCACGCCCTCCCACAGGAGCATCATCAGCGCGAGGGAGAGGCCGGCGAGGCCGATCAGTGCGAGGACATCGCGCGCTCCTCCCGAGTTGGGCTCCGGTGCCGAGGGGGTCACTTCGGGCCAGGCGCTGTGCGCGCGTGATGTGGGTGGCGGGGTTTCTGGCTTCACGTTCTTCGTGTACCCGACGCTCGCGGGCCGTGACAAGCCGTTGTCGGAGCGACGCTGTGGCCGGCTCTCAGAACTGCGAGTCGGCGACCTCGTCGACTTGCTTTTCTGAGAGCCGCGGCGCGTGAGCGGTGGGCCGTCCGTTGGCGATGGGCGGGCGTGGATGGACGCATGCTTCGTGGGAGCGCCAGACGATGGATTCCGTGTGTCGCCCAGACCCTGAACCATTCCGGTTCTTTGTGGGCGCGCTCGTCGCCTCGGCCAGGGGGGCCGACGGCGCTCGAAGAGCGCCCGCTGTCCGCGTCGTGCGGCGACGCCGCATGTGGCGTGCGGTTTGCATTCTCACGGTCACGAGGGAGGCCGGATGGAGTTGAGGGTACTCATCGCAGGGCTGTTGATTGCACTTCCGGTGGTGTCTCTCGCCGCGGAGGACGGGACGCCTCACCCGAGCACGGATGTCTTCGTCACGAAGTGCTCGTCCTGTCACAGCGTAGGTGAGGGTGACCGCGTCGGTCCCGATCTCAAAGGGGTTACGGAGCGTCGCAAGCCTGACTGGCTCGCGACGATGATCAAGGCGCCGAGTCGCCTGCTCGACTCCGATCCCGAGGTGCGTGCGCTGCTGGCGAAGTACAACAACGTGCGCATGCCGGATCTGGGGTTGGACGACGAGCAGGTGGCCGGCTTGATCGATCTGGTGGCCCACTGCTCCGAGCACGCGTGTCAGCTGACTCCAGAGTTGAGGCCGGTAACGGAGGCCGTCGAACTCGATGCTGCGCACGGACGGGCGTTGTTTCTGGGGACGGCGATGTTCACCAATGGCGGCCCATCCTGCATTTCATGTCACACAGTGTCGGGGACCGGTGCCATGATCGGTGGTGGCACGCTGGCCAAAGACATTACCAACGTCTTCGCGCGTCTGGGTGACGACGGGTTGGATGCGGCGCTTCGCAATCCGTCGTTTCCGCTCATGAACAAGGTGTTCGGTGACCATCCGCTGAGCGCGGAGGAGGCGTTCGCGCTGCGCGCGTACCTCTATGACGCCAACCGCGGCAAGCATCAGGGGGCGGGCGTGTATCAGCTGAGTGTGCCGATGGCGAGCCTGATCGGGGCGATCGCCGTGCTCATCCTTCTCAACACGGCGTGGTCGCGGCGGCTCCGCGGCGTCCGCCGAGAACTCGTGCGCCACGGGGGACGACCGTCGTGAAATGGATCAAGGATCTCGTGAGTCCGGAGACCAGGGCGTGGGAGGAATTCTACCGCAATCGCTGGCAGCACGACAAAAGAGTCCGCTCCACGCACGGCGTCAATTGTACGGGCGGCTGCTCCTGGGAGATCTTCGTCAAGGACGGGATCGTCACCTGGGAGATGCAGGCCCTCGACTACCCGTTGCTGGATCGTGAGCTGCCTCCGTATGAGCCGCGCGGGTGCCAGCGGGGCATCTCCTTCTCCTGGTACCTCTACAGTCCGATCCGCATAAAATACCCGTACATTCGGGGTTCGCTGCTCGATCTCTGGCGGGAGGCGCGCCGGCAACACGATGATCCGGTGGAGGCCTGGGCGAGCATTCAGGCGGATCCCGACCGGCGTAGCCGATACCAGCGCGCTCGTGGCAAGGGCGGATTCCGCCGGGCGACCCACGAAGAGGCCAACGAGATCATGGCGGCCGCCAACATCTATACCGCCAGGAAGTACGGGCCCGATCGTATCGTGGGCTTCTCGCCCATTCCCGCGATGTCGCAGCTCAGCTACGCGGCCGGGGCGCGCATGCTGCAACTCATGGGTGGTGTCTGCCTGTCGTTCTACGACTGGTACTGCGACTTGCCGCCCGCGTCGCCGGAGATTTGGGGCGAGCAGACCGACGTTGCCGAGTCCGCGGATTGGTACCACTCCAAGATGATCGCCGTCATGGGCTCGAATCCCAACATGACGCGCACACCCGATTGCCACTTCCTCGCGGAGTCGCGCCACAACGGCACCAAGGTGGTCGTGTTCTCGCCGGACTTCTCCCAGGTCGCCAAATACGCCGATCAGTGGGTGGCGCTGAACCAGGGGCAGGACGGGGCGTTCTGGATGTCGGTCGTGCACGTCATCCTGAAGGAGTTCTACGTCGACCGTCCAACGCCCACCTTCGACGCCTATGTGAAGCAATACACCGACGCGCCGTTTCTGGTGGAACTCGAGCCGACACCACGGGGGCACCGGGCCGGCCGGCTACTCCGTGCCGACAAACTCGAGCGCTACGCGCAGGAAGAGAACGGCGAGTGGAAGTTCCTGATCCTCGACGCGAAGAGCGGGGCGCCGCGCATGCCCGGCGGCGCCATGGGGCATCGGTGGGGGACGACCCCGGGCAAGTGGAATCTCAAGCTCGAGGATCCAACCACAGGCGAGCCGATCGAACCGGTATTGTCGCTCCTGGGGCACGAGGCGCAGGAGTCGACGCAGGTCGAGTTCGAGGAGTACGACGCTGGGAACGTGTCCCTGCGTGGCGTGCCGGCCGTCCGCCTCACGCAGGCGGACGGTCGCGAAGTGCTCGTCACGACCGTGTTCGACCTCTTGATGGGACGCTATGGGGTCGGTCGTGGGCTCGAGGGGGAGTATCCGCAGAGCTACGACGACGCCGACTTCTCGTACACGCCAGCCTGGCAGGAGAAGTGGAGCGACGTCGATCGGAAGACCGTCATCGGGTTCGCGCGCGAGTGGGCCAGGACCGCGGAGAAGACCGGCGGCAAGTGCTCCATCATCATCGGTGCAGGGATCAATCACTGGTACCACAATAACCTGATGTACCGGTCCGGCATCATGGCCCTCATGCTGACCGGATGCATTGGCAAGAACGGGGGCGGCCTGAATCACTACGTCGGCCAGGAGAAGCTTGCCCCGGCCGCACCATGGCAGTCCATCGCCTTCGCCAAGGACTGGGTCGCGCCGCCCCGTCTGCAGAACGCTCCCTCGTGGCACTACATGAACAGCGATCAGTGGCGCTACGAGGCCGAGTTTACGGAATACCACCCGGTGCCCGACTCATCCGACTCGCTGGCGCAGGGACACACGGCGGATCTCCAGGTCAAAGCGGTCCGCAATGGCTGGCTGCCGTTCTTCCCTCAGTTCAACGAGAGCAGCCTCGAGGTCGTCAAGACGGCGCGCGCGGCGGGTGCGACCACGGAGCAGGAGATCGTCGATCACGTCGTGGATCGGTTGAAGCGCCGTGATCTTCGCTTCGCAGTGGAGGACCCGGACGCGCCGGAGAACTGGCCACGAGTTTGGTACATCTGGCGCGGGAACGCGCTCATGTCGAGTGCCAAAGGGCACGAGTATTTCCTCAAGCACTACCTGGGGACCCATCACAATCTCATCGCGAAGGAGCGAGCCGAGGGCGTGGTCAAGGATGTCGAGTGGCGCGAGGCACCCGAGGGGAAGTTCGATCTCGTCGTCGATCTGAACTTTCGCATGGATACGTCGGCACTCTACTCCGACATCGTGCTGCCTGCGGCGACCTGGTACGAGAAGGCCGACCTCAACTCGACCGATCTCCATAGCTTCATCCATCCCCTCTCGGAGGCGGTGCCGCCGGCATGGGAGTCTCGCTCGGACTGGGATCTGTTCAGGGCGATCACCGAGAAGACCGCCGAGATGGCGGGCCGGCACTTTCCTGAGCCGGTGGAGGATCTCGTCCTCTCGGCGTTGGCGCACGACACGCCGGGCGAGATCGCCCAGACGGAGATCAAGGATTGGATCACGGGCGAGTGTGAGGCGATCCCCGGCAAGACCATGCCCGGGATGAAGATCGTCACGCGCGACTACACCAAGCTGCATCAGCAGTACGTATCGCTGGGTGAGGGCGCGCGTACCGTTGGGGCGCACGGCGTGCAGTTCGAGGTGTCCGACTTCTATGATGAGTTGAAGAAGATCGGTCCCACCGAAACGTTCGACGGGCAGGTGTATCCGTCGCTGCGCGAGGCCGAGGCCGGCGCCGACGTCATCTTGCACCTTGCGCCGGAGACCAACGGAGAGATTGCGCACCGCGGATACCAGTTCCTGGAGAAGAAGACCGGGCTGGAGCTGACGGCGCCGCTCTCGGAGAAGCAGCGCGCGGCGCGCGTGACCTTCAAAGATCTGCAGGCGCAACCGCGCCGACTGCTCAATAGCCCGGCGTGGTCTGGGCTCGTGACGGACGGTCGGTCGTACTCGGCATTCTGCTTCCAGGTCGAGCATCTGGTGCCGTGGCGTACGCTCACGGGGCGCCAGCACTTCTATCTCGATCACGAGGGGTACCTGGACTTCGGGGAGAACCTGCCCACGTACAAGCCGGTACCGCTCCCAGCCCAGTTCGGCGATCTTCGCGAGAGCATCGAAGACGGTGTGATGTTGAACTACCTTACGCCGCACGGGAAGTGGCATATCCACTCGACGTACGGCGATACGCACCGGATGCTGACGCTGTCTCGCGGGTGCGAGCCGGTGTGGATGAACGTCGAGGACGCCGACGAGATCGGGATCGTCGACAACGACTACGTCGAGGTTCACAACGACCACGGCGTGGTGTGTACGCGTGCCGTGGTGTCGCACCGGATCCCCAAGGGCGCGTGCATCATCTACCACTCGCCGGAACGCACGATCGCGGTGCCGAAGTCGCCGCTCCGGGGCAACAAGCGGGCGGGGGGGCACAACAGTCTGACGCGAGTGCGCTTGAAGCCGAACCTGATGGTCGGCGGCTACGGCCAGTTTACGTATCACTTCAACTACTGGGGACCGACCGGCGTCAATCGCGACACGTTCGTCCGGATCCGCAAACTGGAGAACCCCGAGATCTAACACCACGAGGAGAATGGGATGGATGTGCGCTCACAGATTTCGATGGTGTTTCATCTCGACAAGTGCATCGGGTGCCACACCTGCAGCGTCGCGTGCAAGAACGTGTGGACCGATCGTCGCGGCGCGGAGTACATGTGGTGGAACAACGTCGAGACCAAGCCTGGGACTGGCTATCCGACGAAATGGGAGGATCAAGAGAAGTACAAGGGCGGTTTCGAGAAGAAGAATGGTGGGGTCGATCTGCGGGCCGTGGGCAGAATCCGCGGGGCGGCGACGGTTTTTCACAATCCGAGCCTTCCGATCATCGACGACTACTACGAGCCCTTCACCTACACCTATGAGGATCTGATCAACGCCCCGGAGGGGGCGGACCAGCCCGTCGCGAAGCCCATCTCGATGATCACGGGTGAGCCGATGAAGATCGAGGCGGGTCCGAACTGGGATGATGATCTCGGCGGATCTCCGATCTATGCGGCCAACGATCCAAACCTGGACGCGCTGTCATCCGAGGAGAGGACGGCGTTGTTCGAGGTGCAGCGGCTGGTCTTCTTCTACCTGCCGAGAATCTGCAACCATTGCGCGAATCCCGCGTGTGTCGCGTCCTGCCCGTCGGGTGCCCTCTACAAGCGGGGCGAGGACGGCATCGTCCTCCTGAACCAGGAGCGCTGCCGCGGCTGGCGCTTTTGTGTGACCGCCTGCCCCTACAAGAAGACCTACTTCAACTGGGGGACGGGGAAGAGCGAGAAGTGCATTCTCTGCTACCCGCGTCTCGAGAGCGGTCAGGCGCCGGCGTGCTTCCACTCCTGCGTCGGGCGCATCCGCTATCTGGGGAACCTCCTCTACGACGCCGATCAGATCGTCGATGCGATCAACCGGCCGGACCATGAACTCGTCGAGGCGCAGCGTGACATGATCCTGGATCCGTTCGACCCGGCCGTGATTGCTGCGGCGCGTGCCAACGGCCTGGCGCCCGATGTGATTGAGGCGGCACAGCGCTCGCCCGTCTACAAGTTCGTCAAGCTGTGGTCGTTGGCGCTCCCGCTGCATGCTGAGCATCGGACATTGCCGATGTTGTTCTACGTGCCGCCGCTCCTCCCGATGATGGCCAGCGTGGGCGACGGCATCTACGACACGTCCATCGACCAGTTCCTCGGCACGATCGACAGCTATCGGTTGCCCCTGAAGTACATGGCGAGCCTGTTCGGTGCAGGCAACGAGGCCCCGGTACGGCACGCGCTCCGCAAGCAGCTCGCAACGCGGATGTATCGACGGCAGGTAACCACGGACGACCTGGAAGAGGCCAACGTGCGGCTGGCCCTCAGCGAGACCGATACCACGGCGGAGCAAGCCGAGGCCATCTATCGACTGACGTCGCTGGCGCCGTTCGATGAGAGATTCGTCATTCCTCCGATGCACCGCGAGGAGGCGATCGAGATGTTGGGCGATACGGCCGATGCCAAGGGCCTGACGGGCCTCGGGTTTCGCGAGGGGCCGCAGCGGGGAGCGTGAGCGATGGATCTCGATCTCAAAGTACTCGATGCGATTGCCGACTGCTGCGACTATCCGCGGCCACAGCTGCCGGACCGTGCGCGTGCTGCTGCCAGTGCGCTCACGCGTTCGTCCGACGGGAGCGCCGTACGCGCGGCGCAGGTGCTGGAGGGGCTGGCGTCATGGGCAGCCTCCGTCGGCGATGCGGCGGTGCAGGAGCGGTACACGCAACTCTTCGATCTGAAACCGGTGGCGACACTCAACGTCAGCCATCATGTGCTCGGTGACACGTATCAACGGGGTGCGTTGCTGGCGGGACTCGCGGGCGAACTCGATCGCGCGGGCATTCCGCACCGCCATGACCTGCCAGACTATCTGCCGACGTTGCTGCGTCTGCTGGGCACCGTGTCGGACGCGGAGGATCGTCGGCTCCTGGTACACGTGATCATCTTGCCGGCCCTGCGGGAGGTCGTGCACAAGCTCGAGAGTTCGCCGGGGCCGTACCCGAGCCTGCTGCGTGTGCTCTGCGACCTGCTCGCCGAGACGATCCCGACCGGAGACGAGGAGTTGCCGGTCCTTCCCAAGCAATCAGAGGTGGCGCCGTGCTCGACGTAATTCTCTTTGGCGCGTTCCCGTATGTGGCCGTCGTGCTGTTCGTGGGGGTGTCCATCCAGCGCTATCGCCGCGAGCCGTTCACGTACTCGAGCCTTTCGACACAGTTCCTGGAGTCGAGGAATCTGTTCTGGGGGTCCGTGCCCTTCCACGTCGGCGTGCTGGTCCTCTTCTTCGGGCACCTCTTGGGATTCATGTTCCCGCGGCAGGTGATGCTCTGGAACGCGATGCCGGCGCGGCTGTTCATTCTGGAGGTGTCGGCTCTTATATGCGGCATCCTCACTATCGTGGGCTTGGTCGGCCTCATCCTGCGTCGTGCGCGGTCCGCGCGCCTGCGGGTCAATACGAGCGTCAACGACATCCTCGTCTACATCGCGCTCCTCTGTTCGATCATCACGGGGTTGTGGGTGGCGCTCAGCTTGCGCTGGGGGAGCGCGTGGTACACGCACACGATTGTCCCCTATCTGCAGTCGCTCATCGTTATGCAGCCCGACATTCAGCGCGTTGCGGAGCTGCCGTTGGCCGCGCGCTTGCACATCATTTCAGCCTTCGCACTGTTCAGCCTCTTCAGCTTCACGCGACTGGTGCACATCATCGTGGCGCCGGTGCCGTACCTCTGGCGTCCGACGCAGCTCGTGATCTGGAACCGGGACCGCAAGACTACGTCGGGAGCCTGACGCATGACCGATCGCGGCAAAGCCATCAGTGTTCTGACGATGAACACCGTGGCGTTCACGGTGTGTTTCGCGGTGTGGATGATGAACGGGGTGCTCATCACGTTCCTCGTCGACAATCAGGTCTACGACTGGGACAAGGCGACGATGGGGTGGTTGATCGGTATTCCGGTGTTGACCGGGTCGATCATTCGACTCCCCGTCGGCATTCTCACCGACAAGTACGGCGGCCGAATTGTGTTTACGGGCGTGATGCTGATCTCGGCGGTCGCCGTCTTCTTGGCCAGCTACGCCTATGACTTCTGGACCTTCGCGCTCGCGGGCCTGGGCTTCGGTCTGGCTGGCACGTCGTTCGCGGTGGGTATCGCCTACACGTCGGTGTGGTTTCCGCGGCATCAGCAGGGGACGGCGCTTGGCATCTTCGGTGCGGGCAACGCCGGCGCGGCGCTCACCAGCATGGGCGCCCCCTGGGTGTTGCAGCAGCTCACCGATGGGGGCGCGGATCTCGACGGGTGGCGCCAGCTGCCACGGATGTACGCCCTCGCCCTGGTCGTGATGACCGTCGTGTACCTGATGTTTACGCACTATCGGGTGACCGAGCATAGCCAGGAGAAGACCCTCGTGCAGCGACTCGCCCCTCTGCGGCACATGCAGGTGTGGCGGTTCGGACTCTACTACTTCCTGGTGTTCGGTGGGTTCGTCGCGCTGGCGCAGTGGCTGATCCCCTACTACGTGAACGTCTACGCTGTGTCGGTCGCGACGGCTGGACTGCTGGCATCGATCTACACGTTGCCGTCCGGAGTGATCCGCGCGCTCGGCGGATGGCTTTCCGACAAGCTCGGTGCCCGGACGGTCATGTACTGGGTGCTCGGAGGCTGTGCGTTTGCTTCATTGCTCTTGATCATGCCGCGCATGGACATCTATGCGCCGGGTCAGGGCGTCATGGCGGCCCGGGGCGGGACCGTGACTGAGGTCAGCGAGAGCGGCGTCGTGGTGGGCGACGTACGCTACCCGCTCACCGTCAAGCCTGAGGCCGCGGTGTACGACACCGAGCAGGCGCTCATTCTTCCGACGGGCGCGTTCTGGCAGGAGCCGGTTGTCACGGCTGGCGAGTCGGTCACCAAGAAGCAGCTCGTGGCCCGAGGCGTGACCCACGTCTACTTCCAGGCCAACATCTGGGTCTTTACGGCCATTGTGTTCTCGATCGGCATTCTCATGGGTATCGGGAAGGCCGCCGTCTACAAGCACATTCCCGACTACTTTCCGGAAGACGTCGGTGTTGTCGGCGGCATCGTCGGTGTGCTCGGAGGCTTGGGCGGATTTTTCTGTCCCATCCTGTTCGGCTACCTGCTGCAATTCTCGGGCATCTGGACGACCTGTTGGATGTTCTTCTTCGGCTTGTCCGCCACCTGCCTGGTCTGGATGCATGTCGTGATCCGCCGAATGATGAAGGCGCGTGCGCCGGCTTTGTCCGAGCGCATCGAGGACCACGCCGCGGTTCCGGCGGGCGCCTAGGGGAATCCGATCGCGGCCGCGTGCCGACGAGGGAAGACGAGGAAGATGGCGAAGACACCGCGCGTGTGGGACGTCGAGAGCGAAGCCTTCTGGGAGTCGGAAGGCAAGCATGTCGCGAACCGCAATCTCTGGATTTCGATACCGAACCTGCTCCTAGCCTTCTCCGTCTGGCTGTACTGGGGGATGGTGGCGAAGTTCATTCAGAAGTTGCACTTCGCCGACTTGAGCGTCTTCAACTTCACCTTTCTGAACGACGGGCAGCCCTACGAGGGGGACGCCTATCGGGGGCTGCTGTTCACGCTGCCTGCGGTTGCGGGCCTGGCAGGGGCGACACTGCGGGTCCCGAACTCCTTCATGATCGCCATTTGCGGTGGGCGGAACGTCAAGTTCTTGACGACGATCCTGCTCATGTTGCCCGCGGTAGGCGCCGGCATTGCGCTCCAGAATCCCGACGTGCCGTTCGTCACCCTCATCGTTCTCGCGGCGCTGTCCGGTGTCGGTGGCGGGGCGTTCGCGAGCTCGATGTCGAATATCAGCTTCTTCTTTCCGAAGCGGGTGCAGGGGCTGTCCTTGGGCCTCAACGCGGGCCTCGGCAATCTGGGCGTCAGCGTCATGCAGTTTCTGCTGCCCTGGATCATCACCTTTGGTGCCTTCGGGCACCTCGGTGGCGACCCGTACAAGGCCGCGGCCGACGGGTCGCAGCTCATGTGGGTGCAGAACGCCGGGCTCGTGTGGCTTCCGATCCTGGCCTTCCTCGCAATTGCGGCGTTTCTCGGCATGAACAATCTGCCGCAGCACGAGTGCGGACCCACGCCGATCGCGATCGGGAAGTACCTGTGGCTGACCCTTCTCGGGTACCTGGGGGCCACCGTCGGGATCGTCCTGTTGCTGATGCCGTGGGGGGGCTTTCCGGTCCTGCTGAAGATCTTCTGCGTCCTGATCGTCTGCGTCGTTACCACTCTGGCGTTGATGCGCTTTCTCACGCCCGCGGAGACCAAGAAAAATCTCATCGGCCAGTTCGCCATCTTCAACGACAAGCACAACTGGGTGATGACGTGGCTCTATACGATGACCTTCGGTTCGTTCATCGGGTACGCCAACGCGTTTCCGAAGCTCATCGACGACGTCTTCGGTGTCATCCGTGTGGATGCCGCCGGCGTCGCCCTCGCGCAGGCCGTCATCAATCCTGACGCTCCCGTTTCGTCCAGTTACATTTGGATTGGCGCAGGGGTTGGTGCGCTCATCCGCCCCGTCGGTGGGTGGCTCGCCGACAAGCTCGGCGGCGCACGGGTGACGCACTGGGACACGATCGTTATGATCGCGTCGACGATCGGTGCTGGCTACTTCGTGGCGCTGGCGGCGCAGTCACCGGCGCCGCAGCAGTACTTCATTCCCTTTCTCGTGCTCTTCGTCGTGCTGTTCGCGACGACGGGGATCGGGAATGGCTCGACCTTTCGCATGATTCCCATGATCTTCAGCAAGGAGCAGGCGGGTCCGGTGCTCGGCTGGACGTCAGCCATCGCGGCGTACGGGGCGTTTCTCATTCCCAAGATCTTCGCCACCCAGATCGAGGCGGGCACGCCGCAGTACGCGCTCTACGGATTCGCTGTCTACTACGCGAGCTGTCTCGTCGTAAACTGGTGGTTCTATGCCCGGAAGAACGCGGAACGGCCGTGCTGAGACTGCGCCCGCATACCTGCTGGCTGGCGGCTGGCGCGGTCGCGGCCGTGATCGCTGGGTGCGAGCCCACCAATCAAGGGTATAGCCCCGCACAGCCGATCAACTACTCCCACGCCGTGCATGCCGGCGCCATGCAGATCAACTGTCAGTACTGCCACTATGGTGCCCGGAACAGCCGCCACGCGGGCATTCCGCCCGCGGGGATCTGCATGAACTGTCACGAGCAGGTGCAGAAGGACCATCCCGAGATCGCGAAGATCATTGAGGCGATCGCGGCCCACGAGCCGATCGAGTGGGTGCGGGTACACTCGGTTCCGGACCACGTGTTCTTCGATCACAGCATCCACGTCGGGGCCGATGTGGACTGTCAGCAATGTCATGGTCCGGTCGAATCGATGGGGCGGGTTACGCAATGGGCGCCGCTCACCATGGGCTGGTGCATCGACTGCCATCGTGCCTCGAGCGAGCCTGATGCGTCCGGTGCGCCGCCGCGCGCGAGTGCGCTCACCGATTGCGCCGTGTGCCATCACTAGAGGGGAAGCGAGCCGAAAGCATGACCGTGACAAAGAAACCGCCGCTGCCGACTCCATGGATGGAGCTCGATGCCGATATGCAGGTCCGTCCCCTGGAGGAGGCGATCGAGACGGGGGGTGAGGACGGCAGTGCGCAGGCAGTGAGCCGGCGCGGATTTCTGAAGGCGCTCGGTCTGAGCGGCGTCATTTCGGCGGCGGCGTGTGAGCGCCTGCCGATCCGGCACGCGCTGCCCTATCTCGTTCCCCCCGAGGAGATCACGCCTGGAGTTTTGACGTACTATGCGAGCACCTGCGCGGGGTGTGCGGCGGCATGTGGTCTGCGTATGGGTATCCGGGACGGGCGTCCGATCAAGCTCGAAGGGTTGGGTGATGCCTCGCGGTCGGGTGGGGGGTTGTGTGCCACCGGGCAGGCCGAGGTGCGAGGGTTGTACGACGCCGGCCGGTG
>JAJCZP010000227.1 GCA_029262315.1 Deltaproteobacteria bacterium | reverse complement strand
GCGCTCGCGCAGTTCCCGAGCCTCACGATGAGCTTCAGCGAGCTCCGGGCGCGCTACCCGATTCACGGCGGACCTGGGCAGCCGAGCGTGGGCGACGTCCTCAAGGAGCTGACGCGTGCGAAGATCCTGCGGGCTGTCAGTACGCGTCGCCAGCTCGAACAAGTGCTGGTCGACTTCTGGCTCAACCACTTCAACGTCAACACCGCCGACCGGCGCAACTACGACATCGTCTCGTACGAGCGCGACGTCATCCGTCCGCATGTGCTCGGCCGCTTCGGCGATCTGTTGCTCGCGGTCGCCCGCAGTCCGGCGATGGGCGACTACCTGCAGAATCGTCACAGCCAGATCGGCGCCCTGAACGAGAACTACGGCCGCGAGCTGCTCGAAGTGCACACGGTCGGCCTCGACGGCAAGTTCACCGAGGCGGACGTCACCGCGGCCGCGCGTGCGCTCACCGGATGGCGTGACGACTATCTCGCGCCCGAGGGATTCCAGTTCATCCTCGGGTGGCACGATCGCGACGCCAAAACCGTGCTGGATCTCTCCCTCCCTCCGAGGGGTGGTGAGGACGATGGACTGAAGCTCCTCGCCTACCTGGCCGCGCATCCAAGCACGGCGCGCACCATCAGCCGGAAGCTGGTGGTGCGGTTCGTCGGCGACGCGCCGCCGCCACGTCTGGTCGATGCAGCCACAGCGGTGTTTCTCGCCACCGACGGCGATCTCCGCGCCGTGCTCGAGACCATCCTGCTGTCGCCGGAGTTCCTGCACCACCCCGAGCACCGCCACACCAAGGTCAAGCGACCCCTCACCTTCGTTGCCAGCCTGGTGCGGGCGCTCGGCGCCGACCCGGCACAACTCAACCTGGATGGCCTCCGCATCCGTATCCGGGACATGGGCGAAGAGCTGTACCGCGCGGGAGCACCGATGGGCTACGCCGAGGAATCGACCGTGTGGACGAGCCCGGGCGGCATGATCCTCCGGGTCAACGAAATCAACCGTGCCGCGGGGCGCCGGCAGGGCTACGACTTCACCTATCCGCGCGTCGATGGCGCGGGCCCGGTGCTCGTCGCCTCGCTGGTCGATCTGATCTTCGCCGCCGAGATCTCGCCCGCGACGCGGAACGCCGCCCTCACCCTGCTCGAGGATCTTCCCCCCGCCGGCCCAGACGCGCGCGTCGAAAACGCCGCCGCCACCCTGCTCGCGAGCCCGGAATTTCTGCACCACTGAGGCAACGAACCATGGACTGCACACGACGATCACTGCTGAAAGCTGGCGCCGTTGGCTTGACGGCTCTCTTCCTGCCGCCACGCCTGCGCGACCTCGCCGCGGCAACCACCGGCACGCCGACGCTCGTCGTGCTGTTCCTGCGTGGCGGTGTCGATGCACTGAACGTCGTCGTACCAACGGGCGACCCGCTGTACTACGCCGCGCGCCCCACAATTCAGGTCCCGCGCGACACCGAGCTCGCGCTCGACGGCTTCTACGGACTGCACCCGGCCTTCGCGGAGCTTCTGCCGCTCTACCACGACGGCGCGCTCGCCTTCGTGCATGCATGCGGAAGCCCGCACCCGACGCGCTCGCACTTTCTGTCGCAGAGCGTGATGGAACGCGCGGCCCCGGACGACAAGTCGGTCGCCGACGGCTGGCTCAACCGCTACCTGGCCGTGGCCGGCGGTGGAGACCCCGTCGCGGGTGTCAGCCTCAAAGCGGCCATGGTGCGCGCGATGCAAGGTCCGGCACCGTCGCTCTCGTTTCCACGCATCGCCAGCTTCGCGCTCGCGGGCGACTTCATCACGGAGCGACGGACCGCGCTGATCGAGCGCTACGCGCCGACCGCCGGAACGATGGCGGGCGACCACATGCTCGACGCGCTCGACACGGTCGATGTCCTCGCCGCGGTCCCCGAGCCTGATCGTGACCGCTATCCGGACAGCGAGCTCGGCGCCGCGTTGGCCGATGCCGCGGCCCTGATCAAAGCCGAGGTCGGCGTCAAAGTGATCGCCATGGACACGCGGCGCTGGGATCACCACTTCGGCGAAGTCGACGGCCTCGACGCCATGGGCGGTGAGCTGGCGGCAGCGCTGCGGGCGTTCCACGACGACCTCGGCACACACGCCACCCACACCCTGACCCTCTGCATGAGCGAGTTCGGCCGCCGCGTACGCGAGAACGGCACCGGCGGAACCGAGCACGGTCATGGTGGGCTGATGCTGGCGCTCGGCGGTGGAGTTGCCGGCGGGCGTGTGCTCACCCGCGACGACCGCTGGCCCGGCCTCGCCCCCGACGCGCTCTTCCGCGGCGAAGACCTCCCGGTCACGACCGACTTTCGCGACGTGTTCGCGGAAATCCTGCACGCCCACCTGGGCGTCGGCCTGCGCGAGTGCCGGTCGATCCTGCCGGGCTTCGACGTCGACGCCGCACGCTTTCCGGGGCTGTTCACGTGATGCGCTACGAACGCTCCGCACGCCTCGCGTCGCTGATCGCGATCGCCATCCTCGCGGCGCTGACACTCGCCTCGTCCGTCGCCGCTGGCGCGACGACCGCCAACGATCACTATCTCTGTTACACGGCACGCAAGGCCCGTCCGCCGCGCGGCGCGGCCGCCTTTCCTCGCTTCGAGCCGCGCGCCGGCGTCACCGTCACCGACGCACTCTCCTCGGCGCTCCCGAACGACCAGCATCTCGTCGATCTCACGAAGTCGACGACCCTCTGCGTCCCCGCCAACAAGAATGGCGAAGGCATCGTCGACACCGAAACCCATCTCGAGGGCTACAAAGCGAAGCGAACCCGGACGCGCCCCAACCAGCCCCGATTCGCGAAGCGGGCCCTGCAAGTCGAAAACCAGCTGGGGCACTTCGAGATGCTCCTCAATGCCGCGCACGACCTCCTCGTCCCCTCCGCCGCCGTCGACGGCAGCGGCGGCGCCGCGGCGCTCGACACGACCGACGTCGGCCACTTCCGCTGCTACAAGGCACGCCTGGCGCGACGACCGCGCGGGGCGCCAGGCCCGGCACCGACACCACGCGCGATCTCGGTGACCGACGCGTTCGGAGAACGCCTGTTCAACCTCCAGAAGCCGACGCGCGTATGCCTCCCGGCCAACAAGAACGACGAGGATCCCGACGCACCGAACACGCCCGGCACGCTGCTCTGCTACGCCGCCAAGCTGGCACGGACCAGCCCGCGCCAGGCACGCTTCCAGAGCCGTCTGGTCTCGACACACAATCAGTTCGGCGACGAGGTCCTCAAGCTGGCCAAGGAGTTCGAGTTCTGCGTACCGTCACTCGACCCCGCCGCAACCCCGAGCCCAACGCCAATCGCCTCCCCCGGACCGAGCGGCACCGCGGTTGGACCCACCAGCACCGCGGGCGCGACAGTCACGCCGACCACGACCGTCACCCCAGCACCTCTCGGCACGCCGGCGGTCACCCTCGAGCGCATCTCGCTCCGCCCGCCCGAGATCGCCCGCCTCCCGGGTGAGGCCAAGCATTTCTTCGCCACCGGTCACTACAGCGATGGCTCGACCGCGGAGATTTCCGACCAACTCGTCTACACGTCGAGCGATACCGCGGTCGGGATCGCGCCAAACGATCCCACGGACCGAAACCGGATCGACATCCTGGCCCAGGGGACGACGATGATCACCGCGCGCGACCCCGCAAGCGGGGTCAGCACCGCCAATAGTGGCGATGACGCGCAACTCATCGCCACGGGACCGCTCCAGTCGATCGAGATCACGACGAGTCCACCGCGCCTCTTTCCGGGTGAGTCGAAGCAGTTCACGGCCGTCGGAACCTATGCCCCCGATGGCGTCACGCGCGGGCTAACGCAGGACGTGGTCTGGGGAACGACCGACCCGTCGATCGCCGTCGCCACCAATCCGGAGGGCAACCGCAGCCGGATCGACGCCGTCGGCGCCGGCACGACGCAGGTGACCGCCGTCGAGCCGAACAGCGGCATCGCCGCCCTGATCACCCCGTCCGTGCTCGTCTTCGGTCCGCTGGATGCGATCTTCCTAGACTTGGTCGAGCCGAACGACCGGGTCACGATCCGCGCGCCTGGCACCGGCCACATGCGAGCGATTGGGCGATATCAAGGCGGCGGCTTCGCCGATGTCACCGACGAGGTCGTCTTCGCGTCGAACGCTCCCGGTATCGTCACGACGCCGAACGACCCCAACGACCCCGGACTCCTCGACGTCATCGGCGGCGGCACGGCCCAAATCTCCGCGACCCATGTCGCCACCGGCTTGATCGCGCCGCCGCACAACGTGCGGGGACTACACGGCCTCCAGCGGATCTTCTTCGGCTTGCGCACGTCCATGATCGAGGTTGGCCAGCGCGCACGCTACAGCATGATCGGCCTCTTCGGCGATGGCAGCGCCGCCCTCGAGCCTGCGGACATTCTTCTCGAATCGAGCGACCCCGCCATCGCGGACGTCGATCCGGACACCGACGGGCTCGACCTCATCGGCGTGGGTGGCGGCCACGTGATCGTCGTCGCCACGGACCGACGGACCGGCATCAGCACCGACGACAGCGGCGACAACCTGACGCTCGGTGTCCGCGGGCCACTGCAGCGCATCAGCCTTACCCCGGACACGACGCGCCGACTGCCAGGACAGGTGGCACGTTTTCTGGGCCTCGCACACTATGAAGGCGGCTTCACCGAGGTCGCAACCCAGGATCTCACCTATACATCGAGCAACCCGGCGGTCGCGGTGGCCCCGAACGCCTTCCGGGACGCGAGCCGTATCGAAGCAGTCGGCCCCGGCACCACGATGATCACCGCCACCAATTCGGCGGGCCTGAGCACGACCGACACCGGCGACGACGCCGTCTTGACTGTGCTCGATACGCTGGAGAGCGTCCGCATCGCGCAGGCAGGCAAGGTCCGCGATCCCGGGCGCCCAACCTACTTCACGGCAGTTGGACGCGACGTCAACGGCGCCGAGATCAATCTCACCCAGGACGTGGTGTGGTCCTCCAGCGACCTGGCCGTGGCAACCGCCCCGAACCCGATCGGCGAACGCAGCCTGATCCTCCCCGCGACACCGGGTGTCGCCCTCATCTCGGTGACCGAGCCCTTGTCGGGACTCACCTCGACCGCGGCCGGCGCTGACGCGATCCTGGTCGTCCTCGGGGCACTCCAACGCCTGATCATCACCCCGAATCCGTTCGAGCTCACCCCTGGTCAGGAGTACGAACTCACCGTGCGCGGCGAACACGCTGGCGGGGGCACCACCAACCTCACCCAGGATGTCGACTACCTCTCCGACGACCCCGGGGTGGTCGAGGCGACGAACCTCGATGGGCATCGAAGCCACATCGTCGCGCACAGTGCGGGCAGCGCGATCATCTCGGTCGTCGATCCGCTGACGGGCATCTCGTCGAGTGACTCGGGCGACGACGCCACCATGACCGTCACCGATCCGTAGCAGCGCCTAGGCAAAATGATACGAAATCGAATAAGACAAGCGGCGCGTGAGCGAGACCTCGACCATCAGGACGCCGAGCGACAGCAGAAAGACCACCGTCGCGTCCCGGCCAAGCGGCGGACTCGTGGCGTCTCCCACCGATTCAGATCCAGTCCGCGTACCCGTGCCCATGGAAGGCGCAGCATGCACCACGCCACGACGGAACCCGGCTAGGCACTGTCTCGGGCGGGTATGGCGATCGGCCGTGCTGCTCCTGCCGATGCTGCTCGCGGCCGCCATCGCCACGAGCGGTTGCGATCGGTCCGAGGTTCGTTTTCCGCTCCGGACACCACAAGGCCGGCAACCGAACGTGCTCCTCATCAGCATCGACACGCTGCGACCCGATCACCTCGGCGCGTATGGCTACGGCACTCCGACGAGCCCGATCATCGATCGGCTGAGCGCCTCCGGTGTACGCGTGGCAACCTGCGTGGCCAGCGCGCCTGAGACGGCGCCCGCGATGGCCTCCCTCCTGACAGGCATGTACCAGTACCGCACGCGCGTCGTGGCCAACCGTGGCACCCTCCAGGCGTACGTGAGCACGATCGCCGAACGCCTACAGGAGAGCGGCTACACGACCGCTGGCTTCATCGGCAATACGCTCCTCGGCGCCGATCGGGGCTTCGATCAGGGCTTCGAACACTTCGAAGCGTTTCGCCACAAGAACCCGCTGGCGCCTTCCGACGATCGCGGGGTCACCCTCGCCGCCGCCTGGATTGCCGCGGCCCCGGCAACGCCCTGGTTCGTGTGGATTCATCTGATCGACCCGCACGGACCCTACATCTCGGCCAAGCCGTCCTGGAGCGATGGATTCACATATCCGGCCGACGCCTTCGGCGCCGACACACCGATTCCACCAGGTGTGGGCAACTTCGGCCTCGGCATCGTTCCGAAGTACCAGCAGTTTCTCGGGGAACCGGCGCGCCCGTCAGACTTCGTGCGCCGCTATGATGGGGAAATCCGCTTCGCGGACGCGCAGCTCGAGCGGTTGCTCGGGGCGATCGATCCGGCCGACACGATGGTCGTGCTCACGGCGGACCACGGCGAGAGCCTGACCGAGCACGACGAGTATTTCCAACATGGCTGGTTCCTCTACGACACGACGCTCACGGTGCCTCTGCTCCTGTCGTGGCCCGGCGTTCTGCCGAGCGATACCGTGCTGGAGCGGCAGGTCAGCGCCGTGGATGTGGCACCCACGATCTACGAAATCGTCGGCGTCGCGCCCGAGGCCGAGGACGCGACCCCCGTCGACGGAAAGAGTTTCGCACGCGCGTTGTTCCGCCCCGACACCCCGATGTCGGGGACGGCGTTTGCCGTCGGCCCGCGCGAGAACCATCCCTTCGCCGTGCGCGCTGGGCGCTGGAAGTTGATCCACACCCCGGCCGGGCGCCCAGCGGTCCCGACCAAAAACTACCCGATGCACGGCTTCGACACGCCGGAGCGATTCGAACTGTATGACACGATCGCTGACCCTGGGGAGACGACCAATCTGGCCGATCGCCACCCCGAACGCGTTGCGGAACTCAAGACCGCGCTCGGCGGATTCCGCACCAAGCTCCGGATGAGCGGTCGGAACTGGTAGCAACCTCGGGCGGGAAACGCACTCCCGCGGGAGTGCGATGCGATCCATCCCGAGCGTCGCTACGACGTGGACGACCTGAAGCGCGGCCCTCGCCCGGGGATCGTCTCTTCAGAACGACTTACGCGACGCGACGGCTACGACGATCCGCAGCCGTCGTCTTGGATTTGGGAGGCGCGGGACTCTTGCTCGTTCGCTCGGTCACGCGCCGCGCGCGGCCGAGCGCAGCCATGGTCACGGCAACCACCTCGCCATAGGTGCGGGTCTGCTCGAGTGCGGACTCCGGCACGTCGACGCCGAGTTCCTCTTCGAGCGCAACCGCAAGCTCGAACAGATCGAGGGAATCGGCCGCGAGATCGTCGGTGAGCGAGACCTCCGGCGTCAAGTCATCGGCGTTGACGCCGAGGTGGTCGGCGACGATCTGACGAATCTGCGCTTCCAACTCACCGGCCATGACTCTCCACCTTGACCACCTTCTGCACGCCTCCGTCGTCCACGCTTCCGTCCGATAGGTATCGATGATGACACGGCCTCCGGAGGCTGTACACCATCCAGTCTCCAACTCGCGCGGATTTCTGGCTCGGCGGCCTCGACCCGGTGCGGCGTGTGGACCTCGCGGCGAGCCCAGCGCACTGGCTGCGCCAACGCTGCGGCAAGTGCGCACACACGCCTCCGCCTCAGATCCCAAGCTGCTCCAAGGTCACGGCCCCCCAGACTCGGTCAGAGGCCTCCCCCGCACGCCGCCCAAGGGTCTCGATCTCTCGACCGGCCTGATCATCGGCGTGCCATCGCGCCGGATCGCCGTGATCGCGGAGCGCGGCGATCACGGCTGCCGCGGAGAGGCCGTGGGGATCCCGTGCCGGGGCAAGTCTCCCCGTGGCGTCCTCCAGGATCAGTGAATCCGAGGCGCGAAGCTCGGCCACGGCGCCAGCCACCAATCCACGCTGGAGTGGGATCTGAAGCGCGATCTCGTTCTGCGTCACCGCCCCCGTGCCCGCGATGAACGACCGTGCGATCGCCGACATCACCCGCAGCGCGACCAGCTCGCGCGCGGCTGGGCTCGGCTGGGGGACATCGTCGGTGTCATCGAGCGTCGCCAGCCGATCCACGAGCGCTGCGACCTCGGCACCGAGCAACACGATCATCCAGGTGACGTAGATCCAGAGCAGAAAGATCGCGAGCGCGCCGAGCGATCCGTAGATCTTGGAGTAGGTCACCGTCACGCTGGCGTAGAGCGCGTACCCGTACACGGCCGTCAGCCACAAGCTCCCCCCAACGACGCCCCCGATCACGCCGGCACGGATCGGGACATGCGTATTGGGCACGAGCAGATAGAGCGTCGTGAAGCCGAGATAGACCAGCGCCAACGGCACGAGGACGGAAAAGATCGCCTGCCCGACCTGCCCCTGCACAATCCAGGCAAGGGGCTCGAACCGTGCCAGGGTCGTCGGCAGGCTCACTCCGGCCAGCACCAGGGTGGGCGCCACCGTCACCGTCGTCCAGTACATGGCGGCCCGCTGCAGAAACGACCGCCCCACCGGCACCTCCCACACCCGATCGATGCTGTGCTCCATTTGACTCATGAGCGAGACGACACCGAGCAACAGCATCACGGTGCCCACACTGCCGATCGCTCCCCCATGGATGTTCTGGATGAAGCCATCGATCTGCTGTTCGACCACTCCGTGCGAGCCGACCGCGATGTAGCTGAGCAGACGGGGAAGCAGGACGTCCTTGGCCTGCTCGAGACCGCCGAACGCTTTGAACATCGCAAAGGCGACGGCCAGCATCGGGACGAGGCTGAACAAGGTCCCGTAGGTCAGCGCGGCCGCGCGCGTGGAAAGCTCGTGACGCTCAATGCCGTGCAGCACCGCCACACCAAAGCGCCACACCTTCGGTGCGTGCCCGGCGCGTGACGCTGTCGATCCCGTCGCAGGCTCTGCCGAGCGATCCACCATGAGTTTCTCCCTCCCGAACTACGCTTCCGGTACGGGCATGATTCTGACGACCGGTCGGCGAGTGCGCAATCGTCGAACCCGTGCTCGCAGCCGACTTGACGACCCGACAGTCGTATGGGAACCGATCTCTCCCATGGAGGCAGGCTCACCCGCAGGCGCTGAAATACGTTGGCGCCGCCGACCCCTGATGGTGCTGGCCGCTGCGCTCGCGGCGCTGCTCCTCCTCACGTCGCCCCTGCGCGCCACCGACGCACCGACGATCTACGAGGTCTCGTACGACGTGCAGCTACGGCCCGCGACCCACGATGCCCGCGTCACGATCGCCATCGGCAACCATCACGGCGACCTCAAGTGGCTGCGCTTCCGCAACGACCCGAGCCGCTATCGCGAGTGGGAGGCGGACGGCGCCCTCGCGATCAACGCGCAGCAGGTCGAGTGGATCCCGCCCGGCAGGGGCGGTTCGGTACGCTACACCGTGGCACTCGATCACCAGCGAAAAAGCGGCGGCTACGATGCGCGCTGCACCGACACGTGGGCCCTTTTCCGTGGTCACGATATCGTGCCCACGGTGCGCGTCCGCTGGGACAACGACGCGCACTCGCGCTCGACGCTCACGATCCACGCCCCCACGCGCTGGAAGATCGTCACCGGCCACGCGCCCCTCGAGACGGATACGTTCGACCTTGCCGACCCGTCCAGGAATTTCGATCGCCCGACCTCGTGGATCATCGCCGGTCACCTCGGCATTCTCCGCGAAACCATCGCGGGCATGCGTGTCACCATCGCCGCCCCGATCGGCGAAAACGTCCGTCGCAACGACCTGCTCGCGCTCCTGCGGCTCACCCTCCCAAAGCTGCGCCTGATTCTCACCGAGCTCCCGGAACGTCTGACGGTCGTCGCCGCCAACGATCCCATGTGGCGCGGCGGCCTGTCGGCCCCGCAGTCGCTCTACGTCCACGCCGATCGCCCCCTGATCACCAACGACCTCACCTCGCCGCTGCTCCATGAGGTCATGCACGCCGTCGTTGGCACGGCGCGCGATGCCCGCAGCGATTGGATCGTCGAGGGACTCGCCGAGTACTACGGCCTCGAGTTGCTGGTGCGCTCCAAAGCCGTGAGCCGCCGCCGCCATCGGCGCGCGCTGGAGAAGATCGCGATACGCGGGCGCGCCGCCGATCGCCTGACCACCGGCGACGCACACGGCGCCGTGACCGCCCGCGCCGTCACGGTGCTGCGGGCACTCGACGCCGAGATTCGCACGGCCACCCGGGAGCGCCGATCGCTCGACAGCGTCCTCGTCACCTTGGCGCACGACCCACAACCGATCACGAACGCGCGTCTCCGTGCCGTAGCGGAAGAAGTCGCGGGACGCGATCTCGCGACCTTCTTCGCGACCCACGTGGGCGCGGTCGAGGCCGCCCCGGACGCGTAAGGGCGCACTGGGCATCACCGCATGCAGTCGCGCGAAAACATCAACTTCTCCTGGATCGTAACACTCCGGTGGGGAGCCGTGCTCGGCCAGGCGGTGATCATCCTGCTGGTGCACTACGCTGGCGGCATCGCGCTGCCACTCGGCCCGATCTTCGCGATTCTCGCGCTGGCCCTCGTCAGCAACGTCGCCTGCCAGGGGAGGCTCCGCCGCCGCACCCCGATCAGCGAGGCGACGATCGACGGCGTCATGCTGCTCGACGTGCTGCTGTTGACCGCGCTCCTCTACCTGACGGGCGGTCCTTTCAATCCGTTCAGCTTCCTCTATCTCGTGAACGCGGCGCTCGGCGCGGTCGTGCTCCGCCCGGCGCGCGCGTGGACGCTGGCCGCGTTCTCACTTTCCTGCTTCGCGGTGCTCTTCTTCGATCACCATCCACTCGCGCTCGGGAGCGCCGAACATGCCCACCACGGCGAGGACTCCATGCTCGTCCATCTGCGGGGCATGTGGGTCGCGTTCGGCGTCACCGCCGGCTTCATCGTGTACTTCATCCAACGGGTGACGCGTGCGCTCGCCGCGCGCGATGCCGAACTCACCGCGGCACGGGCACGGCGCGCGCGGGAGGATCGCTTGGCGTCGCTCGCCACGTTGGCGGCCGGCGCGGCGCACGAGCTGGCCACGCCGCTCTCGACGATCGCCGTCGTCGCCCGTGAGCTCGAGCGACAGCTCGCCGTCAGCGGCACACCCGACACCGTGGAGGACGCGCGCCTGATCCGGAGCCAGGTCACGCGCTGTCGGGACATCCTCGACCAAATGTCGGCCGACGCCGGCGGCAGCACGGGAGAAGCCGCGGCCGCCGTCAGCCTGGCATCGCTCATCGAGGATGCCGTGCGCGGCGCCAGCACGAACGACCGCATCAAGATCGAGGTCCCGGAGAACGCGAAGGATCACATCGTCCGCGTACCCGTCCGCGCGCTCACGCGTGCGATCCGGAGCGTCGTCAAGAACGCCTGCGAAGCCTCACCGCCCGACGCCCCGGTGACGGTTGCCATCGCGAGCGACGACGCGAGCATCCGGATCGACATTCGGGATCAGGGACGGGGCATGACGCCGGAGGTCCTCGCCCGCGCCGACGAGCCCTTCTTCACGACCAAGGCCGACCGCGAGTCGGCCAGCGGCATGGGCCTTGGCTTGTTCCTGACCCGCGCGATCCTCGAACAACTCGGGGGGCGACTCCAGCTCGTCTCCGCGCCGGGCACCGGCACGACCGTGACCCTCGTCCTCCCGTCGGCGGTCACCCCCGACCACCCGCGCGCGGTTGCATCCACCGTCCAGGGACCGCGATAACCGCATCGTGGCAAACACGGGATCCGGCCAGCCCGCGGCGCTGCCGCTCATGCTGATCGTCGACGACGACGAGGTACTCCGTGAGCGCCTCGCCCGTGCGTTCCGGACACGGGGCTACGAGGTCGCGACGGCGGCCGACTACGAACAGGCCCTCGCGCAGGCGCGTCGCGACTCCCCAGAGTTCGCCGTGGTCGATCTCAGGATGCCAGGGCGGACGGGGCTCGAGGTCGTCCGCGATCTCCGCGCACTCGATCCTGCCACCAAAATCGTGGTCTTGACCGGGTACGGCAGCATCGCGACGGCGGTCGAAGCCATGCGCCTGGGCGCCACGAACTATCTACCCAAGCCGGCGGACGCCGACGACATCCTGGCGGCCTTCGGCGGGCCGTCGAGCATGGCGATCCCAGCCGATCCGCCGTCCCTCGCCCGCACCGAGTGGGAACACATCAACCGCGTCCTCAGCGACTGCGGTGGCAACGTCTCCGCGGCAGCGCGGCGCCTCGGTCTCCATCGCCGCTCCCTGCAACGCAAGCTCCAGAAGTACCCGCCACGGACCTGATCGCGGCCCCTGCGGCGAATTGTCGCAGGGGCGCGACCGTTTGTCGCAGTGCGCACGGCGCCGCCTCAGGATAGCAAGGAGCCCACACTCGCTCTGGGGGGAGAAATCATGTCGCATCGTTCAACGCTCGCGGTCATCGTGTTGGTCCTGACACTCGGCCTGCCCTCGTGGTGCGCCGGCTACACGACGGACCGCCCCGACGGACACGCGCCCATCGGCGTCATGGGCGATCACGTGCACCATGCCGGGGAATGGATGCTGTCGTATCGGTTCATGTTCATGCGCATGGCGGACAACCGCGACGGCACCGATCGGCTCTCGACGTCGGACGTCCTGGCGGACTTCCCGGTCGCACCGATCAACATGAACATGGAGATGCACATGCTGAGCGCGATGTACGCGCCGACCGATCGCCTGACGCTGATGGCGATGCTTCCTGTGATCCATCTCTCCATGGATCACCGCACACGCATGGGCGCGAAGTTCACGACGCGCTCGACGGGCCCGGGCGACTTCCGCTTGACCGGACTGTACCGAATCTGGAGCGACGAGATCCATTCGCTCCATCTCAACGCCGGCCTGAGTATGCCCACCGGGTCCGTGAACGAGCGCGACGACACGCCCGCCGCCGACGATGCCAAGCTCCCCTACCCCATGCAGCTCGGCTCCGGCACCTGGGACCTGCTCCCCGGCGTGACCTACCTCGGGCAACTCGACCGCTATTCGTGGGGCTTCCAGCCCCTCGGCACGCTTCGCCTCGCAACCAACAGCGAGGACTACCGGCTCGGTCGTCGTATCGACATGAGCCTCTGGGGTGCCTACCGCTTTCTCGACTGGCTGAGCGCGTCGATACGGCTGAACAGCCAGATCTGGTTCAACCTCCACGGCAAAGATCCCGAGCTCAACCCCGCGATGGTCCCGACCGCCGATCCCGACCGCCGCGGCGGGCGCCGGCTCGATCTCCTCTTCGGCCTGAACGGCTCGGTCCCGAGCGGAATGTTCAAGGGGCTCCGGATCGCGGTCGAGGGCGGTCTTCCGGTCTATCAATCGCTCGACGGGCCCCAGCTCGAGACCGACTATCTGGTGACGGCCGGCCTGCAGTACGCCTTCTCGTTCCCGAGCGACTAATCAAACCGCGCTCCACGCGGGGATGCCGAGGGGCCCCGGATGGAGCGCGGCCAGCGCGCGGCGTACCGCAACGCAGGCGCGGTACGCGCGAGGCAACGCTGTGGACAAGCGCCCGGCGGGAAGGCTACAGGTCGCGACGATGGACGACGCGACCACACGACTGGCCGGCGCGCTCGCGGCGGCGCTCCGCACGCCGCTCGGCGGCGACGTCCGCATCGAGGACTTGCGACGTCTCACCGGTGGAGCCTCGCGTGAGACCTGGGCGTTCGACGCCGTGGTTGCCGACGGCGCACTCCGTCCCTTGATTCTCCGTCGCGACTTCGCCGACAAGGGTCGTCCGACTCTGGCGTCGTTGATCGGGATCGACGACGACCTCGATCGCCGCGGCGAGTTCGCGCTCTTCCAGACACTCGCTAACGCCGGACTGCCCGTCCCGCACCCCGTGGCGTTCCCGGATCAGCTTGAAGAACTCGCGAGCTGCTTCGTCATGGAACGTATGGAGGGCGAGGGACTGCCGCAGCGGCTCCTCCGCGAGGAGACCTACGCCGAAGCCCGACGGATCATGCCGACGCATATCGGCACCGTGCTCGCGAAGATCCACGCGCTGTCTCCCGCGGAACTCCCGCACCTGCCCGAGCGCACGCCCGCGCGACAGATCGACATCGTCCGGCGTATGACCGCGCTCGGACCAGCGCCCCGACCGGTGTTCGAACTCGGGCTCCGCTGGCTCGACGAACGGACACCCGCGGCGCCGCCCCAGCGACTGGTCCATGGCGACTTTCGCAACGGCAACTTCCTCGTCGGGCCGGAGGGATTGCGCGCCGTTCTCGATTGGGAGTACGCGCATATCGGCGACCCCATGGAAGACGTGGCCTTCGTGTGCCTGAAGCCGTGGCGCTTCGGGAAGGTCGACGCCGAGGTCGGCGGATTCGGCCCCCGCGACCTCTTCTACCGTGCCTACGAGGAGGCCGGCGGTGGACCGATCGACCCCGAGACAGTCCGATTCTGGGAGGTCCTGGCCAATCTCAAGTGGGGCGCTTTGTGTGTCGCGCGCGCCATGGCACACCTACTCGGCGTGCAGCGCTCGGTCGAGGCCGCCGCCATCGGCCGGCGCGTCGCTGAAACCGAGCACGACATCCTCGAACTGATGGGGTAACCCGCGATGGCTGACGACCGCCCGAATACCGAGGAACTGATCGAAACCGTTCGCGCGTTCCTCCACGACACGCTCCTCCCCACAATGAGCGGCCACGGAGCCTTCGAAGTACGGATCGCCGCCAATCTTTTGGCGATCGCGCTTCGCGAACTGCAACAGGGCCCCGCGGCAGCGGCGGCGGTGCAGGCACGCCTGACGGCGCTCCTCGGAACCCACGACACACCGGCGGCACTCGACGCGGAACTGGTGCGCCGGATCCGCGACGGCGAGATTGCCGTCGACGACCGCGCCCTCCACACCCACCTCCGGGAGGCTGTGCGTGCGCGGTTGGCCATCAGCAATCCGAAGTATCTCGACAAGTAAGCCGCCGCACAGGGAGACGTCATGCACTTCGAATACTCGGACAAGGTCAAGAAGCTGCAAGCGCGGCTCACGGCGTTCATGGACGAACACGTGTACCCGAGCGAACGGGTCGTCGAGGAGTTCATCGCCGACGCCCCCACGCGCTTCACGATTCCGCCGATCATCGAGCAGCTGAAGGACAAGGCGAAGACCGCCGACCTCTGGAACCTCTTCCTGCCCGAGTCGGAGGCTGGCGCGGGACTCACCAACCTGGAGTACGCCCCGCTGTGCGAAATCATGGGACGCTCGTTGATGGCGCCCGAGCTCTTCAACTGCAGCTTCCCGGATACCGGCAACATGGAGGTCCTCGAGCGTTACGGCACGCCCGCACAGAAGGACCAATGGTTGCGGCCGCTCCTGGCGGGCGAGATCCGCTCGGCGTTCGCGATGACCGAGCCGGCAGTCGCGTCGTCGGACGCGACCAACATCGCCTCGACCGTCACGCGCGATGGCGACCAGTACGTCGTAAATGGCGCCAAGTGGTACATCTCGGGCGCCGGCGATCCACGGTGCAGGATCTTCATCTTTCTCGGGAAGTCCGACACCAGCGCCGCGCGCCATCAGCAGCACTCGATGATTCTCGTCCCCCGGGATACGCCCGGGATCGAGGTCGGCCGCCCGATGTGCGTCCTCGGCTTCGACGGCGCGCCGAGCGGCCAGGCCGAGGTGACCTTTCGCGACGTGCGCGTCCCGAAAGAAAACATGCTGCTCGGTGAGGGCCGCGGGTTCGAGATCGCACAGGGTCGCCTCGGACCGGGTCGCATCCATCACTGCATGCGCGCCATCGGCATGGCCGAACGGGCGCTCGAGTTGATGGTCGACCGGGCACTCTCCCGCACCGCCTTCGGCACGACCCTCGCCGAGAAGAGCATCACCCGCCACCACATCGCGGAGTCCCGCATGGACATCGAGCAAGCACGCCTCCTCACCCTGAAGGCGGCGTACATGATGGACACGGTCGGCAACAAAGCCGCGCGCTCCGAGATCGCACAGATCAAAGTGGTCGCACCCAACATGGCTCTCCGCGTGATCGACCGTGCGATCCAGGTACACGGCGCCGCCGGCCTGTCCCAGGACCTGCCGCTCGCCAATATCTTCGCCGGCATGCGCGCGCTTCGCATGGGCGATGGGCCCGACGAGGTGCACCGGGAAGCCATCGCCAAACTCGAGCTGAAGAAGCGTGCCGCGCGGCCGTCCTGAAGGAGCACGCTAGGAGCGGCGTCATGCGATCCGCGCTTCGGTTCCTCGCAGCCTCGCTTGCGACCCTGGCGATCTACTTGCTCGCCTGGCCCGTCCCGATCGATCCGATCGCGTGGACGCCACCGGCCAATCCTGGCTTCACCGGCCGCTTCGCACCGAACGACGCCCTGGCCGCGATCGAGCCGCTCCTCGCAGGTGCCGGTATCGGCCCTGAGGACGTCGCGCGCGACGCGGCCGGCCGACTCTACACCGGCTTCGACGATGGTCGGATCGTCCGTTTCCACCGTGACCGCCCCGACGCCGTCGAGGAATTCGCCGACACCGGGGGGCGACCACTCGGCCTCGATTTCGACGCGACCGGCAACCTGATCGTGGCCGATGCCCACCGCGGCCTGCTCTCGATCGACCCGGCGGGTACGGTTGGTCTCCTCACCAATCGCGTCGGCGACACGAGCCTGCATTTCGTCGACGACGCGATCGTGGCCTCGGATGGACGCATCTGGTTCACCGATGGCTCTCGCTTCGCCGTCGACGATGCGTTCGCGATGCTCCTCGATCGCCATGCCACCGGGCGAGTCCTCACCTACGATCCGCGCACCCGCGAGACGACTGTCCAGCTCGAGGGACTCGTCTTCGCAAACGGCCTCACCCTCGGACCCGACGACGCGTTCCTGCTGGTGAACGATTCCTTCTCTTACCGCATCATCCGCCTCTGGCTGACCGGCCCGCGCGCGGGCGAGAGCGAGCCCTTCATCGAGGAGCTGCCCGGCTGCCCGGACAACATCACCTTCAACGGACGGGATCGCTTCTGGGTCGCGCACTTCATCCCGCGGACCGCAACCCTCGACGTGTTCCCGCAAACGCCCTTCATGCGCAAGGTCCTCTACCGAGCGCTCCGGCTCCTGCCCCGGCCGTCACTGGCACACTACGGCTTCGTCATCGGACTCGATCTGGACGGCAACGTGGTCGCCAACCTGCAAGACCCGGCCGCCGGGTTTCCGATGATCACCAGCGCCCGCGAGTTCGAGGGCGAGCTGCTCCTCGGAAGCTTCCTCGCGCCCTCGCTCGGCCGACTGCCATTGCCCGAGTGACTCCCCATCTCTACAGGCGGCTGGTGTTCTGGGTCTTCCCGCTCCCTCTCGGGGGATTCGCCCTCCTCTACCTGCGCGACCCTGCCACCTATCTGCGACTCCTCGACGAGGACGGCGTCGTCGAATGGGTGACCGTCGTTCTGCTCGGCGTAGCCGCCGCGCTCGCGACTCTACGCGCTCGTACCATGCGGAACCGACGCCATCCGATCTGGCGCTTCTACGGCGCTTTCGGGTGTTTCTGTGCGCTCGCCGCGCTCGAGGAGCTCAGTTGGGGGCAACGGCTGCTCGGCATCGAGAGTCCCGACTTCTTCGTTCGACACAGCGACCAGCGGGAGATCAACCTGCACAACGTCTTTCAGCAATGGTCGGGCATGACGACGAAGTGGGTCGCCGCGCTCAGCCTCTCGGCGTTCGGTGTCGCCCTACCGATCCTGCGGCGTCTCCCAACGATCCGCGCCTGGGCGAGTCGCTGGCACGTCGTGGTTCCGCCACTCGTTCTCGTGCCGGGATTCCTCGCGGCCGCGCTCCTCATGCTCGACCTGCCGACCTACGAAGAAGAAGAACTCGCCGAGCTGTTCTTCGCACTGGGCTTCGTGCTCCTGCTGCTCGATCCCGATCAGCCATCCGGGGAGACCGCATGAGCGCCTCCGTGACCCTGTCCGTCGTGGTGGCCACGACACAGCCCTGGCCGGCGATACGCGAGTGCGTGACCCTCCTCCGTCCGCAAATCACGGCCGCCGACACCGAACTCATCGTCGCCGACGGCACCGCCGCGGAGACCGGGCTCCCTCCGGAAGAATGCCACAATATGCGTCGGCTCGCGCATCCTGGGGCGTCGGTCTTCGCGCTCCGGGCCGCGGGCTTGGCGGCCGCCCGAGGCGCGATCGTCGCCTTCACCGAGGACCATTGTCGTCCGCGGCAGAACTGGTGCCAGCACATCATCGCCTCACACGATGCTCATCCCGACGCCGATGCGATCGGCGGGGCCGTCGTGAACGGCTCCACCGCGCGGCTCATCGACTGCGCGAACTTCGGTCTCACCTTCGCCCCGTTCGTACCACCGATCGACGCGTCACTGACCGACCGTGCACCAGCGGTTGCCAATGCCTCCTACAAGCGCCGCGTCCTCCCGAACGCGCTCACCGCGCCGGGGTGGCTCGAATTCACATTGAACGAACACCTCCTGACACGCGGGCGGATCGCCTTCGACGACCGCCTCGTGGTGGAGCACGTGCAGGAGCACGGGTTCTTGAACACGTTCGCGGCGCACTTCCACAACGGCCGCACGACAACAGGCCTCGTCGCCGCCCCCCTTGCCGGCCGCGAGCGACGACAGCGTGCCCGCCAGCACCTCGCGCACCTACCGCGGCTGCTGCGCCAGACCGTCGACGCGCTACGAGCCACGGGTGGACTCGCCGGCTGGCAGCGTGCGTGCGTTCCGCTCCTCGCCGGCTTGATCGCCTGTCACGGAATGGGAATGCTCGTCGGACTCGCCGCCGGCCCCGGCAAGAGCCCTACGCACCTACGCTGAGGCGAGCGCGCGCCGATATCCCTCGACGAGCCGATCCGCGCACCGCGACCAGCTGAATTCCGCCGCCCGCGCCAACCCACGCAACCGTCGCGCGGCCCGACCCGTCGTGTCGCCAACGAGCGCGACGATCGCCTGACAGAGCGCATCGGCGTCCGTGGGATCGATCAAGACCCCGGCGTCGCCGACGACTTCGGGCAGTGAAGACCGATCGGACGCGAGGACCGGCGTGCCGCACTGCATCGCCTCGAGCACCGGCAAGCCGAAGCCCTCGTAGAGCGACATGTAGGCGAAGGCGCGGGCGCCACTGTAGATCGCGCTCAAGTCCTCGTCGGCGACGTATCCGGCGAAATGGATGCGGCGGCGCGCCGCGCTCGCGGCGTGCGCCGCCCGCATCCGCTCGGTCTTCCATCCCTCCCGGCCCACGAGCACCAGATGTAGATCGAACCCGGGAGTCTCCGCGACGACCCGCGAGAAACACTCGATCAGATGCGCAAGGTTCTTGCGCGGCTCGATGGTCGCCACGCTGAGGAGGTACGGCGCGTCCGGCAGGCCATAGCGGGCACGGGCGCGAGCACGCACGCCGGCATCCGCCTCTGGATGGAAGCGCGCATCGGCCGCCAGTGGGGCGAGGATGACGCGCGCGGGCGGCACGCCGAGATGCTCCACGAGCTCGTCCCGCACCGACGCGGACGGACACACGAGCCAATCGTGCTCCGAACGGAATGACGCCCGGATCTCGTGATGGTAACGCGCCACCGACTCCTCCACGCATTCCGGGAGGATCAACGGCACCAGGTCGTACAGCGTGAGGACGCGCACGCGCGCATGCGTCTGCTCGATGGGCGGCAGCGGATCCCAGAGGGAATGGTAGACGTCGGCCCGGTGATCGACCAGGGAGGGCCGCGATGTCCGCGTCAACGGCTTCAGCACCGACCACACCGCGCGTGCGAACGCGCTCGCACGCGCCCGCTCGCGCCATCGGCTGTCGGGCCGCATCACTCCCGCCAGGGGCGCCGGCGCACGCCAGCGCGACACGAACGGCGGGACCCCCGCCGGGTAGGCCTGCACGGCGTAGTTCCGTGCGCGCGCCTCTCGTGCCAAGTCGTGCCCAGACACGAGTCGCAGGTCGAGGTCCGCGCGGGCGGCAAGCGCCGCCACGACCCCCTCCGTCGCCCGGAAGACACCGGTACGACCGCGTGCATCCGCGTACCCGTCCCCGAGTACGGACATGTCGAGAGCCACGCGCATCCGGATCGTGATGCGCGCCGCTCAGGATCCAGCCATGGGCGCGGGCGACGCTACCGGAGCGGCCGCCTCGTGATCCGCGACGCGGCCGCTGTGCACCGGGCAGGTCATGCGAATCGTCGTGCCCGTCCCGGGCGACGACCACACGTGCAGGTGCCCGCCGAGGGACAACGCGCGCTCCTCCATGCTGAACAAACCGAAGCCGTCACCTCCCTCCGGGAGGACGAAGCCACACCCGTCGTCGCACACTTCGAGCCGCACGACGTCGCCTTCGACCGCCAGCAGCAGCTCGATGTGGCTCGCGCCCGCATGGCGCATCGCATTGGTGAGCGCCTCCTGGGCGATGCGATAGATGCCAACTTCCGTCTGCTCTTCGAAACGAGGCACGCCGGTCGAGAACAAGACCTCGATGGCGCTCGTGTCCGTCGAGAGGCCGCCCGCAAGAGAGCGCAAGCTCCCTTCCAAGCCAAGGTCGCCAAGTTGCACGGGCCGCAGCTCGTGCGCCAGCAACCGTAGATGGTCGCCAAGCCCATTGGCGACGCGCGCGATGCGGGCGAAATCCGCCGCGTCCGCCTCCGATATGGGCCCCAACCGTCGTCGGAGCGCCTCGACCATGATCGACATCCCGACCAGCTCCTGACAGACGTCGTCATGCAGATCCAAGCCCAGCCGCTTGCGCTCCTCCTCACGAATCGTCGTCTGCTGACGGGCCAGCCTACGGAGCTTCTCCCGACTCTCGCGGAGTTCCCGATGCGACTGGCGCAAGGCATCGTCTGCGAGGCGGCGCTCGGTAATGTCCTGCACCAACGCGATGAAGGCCACTGGCGTACCGTCCACGTCGCGCAGCGGCGAGACGCTGATCGCCCCCCAGACCACCTGCCCGTCACGGCGGATGAAACGCTTCTCCAGCGCAAACGACCGCTGCGCACCGGTCAGGAGCCGGTGGCGCTCGGCATTCGTGGCGGCGCGATCATCTGGGTGCGTCACCGCATCGATCGTCATGGCCGAGAGCTCGTCTCGCGAATAGCCGAGCATGGCGCAGATCGCATCGTTCAACTGCAATGCGCGCCCTGCCGTGTCCGTGATGGTGAGTCCCACCGATGTCGCGGCGAACGCGCCGCGGAATCGCTCCTCGCTCTCGCGAAGCCTCTCGGCCGCATACACCCGTTCGCTGGCATCGCGACTGATGCCGCGGAGACCCGTCACGCGCCCGTCCGGACCGTGCACCGCGGACACGAGCACCTCGTGCCACTGCGCCTCCGCATCCCCCGAGCGCGGTCTCACCTGAAACAGCAGCGGCGGCAATGTCTCACCTCGGACGATACCGCACAATATCTCGGTCGCGTCGGGGTTCCGCGCATGGTCGGTGATCATGTCGAACATGGACTGACCAATGAGAGCGGAGACGGGAACACGATGAAAACGTGCCGACGCCGCGTTGACGTACAGAATCCGTCCATCGAGATCCGAGAGCCAAATCTGATCACGGGCGTTCTCGGCCAGATCACGATACGCGTCGCGGGAAGCCTCGAGCTCGGTACGCGCAGCGTGCTCGGCCTGACGGCCGTGCCAGAGCGTGCGAAACGAGCGTGCCGACGTTTCCGCGAGCGCCAGCGAGACCAGAGACCCCGCCACGCACCCGACCCACAACTCCTCGATCGGAAGAAAGAGCTGCAACCACGGCTCGACGACCCACCAGGCAAAGAGGGCGCCGCCGGCAAGCACCGATGCCGCTTGCCACCCCCACGCGAACATCAACGCTGATCCGAGACACAGGAGCAGATGGGAGAATCCCAGCACCTCGCCCGAGCCGTGCATGGATGCGAGCAACGCCGAGGCGGACGCTACCCCCAGCAGGCATGCGGCAACCGTCGCCCACCGCCCGTACGGGCTGTCGGGATGACGGCGGGCGACCAGAATCGCCGCCCCGAATCCTCCGGCCATCACGGCCGTATGCGCCAGGGCCGCCCACGGATCGAGCCGCCCATCCCTCACGTGGAACAACAGCCACGGGATACCAACGCCGATCCAGCACAGAGAGAACAGCGGGAGGCGTGCTGCGATCAACCGGGCACGCGCAACTGCCACCGTCGGCACCGAGGCGCCTCGGTCGTCAGCGAAAGGCGCCGCCGCATAGGTCGTGCTCATTGCCTGCGGAGTGTAACCCGGAACCGCGTCACCGGGTCAACCGTGGATGGCCCCCGAGAGCCCACCCGTTGCGATGGCCCCCGATTGCTGGAACGTTGGGCCATCACGATCGCGCGACGGCCGTGACAATGGAGGCGAAAACATGCGGATCCACGGCGTAGCGCTCGGGCTCGCAACGGCCCTCATCATCGCAAGCGTCAGCGGCTGCAGCAGCCCCCTGCTCGGGCTTCCCGGCGGAAGACTCAAAGGGGAAATCGTCCGTGAGCCCGTCGAGGACTGGAGCTTCGCGGACAGCTGGTTTCTCGACCTGGAAACCCGGCCCGACGATCCCTACTCGGTCGAGCTGAACTACGTCGTCCGGGACGGCAAGCTCTATGTCGACCCAGCCGAAGGCCGCATCTGGCTGGATCACATACGTGCCGACCCCCGTGTGCGGGTGCGCCTCGGCTGCAAGGTCTACCCCGCAACGGCCGTGCTCGCTGGCGAGCCCGGAACGCTCGAAGGGTTCCCCAAGAGTCGCTTCGTCTACCGGCTCGACTCCCGCGTGGAGTCGGCAGCACCGGGGTCGGAAGCCGTGTCCGCACCGTAGCCAAGTCATGGCAGCAGATCCCCGGTCATACGCGAGACGAGATCCAGTTCCTCCGGGGGCAGGTCGCGTCTCCGTCCGCGCGATCGCCGCGGCGATCACCGCCGTACTACTCCCTCTCACGGCCTGCCAAGAATCGAGGTCAACGTCCGGCACGGAGATCGCGTCCGCGTCGCGCCCTCTTACCGAGGACGAGAAGCGCGTCACAGAAACGCTGGCGGCGTCCGCGCCTCACGCCGCCGATCGCCTCACACCCGCGCAGCGGGCCGCCTACGGCAATCGCGCCGGCCTCTTCAATTGGAACCCGCCATTCGCGCGCCCCGATATCGATTGGCGCACCGCACTATCCGCTCGGTTCGCGGATCAGGAACCACGCTGGTCTCAAGGCTTCGAAGAACTCGTCATCCGAGACTATTTTCAGGACAAGAAGGACGGCTTCTTTGTCGACGTCGGTTGCTTCCGCCCCCGAGTCAACAGCACGACGTACTTCCTGGAAAGAGATCTCGGATGGACCGGCATCGGCATCGACGCGATGGCCAAGTACGCACCGGCTTGGAAGGAGCACAGGCCCAATGCGAAGTTCCTCGCGCGCGTCGTGGCCGACAAGGACGGAGAGACCGTCACGTTCCACGTGGGCAAAGCCGTCAACTCACTCGATGAGGAGATGGTTCGAGACTTCGGCGGCGAGAAGAAGCAGATTCAGCGCACGACAACGACACTCGACACCATCCTCGAAGAACACGGGGTCGAGAAAGTCGACTTTCTGTCGATGGATATCGAAGGCGCTGAGCCCGCCGCCCTGCAAGGGTTCGACATTCAACGCTACAAGCCAGACCTCTGCTGCGTCGAAGCCTCGAGCGGCGACGCCGTCATGGAATACTTCCTCGCTCACGGGTACGAACTGATCGAGAAGTACCGGAAGGTCGACAAGATCAATTCCTACTTCCGCCCCGCGCAGCCCCCTTCGCAATGAGGATCGGGACCTTTGACGCAGGGCGCGGCTAGTCGATCTGCTTGTTCGAACGGTGAAAGCGCCGGACGATGGCCGGATCGGGATGCAGAGGCGTGCCGGCGTCGTCCTTGTCGGTGTAGGGAAGCCGACTCAGCACGTACCGCATGCTGTCCAACCGGGCTCGCTTCTTGTTGTTGGCCTTCACGATGATCCACGGGCTGAAGGTGGTGTGGGTGCGGCTGAACATCTCTTCTTTATACGTCGTGTAGAGGTCCCAGTGCTCCTGGGCCTTGTCGTCAACCGGGCTGATCTTCCACTGCTTCAGTGGGTTCAGTCTGCGCGACTGGAACCGGCGCTCCTGCTCTTCCTTGGAGATGGAGAACCAGAACTTGATGATCTCGACGCCGTCCTCGTAGAGCATGTGCTCGAACTCGGGAACCTGCTGGAGGAAGCGGTCGTACTGCTCCGGAGTACAGAACCCCATTACCGGCTCGACGACGGCCCGGTTGTACCACGAGCGGTCGAAGAAACAGATCTCGCCCGGGTTGGGCAGAGCATTCACATAGCGTTGGAAGTACCACTGCCCCTGCTCCACCTCGGTGGGCTTGGACAACGCGATCGTCCGTGCCGTGCGTGGGTTCAAGTGCTCGATGAAGCGTCGGATGGTGCCGCCCTTGCCGGCAGCATCCCTGCCCTCGAAGATGATGGCGATGCGGCGACCGCTGGTCTGCACCGTTCGCTGGAGGCGCACGAGCTCGACCTGGAGCTTCTCCAACTCGGCCTCGTAGCGCAGCGTGGTCAGCGCTCGCTTGGCGGAGATGCCCCGCTGACGCAGCAGCGTGAGCATGCCACGATTGCTATTGAGCCGTACGAGATCTTCCGCGCTCAGGCTGTTCGCGACACCCTCGTCCGGACTGTCGCCGACCGGGCTGGCGTCAACCAGGCTTGCTACCTCTGACGGATTGTCGATCCGGGTGGGGCCTGAATTCGCCATGGGTACCTCCTTGTGACGGCGACTCCGTGTACCACACCCGATTCTAGCGGGAAAACCGACCAGCGACGACCTCCTCATATGCGCTGACAACTTCCGAGGAGAAGGACCGCCGATGATCCGTGCAGCGTGAGCTCGATGCTTTTCCGCGCTCGAATCTGTGGTAAGAAAGCGCACCATGCCCGGCAATCACGCCATCCAGGCTCGGCACTTCTCGCAGGAAGACCTCCTCTCCGCCGGCTGCCTCGATATCGCCATGGCGATGGACGCGGCCGAGGAGGCGATGAAACTCTACGCGTCCGGCGACGTATTGTTCCCGGAAAAGATCGTCCAGATTTTCAACGACGAAACCCAGGAACGAATCAACTGCCTACCGGCGACCTTCCGCTCGAAGAAGGTGTGCGGCGTGAAGTGGGTCTCGGTCTTCCCGCCGAACCCGGTCGCCTACGGCCTCCAGAATCTCTCGGCAGTCATCATTCTTTCGGAGATCGTCAACGGCTTTCCCATCGCCTTCATGGAAGGAACGCTCTGTTCGAACATGCGGGTCGGCGCAATGGGCGGTCTGGCCGCGAGACACCTGGCACGCAAAGACTCGGAGTCGATCGGTTTCATCGGAGCCGGCGAGCAAGCCAAGATGCACCTCATCGCGATGAAAACGGTCCTGCCGTCACTCAGAGAGTGCCGCGTCGGCGCAAAAACCGAGGAAGAAGAGGCCCAGTTCGTCGACGAGATGACGCCGATCTTTCCGGACATGGACGTGAAGGGCGCCGGCACCAGTCTCGAGCGCGCCACCGATGGCGCCGACATCATCGTCACGGCCACCAGTGCGCAGGCGCCATTGTTGAAAGCCGAATGGATGAAGCCCGGGGCCTTCTATAGCCATGTCGGCGGCTGGGAGGACGAGTACGCCGTCGCCGCGCAGTGCGACAAGCTGGTCTGTGACGACTGGGACACCGTGAAGCACCGCACCCAGACGCTCAGCCGAATGTACAAGGACGGCGCACTGACCGACGACGACATCCACGGCAACCTGATCGACATCCTGAGCGGGGAGAAGCCCGGGCGGGAACGCGACGACGAGCGCATCTACTTCAATGCCGTCGGCCTGGCCTTCACCGACATCGGCATCGCCCATGCGATGTACGAGCGCGCCGTCGCCGCCGGCGTCGGACAGCCGCTGCCGATCCAGGACAAGATGATCTTCGAACACCCGGAACTCAAGGATTGGGTGCGGTTGTAGGACCCCTCCACCCACGGACTACTCGGGGACGGAACGAGCATGAGCTTTGCAGGTGCAATCTTCGACGTGGACGGTGTCCTCGTCGAGTCGCCACACGAACGGGCCTGGATCGAGACGTTCAACCAGCTCTTCGATACCGAGTGGCAGGACATCCGACAGCAGGCGGGCTACCACCCTTCGCGATTCACCCACGAGGTCTACCTCGAGCACGTCAGCGGCAAACCGCGACTCGCCGGAGCGGAATCCGCCCTGGTTCACCTCGGCGTTCCCGACGCCGCACAGCGCGTGCATCGCTACGCCGAGCTCAAGCAACACCGCATCATCGCGTTGATCGAGCAGGGCGAATTCGAGGGGTTCGACGATGCGCTGCGGTTCATTCTCGCCGTCCGTGACATGGGCATCCGGGTCGCGGCCGCATCATCATCGAAGAACGCTGGACTGTTCCTGAAGCAGATCCGGCTCGACACCTTCGCCGCCGCTCAAGGCAAGCGCTACGATTTCGTGTCGGAGGGCATGAGCCTCCTCGACCTCTTCGATGCCGACGTCTCCGGCCGCGACTTCGCGCAGGGCAAACCCCATCCCGAGATCTTCGAGACGGCGGCCCGCGAGTTGGGATGCTCTCCCGAGGGCTGCCTGGTCGTCGAGGACGCGATGTCCGGGATCGAGGCCGCCAAGGCCGGGAAGATGACGGCACTTGGAATCGCTCGACACGACGACGCGGATCGTTTGGATGATGCCGGGGCCGATCTGGTCGTAACGTCGCTCGACGACGTCTCGCTGGAGGCGCTGCGGGCAGGCCGACTCGAGCGCGGGGCGTGACGGATCGCGCGCTCTTCGATGTCGACAGCGACCCGCGCTGGCTGATCGAGATCGACGGGTGGCATCCCGACAAAGAGGCCGGCGTCGAGGCAGTGTGCGCCCTGGTCAACGGCTACTGCGGTGTCCGGGCGGCCGTCGAGGAGGGAAGCGCGGCCTCGAATCCGGCCACCTTTCTGAATGGCGTCTTCGATGCGGTCCACGAGCTCGTCGCGCAGTCGGCCGCGACGCCCGAGCATCAGGTCATCGCGGCGCCCACACCGGAGCTCGTCAAGGCGCCCGAGTGGTCGCAGCTGCGGCTCCGCGTCGACGGGACCACGCTCGACCTGGATCACTGCGAGCTGCTCGAGCAGCGGCGCACACTCGACATGCACCGCGGCGTGCTCGTACGCGAATGGCGTCTGCGGAGCGCCGGGCGGACGACACGGCTGCGATCGCTGCGTTTCGTGTCGCTCGACGACCGCCACGTCCTGGCCCACGTCGTCGAGATCGTGCCCGAGGATTGGCGCGGGGACCTCACAATCGAGACGCGGGTCGATGGCGACGTCACCAACGAAGGCGGCGTCCGCCATCTGGTCGATACCGCCGCGCGCCAGGAGTCAGGCAGACTGCTCCTGTCGGCACGCACGACGGAGGGCAAGGTGTCGCTGGCGATCGCCAGCGCGGCCGAACTCATCAATAGCGATGGCCGCGAGGTCACAGGACTCGCGGAAGCGGACGGTCCGACCCTGCGGCACGCCTGGACCGTCCGCGTCGAGCCAGGCCGATCGCACACGCTGCGGAAGCTCTGTGTGACCTACACGTCCCGCGACGACTCGCAGCCGGCGGCACGCGCCCTGGCCGGACTCGATGCCGCGGTAGCGGCGGGCATCGCAACGCTGCATGCGGCGCACGCCGACGCCTGGGCAGCGCGCTGGCAGGCGGCCGACATCGAGATAGCGGACGACGACGAGATGCAGCGGCAGACGCGGTTCGCGCTCTATCATCTCATCGGGTGCGCCAACCCCGACGACGAACACGCATCGCCGGGCGCACGATCGCTGACCGGCGAGCGGTACAAGGGACACGTGTTCTGGGACACCGAGATCTTCGTCTTCCCCTTCTTCGTCTACAGCCACCCGCCGACGGCGAGGGCGCTGCTGATGTATCGCTACCATACGCTGCCGGCGGCCCGCGCCAAGGCGCGTGAGCAGGGATATCGCGGCGCGCTCTACGCGTGGGAATCGACGGACTCCGGTGTCGACGTCACACCGTCGTTCGTGATCAACGCCGCGGAGGAGCGGATCGAGATCCTGACCGGCGTGCAGGAACACCACATCTCCGCCGACATCGCCTACGCGATCTCTCAGTACTGGACGGCGACACACGACCACGACTTCATCAAGGCGGCCGGCGCCGAGATGCTCTTCGAGATCGCACGGTTCTGGGCGAGTCGGTCGGAACGCGACGCGGACGGCCGCTATCACATCCGCACGGTGATCGGGCCCGACGAGTACCACGAGGCCGTCGACGACAACGCCTACACGAATGCAATGGCCCGCTTTGCGCTGCAACGCGCAACCGAGACGGCCACGTGGCTACAAGCGCAGGACGAGTCCCGATGGCAGTCGCTCAGCGCCGCGCTCGATCTTTCAGTCGACGAGCCGGCGGCGTGGGTGGAGGTCGCCGCGGCATTGGTGGACAACCTCGATCACGACACCGGCGTGATCGAGCAGCACCACGGATACTTCGACCTGCGACCGGCCGACCTCGACAGCTACGAGCCACGGACGCAAACGATGGACGTCGTGCTGGGGTGGCGGCCGTTGACAGAGACGCAGATTCTCAAGCAGGCCGATGTCGTGATGATGCTCGCGCTGCTCCCCGGCACCCATCCGCGGAACGTCCACGAGGCCAATTATCACTGCTACGAACCACGGACGTCGCACGACAGCTCGTTGAGCGCGAGCATCCATGCGCTGATGGCAGCACGACTCGGCGATCTGGAGGATGCGCAGCGCTACTTCGCCAAGGCCGCGCGCATCGATCTCGACTTCACACGCGGGGTGACCGCCGCCGGCGGCGTGCACATCGCGGCGCTCGGCGGCATGTGGCAGGCCCTCGTCTTCGGCTTCGGTGGGGCCACCGCAAGCGCGGATCGCCTCACCTTCGAGCCTCACCTACCCGAGGCCTGGGGTCGCGTGAGCATCCCGCTGCTGTGGCGCGGAGAGACGATGCGAAGCGGCGCGGTAAACGTCCGCCCGGGCTAGCGTTTCGCCCGGAGCCGGGGCTTCTCGTATCCGTTCTCAGCTTGCGACGGCTGTGGTAGACTTTTCGGCGTGAGCACGGTGCGCGGCTTGTTCAAGGAAGCATGGGCGTTGCCTGAGGAGGACCGCGCCGATTTGGCCGGTCTTCTCATCGAGAGTCTCGAAAGCGAGCGCGATGAGGGCGTTGACGAGGCATGGGCCTCGGAGATCCAGCGTCGCCTCGCGGAACTCGATTCCGGCGTCGAAGGCATTCCCTGGGAGACCGTGCGGGCGAAACTCCTTGGGCAGAGGCGTGAGTCGTAAGCTCGTCTTTCATCCAACCGCGGCTGAAGAGGTTGTAGAGGCGCAGGCATGGTACGCTGAGCGAAGTGAGCTTGCCGCAGAGGCTTTCGCGCTCGAAGTCGCTCGTTGTCCGCCGAGTAGCGGAGGCCCCTGAGCGATACACCACGCATCTCGGGGACACGCGCCGGGCGCTCTTCCCTCGATACCCGTTCAGCCTCGTGTACCGTGTGTCACCGGACGTCATCGAGGTTGTCGCCGTGGCCCATCAACATCGACGTCCTGGCTACTGGCAGTCGCGACCGACCAACTGACCATCGGTTGGAGCGGCCGCCGTCACCCCGGCATTCGCACAACTGTGCGATCGTAACGGGTCATTCCGTAGCGGGCTTTCATCCCCGGACCTTCGGCTAGAACGCGGCTTGTATGTTTTTGGCCCACGACGAGCCTGCTAACTCGGTCGAACTTCCGACGCGCGCTAATCCGATTCTTCTAGCACCGCATGGAGATTGCGATGAAAGTGGATGATCGCGCTCTCGAAGTGACCGAAGGTGAAGTGCTCGTTCGCTCCGCTCTCCATAGTCCGCTGGATGCTCTCTGCGAGCGCGCGGTCTTCCGGGGCACCTGTCTGGGTCACGAACTGCGCGTCTCGCTTCGCTGTCTCCGCAGCAACGGGGTCTCCGCCGGTGGGCGCTAGGGAATAGGCGATGTTCCGAGTTCGGCCGGGGGCGATGGGCTCGAGCACGACCAGGATCGTGTGATGAGACAAGACGGTGACCAGCGCATTCGGAAACAGGTGGTAGACGTAGGCGACTCGGCCTTCGATGCGGCGCTCAGCCTCCGGAATGTCGGCCAGCTTCTCGATGCGTCGAAACGGGAACGTCACGCGGCTGTTCCGCCCGCAGTGCTCGACTACGTTCAGGTTGTCGTAGCCGTGCGGGTAGAAGGTCTCCGGATGGCCGAAGCGGGTGTGGTAGCCCTCGATGGATCCTTCGATCGAGACCTTCCAGTTGAAGTCGGCTTCATTGTCGTGCGCGTCGATCAGGTCCTGGTCGGCTGCGATCAAATCGGGCAGCCCCGCACCGGGATCCTGCTCGCTCGGCTGCCCACTCTGGGTGATGAAGACGATTCCGGAACTTTCCTGGGCCAGAACGGGGACGAGGCCATGTGTGCTCTTGTCGATGTCCGGAAAGCCGCGTTCGTGATGGACGCGCGCGAGTCGACCGTCGAGCCCGTAGGTCCAGCCGTGATACGGACAGACGAACGCCTTCGCGCAGCCCATACCGCTCGCGACCTCGGCTCCTCGGTGGCGACACGCATTGCGGAAGGCGCGCACCTTCCCGTCCTTCCCGCGCACGGCGAGGATGGGGACCCCAGCCGCTTGGCGCGCGACGTAGGCGCCGGGCTCCCGGAGCGCGGCCGAGGGGCAGAACGGCACCGGCAGTCGGCGCAGAACGGCGAGCTCCCGACGAAGGCGCTCCTCGCTGCGATAGTTCTCCACCGGTTCGCGCCACACCTCGTTACCCTCGTCGGTCGTGCCGTCGCGCACGTGCGAGAGGACTCGCTCAGCCACCGCTTGGTCGTCTATGAAGTTAGGCATGACGCCTGTCTCCTCTCACGGCCACGGTTGAGCCGCATAACTAGGATTGGACGGTCTGTGTAACACGCAGAACCCCGCAGAATCCGTCTGTATGAACACGGGCGTTCGGTATCACGGGCGAACTGGAAAAGGCCACCGGAACGCAGACTTGCCTCGCGCAAGCGAACCACCGCTTCCGCGTGTTAGCTTGCGAAGGGCGCTAGATAGCACGCAGGCGCGTGGAGGCGAGTTCCCGCCTGCCGGACAGGAAGATCGAGAAGCCTTGCCCCACCCTCCTCGAACTCTGTCCACTTCCATCCGAAACGGCACGGCGTTGCTGATCTACGATCTGTTCGGTGCGTTCGGTCCTTTCCACTGGCTGGCCCTCGTGAGCCTGACAACGGTCGCGGTGGGCATGGTGTTCGTCATACGTCGCCGTCCGCGCGGAACCTGGATGCGCCACCACGCGGAGGTGATGTCCTGGTCGTACGTCGGGCTGATGGCAGCGGGGGCCGCAGAAGTCATGAACCGCGGGCTCACGGTGGACTTCGGTCAGACAGTCGCGCTCACCACGCTCGTGGTCGTCGGGGGGATACTCATCCACCGTGTCGTTCCGACGGCACTTGGGCCAGCACAACGACGCTCGCGTGACGCATAGCCGCCCAGAGAGAGCGCCGCCCGCCGGCATAGCTCAAGCGCCTGTCCGGCCAGGGCAAGAGCAGCCTAGTTGCGCTAACGCTGCATAGCCGGCCCAGGAATCCCCGTCCGGCTCTCCAATCCATAGTCCGGTTCCTGGTTGTGTGATGAGTGCGTAACGCAATAATCCCCTGGTTCTTTTACGACCTTGTGGCGTTGTGCGAGCCTCCAAAAGCCATCGGTTGGACAGGGCGGCACCGATTTGAACGGCCGTCCGACGGCGGCGTGTGCGAGTGATCGGTACACGTGAGTAATGATGCCATCCTCGATGCGACCGATCATTCTGGTCACGGGCTGCTTCGTAGGACTGCGGCCGCGAATCGCGGACTGACGGGTGCATACAACGAATCGCCCCTTCAAGTAGACGCGCCCCCCCCGGCGTACCTCTACAGTCCTCAATTCCGCACGGAACCAGGCCACGCTATATTTGTCTACCTCTTTGTCGGTGCATGCAGTGTCCGCCTCAACACTCGACATTCCAGGCACAAGGCTACGCCCCGCTATCGCCTCTCTGCGCGCCTCTGGAATGCCAGGGAAGCGTTCCGCCACCATTCGCTGCCGTGCCGCAGTGCGTTGCCTCCCCAATGCATGCCAACGTTCTCGCTCCGCCTCTCTGATAGCACCACACGCACTCCCTGCGAGCAGAAGAACGGTCGCCACCATCGCCCTCGTGCTTACTCCCATAGGGTTTCGCTACCACACGGCTACCACCGAAACTATCGGCGGACCGTACAACGGGAGTCCGCCACGGCTGCGCCATGACAAGTCGCCTCTCCGCTCAGGTACCCGAGTCCTGACACCCCAGGTTCTGCTTGTGATGATACGGGCTAGCGGGACTCGATGACATCGACGGAAACGCTACGATGACGGGCGCGGTACGTAGTCTACAATCGTCCGTTGCGCGGGCCTTCTCTTTCTCTAGGGTGACGATCCAGATTGAAGTTGCTCGCTGTTTGTCGAAGGTCGACATCAAGGCGACGTTAAGCGGCTCGTCGAGTTTGCGGGAGTAGAAGTGGAGTTCCCAGGATTCTGTGGACTGTTGCTAGTCGGCTCTCACTCCACTGGGCCTGTCCAACCGGCCGGACGGTGTCGCCGTGTTACCTCGGTGCTACTTCAAGCGTCGATACGGGACTGTGCTGGCGGGAAGGGAGCAGCTAAGTGCCCGACCTACCAAGTGCGCCCAGGGTGATTCGAACACCCGACCTTTTGATTCGTAGTTCGCTCGAAGGGCGCGGAGTGTAACAACTTCGCGCCCTTCACTCTGCACAGAGCGGCACTGAGCGGCAGGAGGCGCAACCTATACGCAACCTAGCGGGAGCAGTGAGCACGCCGCCGTACGCCCCCACCCCCACCACGTGCGTGCCATAGGGGGTACCTCTACGAGTGCCAGTTCGGGGTCGTCGGTGGGTGATACGTTTTCGAAACTTGTCCCTGACGCGCCACGCCGCTCAGCCTGGCACCCGTCGCCGAGCCCACGACCGGATTTTGCGTTGCCGTTCGCAGACGAAGTGGCGTACGCTGGAGTTTGCAGGTCATTCGCCGGAACGAAGCGTCTCGATCGTACCGTGAAAGAATGTAGCCGTAGCGAGAAGCCTAGAAGAAATTATGACCCATTCGCTCCAAGTCAGGCACGGCGTTGCCGTCACGGTTGTCGTCGCGCTCGTTGGGTGCGGTAGCGGGAGTGGTCGAAATGATGGTGAGGAACCGCAGGCGACGCCCAGTAGCGTCTCAGCAACCCCGAGCCCGAGTCCGGGTGGTGACGTGCGTGCGTGGGCAGCTGGGGACGTCATTGTGCGATCGAACAACGGTGGTCTCGACTGGGAAGTCGTGCGACCGGCCGGAGAAGGATTCAACAGCGTTGCGTTCGTCGACCGCGCGACCGGGTGGGCCGTGGCCTCGAAGACCATCCTGCATAGTACCGATGGCGGCGACACTTGGGACGATCAGACCGGCGCCGTGGACATCAACATCATTCGCTCGCTCAATGCGGTGACGGCGCTCAGCACGACGCGCGCTGTCATCGTAGGAGGCTTCGCCCCGATCTTCGCAGGCTCCTTCGGACCGGTCAGCATCCGTGTGACGACGGACGCTGGAGCAACCTGGCCGCCCGGTCGGATCACCGGTAGCGGCACGGACAAGGGCGAGTTGCGAACGATGTGCTTCACGGAAGCAGGTATCGGATTGGCCTGTGGTGTTACGTTTGGGGCCGTGCTTTGCGCGCTGAGCGACGACGCTGGGAGCAATTGGTTCGATATTACGGGCCGCGTGCGCGGAGGCTCGGTCGCATGCGTCGGCGATGAGACGCTGTGGACCCTCCTGGGTCCTCGTGGACTTCGTCAGTCGATCGATGGAGGGGTGACATGGGTGGACCGGAGCAACGCCCTGCGAGCTGTGTTTGAGGGTTTCCTTGAGGCTGTCGCATTCGCGACAAGCATGCACGGCTGGCTGGTGGGCAGGGACGATACTGGGCGACCGACGGTTCTTCGTACGACCGATGGGGGCGCGAGCTGGGTGGCGCAGGTGCTTCCTGGGAACACCACGACCGGGAGCCTGATGGCGGTTCAGTTCGCCGACCCCCTACGCGGAGTTGCCGTCGGGGAGCAGGTGAACGAAGCCGGGGAGCCCACAGCTCTCGGCTTCGCAACCACGGACGGCGGGGCTGTTTGGCAGGCCGCAAGCTTTCCGCTCGATACCCCACCGCTTGAGAGTCTCGCGGTCGCACCATGAAAGAAGCGGCAGGCAGGATGCGTCTGGGATGGTGACCGTCGGTGGGTAGCTCGGTGTCCAAGTCCTATATCAGCGTAGCAATACTTGCTCTTGCCGCTCTCGGCTGTGGCGGCAGTGGTGCCGAGGAGCCCGCTCAGGCCACTTCGACGCCGATTCCGTTGGCGCGAGCATGGGCCGCTGGCGACACGATCGTACGCTCAGATGACGGAGGACGCACCTGGGAGGTCGTGCTAGCGGCGGAAGGACTCACGAGTGTCTCCTTCGCCGACCGTTCAAGTGGCTGGGCGGTAGCTCCGCAAACGATTCTCGCCACGACCGATGGGGGCGACAGCTGGGTCGATCAAAGCAGCGGAGTCGATTTTAACGTGACGCGCGTCTACGCGGTCTCGGCTCCGAGTGCCTCGCGTGCCGTGATCGTAGGCGGCATGGTTCGTCCCCACCCGTTTGCGGGGGGATTCGGACTGGTGGACGTTCGCCTCACGACGGACGCTGGCGCTACTTGGCGTCGACCGCGTATCGACTTCCAGGCCGACGGGCGTGGGGGTAGGGGGGAGCTACGCCGACTGTGCCTCACGGACACGGGCCTGGGGTTCGCGTGTGGACGCGACTTTAACACCTTCAATGGCGTTTCCCCCTTCTGCCATCTCGGCGCAATGGACAGTGATTGGCAGGACATCGGGGACCGTATCCGAGGGGACGCGGTTGCCTGTGTCGGTGCGACGACACTCTGGGCACTGGGCGGTCGCACCGACCTTTCCAGATCGATCGACGGTGGCGTGACATGGGTTGCACAGCCAACCATACCGTTGGAGTTCACGGGGAACTTGGATGGGATCGCGTTCGCGACCGAGCTGCTCGGCTGGGTCGTAGGAGAGGATGCGGCGGGTTTCCCCGCGATCCTACACACGACCGACGGTGGTGGTAGCTGGGCAACGCAGGAAGTGCCGGGGGACGCGCGCGCGATGTTCACCGACGTACAGTTCGCGGATGCGGACAATGGCGTCGCCGTAGGCTCGACCACGGATGCGGCAGGGGCAGAGGTTGCGCTCGCGTACACCACTAGCAACGGTGGGGAAGAGTGGGTGCTTGCAACCTTCCCGCCCGACACGCCTGAACTCCGAAGTGTCGCGATCGTACCATGAGAGAACTAGCGAGAACGCGAATCGCAGACCTGCTGAATGCCGAGTACGGGCAAGTCTACCCGACCATCGAGAAGACCGCCTGCGACGAATAGGACGCGTGGCGGGCTGCGCACCAACGTCAGCGTGGGAACAGATCGCCGACCTCGCAGCGAAACACTTTGCAGAGGTGCTCAAGAGTATGGATCGTGGCGTTCTGCTGCTGATTTTCCAAGCGGCTGAGCGTACTCTTCGACAGCCCCACCTTCCGCGCGAACTCGCGCTCGGTCAGATCGCCGCGCTTCCCACGTAAGAAGAGTGCTAGCCGCTTGCGGAGCTGTCCCACTTGTGGGATCTTCGCGCAAGCTATGTCCCACATGGGGGACAATCACTTCATTCGGGGAAATCTCCTCGCCCTGCTCCTCGCAGCAGCTACGTTAGCCGCATGCGACAGCCGCAGCGTGCTCGTCTATCCGGTCAGCATTGCGCCAGCTGGCAAGCAGGAAGCGTACGAGCCCCGTACCTACACTGCGGTCGTCGAGCGGCAGGAGGTCTTCGAGAGCGGCAAGCACGCCGCGCTGCGTTCACTCGCGAAATGCGGCGAGTCGGAGCAGTACTGCGCTAAGCGGGAATGCACCGTGCAGAACGCGCAGAACTGGGAGTGCCGCCGTGTGAGCGCCAGGGATGGCGGCATCTCGATTCAAGCGATGCGACGCGGCTGGTACGGCGAGTACAAGGTGCTTGCTGCGGCTGGCGGCCTCGAAGTGCCCGTGCGGAGCGAAACAGGCTACGTGCCGTGGTACGTGTGGCTCAAGGTGAAGTGGTTCGGCTAGGCGCGAACTGCCTTTGCGACACGGTTGGTGTGGCTGCTAGACACGACTGACGAATGCCTACGGAGAGCGGCCCTCTAGATGCAGCGCCGAGCAAGACAACGCCCCCTGAGCGATCATGCCGGGCCTGTCGTCACACGATCCCAGCCGAAGCGATCCTCTGCCAAGGTTGCGGCACGTATCAGAACCGCCTGCGCGCGGCCCTGCCGCACCTTGAGGCTTTCGCGGGAGTTGCCCTCGCCATCATCGTACTACTGCCGAGCGTGTTCACGTGGTGGGGGGAATGGGCTGGGCAACCCGAGATCGAGTTTAGAATTCTCAACTGGGTACCAGAGAGCGTGACGTTGTCGGTAGAGAACAGTGGCCACAAGAGCGTATCACTGTCGCACTTGAAGGTGTTTCCGAAACTGCTCCCTGACATTCCCATCACGACCATCGTCATACCCGATTTCGTCTCGATCCCTCCCGGCGACTTGCGACCTGTACGCCACGAGACGAAGAAGCCGAACAAAGAGAAGCATGCTCTCAACGTCTTCGAGTTGGATAGCGAGACTCGCGCCAGACGAGGATTCCGGTGCACCGTCGCCTTGTACGGAACCCACGGAGTCGCCAATCGCGAAACATGGTGCTCCTGCTTCGAGGTCAGTGGACTGTATGCCGCCGCCCCTCGCAGCGAGCCAACCCCACCCCCGCTGGCTGTCGCAATCGAGCTAGCCGAGATCGACAAGTGCAACGAGCCAATCAAACCGGACAAGCACTCATAGCGGTATACCTTCGCAGGTCGCAGTCCTCGCCCAATCCTACTAGCCACCCGCTTAACACTCTGCTACGAGAGGGCAGGGAGAGAGTTCAGGGCACGACGCACTCGTGCGTGGCAGGGACGCCCTGGCAGCGATTCTGGAACCCCGCCTTCGCGGGAGAAAGGGAGGACTGCCATGAAGCGAAACGTGTACGCTTGTTTCCAAGCTGCCCTGGTGCTTGTCGGTTGGTTGGCCTTTGGATGGGGTCTGGCGGTTCACGAACCGTTGGGTCTCAAGATTGCGCTGCTTTCCGCTGCCAGGGTCCTGCCCTGAACTCTCTCGCTACTTCGCTATCGGGGCTCCGGCCCGGTTCAGCGACCCGAAGTTCTCGCTCAACGTCGTCCTGAGGAACTTCCACCCTCACTCGAAGCATCGCCACCCGTGAGGAGAATCGTTGATCCGCTCCGCGCGAGGTCGCGCCCCGTTGAACTGCCATGCGCAGACTTTCTCAGCGTCGAAATCTCGGCGCGTTTCATCTTCCATTTCGCACTGCCAACGGCTTCCATCATGGTCGGCGTCAACTCCACCCAACACCACCGTACAATATCGGTCTAGATCGAGAGCTTTGCCGCGATCCGCGAACAGGCCTAGAGGATCCCACCCATTCAGCAGATAGCCGAGACCCAAAACAACAACTCCAGCTCCCAGACCCCCGAATAAGAACTTCCAGACTGACTCGTGACCTCTCTTCGGTGCCCCAGCTGACACGTTCGTGGCCAACAGCTCTCGGAAGCCCTTCTCGATCTGCTGCTGCAGCTCCGTCGCATCTTCGTTCAAGAGATGCCACGCTCGCAAGATGGCCTCGCCACGACCTTCATGGCCTTGAATCGTGAAATCGACGAAAGCATCATGAAAAAATCCGCTCAGCTGCTGCAACTCTGCGCACAGGTCCAGTGGGAGCCAATGCCGATTCGCATTGAAGTACATGCGATGGTTCTCGATGCTCTGGTTGGCGGCTACCTGAAACTTGGAGACAGGGGGATTGCCCGCAAGCAGCGCCATATCCTTGCGCACCTGCGCCACGAGGCGGTGCAACTCGTTGATGACCTGGCGCCGCTCGATTTCAGCGGAACTCACATCTCACCTCTTCTCGCCGTGCGAGGCCATCGCACAGCAGCGGAGCAAGTAGCTTGGTTCGGCTAGCTGTCGCACGTAGGCACCGCATCCAAGAAGGCGACCGATGCCATATGATGCTCGAAGAACCACATGAGCCAGATCGAGTCGCGCGAGCCTGCCACTACGAGGCCGACGTAGGCAAACGCTCGTCCGAACGAGTCGCGATAGTGCGAAGCGTCGATCATCGGCTGATACTCAGCCGCGTCGAGATGCGTGTCCCACTCGACTTCCAGCGGCTGGTCCGCACGCGGGCGCTGCCGCAAGTGGTGGTAGAGCAACCCACAGCCGACTTTGTGAATGACCCGCCTCGTCTGCGCGGCATCGAACGCTAAGGCGAGCCGGTCTTCGGTGCTGCCGTCCGCACGAGGCACGGCTACTCGCTGGAGCCGTGAGACGAAGTCCTTCGTGACGCCTGGCCCGCGCTTGAAAGCTCGCTTCGCCGTCTCCCAGGTCACGCGAGCAGCTGCGTTCACGCTGGCGGGCGCAAGTGCGCCCAGGTTGTTACGGAACTCGTCTTCGTCGCGCTGGTACTCGTCCTGACACGCACGACAGCACGGTAGCGTTATGAGGTTGGCCGGGCGGGGCTTCGGGATGAAGCCCTGCGGCGGCACGTGATCTCGCGTGCGCAGGAAGCGCGGATCGGTAGCGTCGCGCGTGATCGGTCGTCCGCAGAGGTAGCACTCGACGGGCACGCGCTGCGGCTTGGTCGCAACCATGCCCTCACGTAGCGCGCGATTGGACGACAGACACGTAGGCGACCCGCGCGGGCCACGCAGCGCACGAAGGCTGGCGCCCCACGCGCACGAGCGGTAAGCTCGCGGTGGAGGCTGTGGGGCGTGGGGAGCGTGGTGCAGACGTTTGATCCGGCAACGCTGTTGGAGCGGGAATACCTGCTACCGCGTGATCGCCTGCCCGCACGCAGCGCGCTGCGGCAACCGGAGGCGTACTGGTCGCAGGAGGCGAAGCGCCTGCTCGATCGGAAGCCGCGTGCAGGAAGTGCCGCTGCGGCAGCAGCCAGAAGGCTACGCGAGCCATCCACGTCGTTCGAACAGAAGTGCCGCAGCTTCTTTCAACATGCGCGCGCTGAGTTGGAGAGACTCGCGACGGCGGGCGTCAGCCCGAACGTCATCGCTGCCGCGCTCGTACGCTACGCCTGGAACTGGCACATCGACGAGCGCAACCCCGTGCATGCGCTGCTCGCGCGCAGCGAGCGACAGTGGGCGAAGCGGCTGAAGCCGATGGAGCAGGCGGTAGCGACGATCGGGGAGTTCCAGCGCATCGCGCGCCTCGTCGATCAGCAGGGCGGCATCGGAAACGCGCCGCTGGCGCACGACGCCCTCGCAAACGCCGACTTCGAAGCGGTACGCACGGAGTCGTACCCAGACGAGCCGCCAGCGTATGAAGTCGAGTTGTACGAGAGGGTCGAGAAGCAGCTTGACGCGATCAGATGGCCGCGCGAGATCGCCATGCAAGCGCAGCTGCAACATCTCGCGAGCGAACTGCGCTTGATGCACGGGCGGATGGAGCATGCCGCGCGTACGCTGCGGCGAACGGGGCGCCCACCGGAGGACAAGCTGAACTGCCTCGTCGCCTTCCTCGCAGCGCTGCTCCGCGCGCGCGGCGTGTACGCCCCGTACAGGCGGCTTGCGAACGTGCTCGACGCAGCAGCCTCGGTGAGCGATTCGCCCCGCTACTTCAGGAACGACCCGCAGAAGCTGCGCCAGCGCGCTAACGATGTCGAGAAGAAGCTGCCGCAGCTCGTGCGCACGATCGAGCGCGCCGTGCACGACGCCTACCGGGCCGCAGACCGTCGCGCGCGTAGGTAACCTCCTCCCACGAAGGGCGCGCTTTCCTACGCGCCTGCAGGCCATTCGGGGAGGAACGCACGTCCATTCCGTCGTATTCTTTCGACAGCGGGGAACGATTCCCCACGAAAGGACTAGCTATGCGACGAATCACAGAAGCAGCACACGAACTCGGCTGCCACGCGGATACGCTCCGCAACTTGGAGCGGCGCGGACACATCGAGCCGATGCGCGATTGGGCGGGCCAACGGCGCTACAGCGAGAAGGACATGGCGCGACTGCGCGCCCTGCTCTTCCCATCCAACGAGGCCGAGCACGCCAACGATGCGGAGGGCAACTCAGAAGGCGGAGCAGACTGATGCAGGCTTCGCTAGGCGACGCGCGCGCCGTGCAGCAACCGCACATGCCATTCAAACTGCTCGATGACGAGCAGATCATGCAGGAGCGGACGGAGCAGCCGCACCTCATCAAGGGCGTCTGCACGGAGGATGCGTTCATCCTGCTGCACGCGGAGTCAGGCAAGGGAAAGACGTTCCTCGCGCTCGACATGAGCCTCTCGATCGCGAGCGGCGCGCCCTGGCAGGGCTGTAAGGTCAAGCAAGGCCCAGTCGTGTACATCGCGGCAGAGGGGCAAGGCGGGCTCGCCACGCGGGTCGAGGCGTGGAAGCAGCATCACGGGAAGGCAGAGAAGCTCGGCGTGTACTTCCTGCCTCGCGCGCTCGATCCGCTCGTCGCAAACGAGATCGCCGCGCTCGGAAAGCAGATCGCGGAGATGGAGCTGGAGCCCGCGTTGATCGTCGTGGACACATGGTCAGCGTCGCTCGCAGCGGGTGGCGGTGATGAGGACAAGGCGAAGGATGCGGGGCGCGCGGCGGGCGCGTTTCGGCAGCTCGCAACGGATCTGAAGGCTGCTGTGCTTGTGATCCACCACGAAGGCGTGAAAGGGCGCGGGCGAGCGCGTGGCAGCTCCGCGTTGAAGGCGACGGCGGACACGGAGCTGGCGCTGACACAGAAGAAAGGGATGGTGACGCTGACTAATCCGAAACAGCGCGACCTGCCGAACTTCGAGCCCATTCACCTCCGCTTGGAGGCGGTCACAGTGAGCGGGGAGCGCAGCTCGTGCGTGCTGGTCGCGGCGGATGGTGACGACGTATCGACGGCGCAGCGGCCCAGCAAACGCGCCGAGAAGGCGCTCGTCGCGCTCCGAGAGCAGGACGCGGAGGGAGCAACGTTCACGGAGTGGCTGGAACTGCTGGGCGAGAGCGAAAGCACGCTGCGCCGAGCCAGAAACGAGCTACTCGAACTCGGCCTCGTCGAGAAGGACGGAGACGGCAAAGGCGCTCGCTATCGCGCTGTTGTGCAGGCTGGTGACCGCCAGGACCGCCATGACACCGTCAGTGACGGCAATGACTGTGACCCAAGTTCACCGCCTCCAACCGTCACCCCCCTTAAGGGTGACGGTGGTGGCTGTGAGGGTGGAGGGAAGCAAATGGAGGAAGTGCGATGAGCACGATGCGGATGCCCTTCGGGAAGCACCAAGGCTGGAAGATCAGCGCGGTCCCAGCATCGTACCTGCGCTGGTTGAAGAAAGAGGAGGTCGGCGGGCTCGAAGTCCAGATTGCCGTCGAGGAGGAGCAGCGCCGAAGACGGGGTGTACGGGCAGATCGCCGTGCAGCGGAGCTACCTGCTCTCTGCACGGAGTGCGCGCCCATGCTGAACCGCGAACTCAATCGCCTACTCGCAGACGCGTACGACGAGGAGACGTTCCGATTCGCAGACGGGCTGCGCTGTACGCTCCTGGGAGCGCACACGGAGCATCTTGGCGAGCGCCGAACGGTGCAAACGTGAGGGTACACGAGCGTTCAGTACGAATCGTTGCTTGGCGGCGTAAGCATTCGACTAGGAAGGTGAAGCACGGCCTCGAATCGTGCAGCATCGCAAGGGTTCTCGAACGCGGGTGCGCAAACACGCCTCAGAGTGTCCGGCGCGCGTGCACCCGGATGAACTCAGTAAATGGAGGAGCCGCCCTCGACGGCTGACGTGAGCGCTCCTCGCGAACATACGCCCGTGCACGAGCAGCTCGCCTCTGATGGCGATCGCTACCTCTCGCTGCGCGAACTCGCACGGTACAGCGGTCTGTCGGAGCGCACGCTGCGCGGGTTTCTGAGCGATCCCGTTCGCCCGCTTGGCTGCTACCGACCGAACGGGCGCGTACTGGTGAAGCGCTCGGAGTTCGATGCGTGGATGCAGGCCTATCGCTGCGAGGGGGATGCGGACGTGCAACGCGCGGTGAGTAAGGTGATGGAGGGCTTGTCCGCTTGAGTTCGCAGGTGGATGCATACTAGAAGTATGCATGCCCCCTCGCTCGATCGGCAGACGCATTCGAGAGGCGCGTTTAGCGCGCGGCCTCACGCAGGAGGCGCTCGCTCGCAAAGCGGGCATCTCTCGGATCTACGTGCTGAAGCTGGAAGCGGGGGAACGAAAGGCGCCCTCGCTCGCGGTGCTCGAACGGGTAGCGCGTGCGGTGGGGCTGAAACTGGTCGACCTGCTCACATAGAGCAGGAGAAAGGAGACCGCATGGCGGTCAAAGTAAGGCAACGAAAAGGAAAGCCTGGTTGGTGGGTTGTGATCGACCACAAGAAGGGGAGGAAGTCTGTCAACGTCGCGGACAAAGCTACGGCAGAGCGGGTGGCTAAAGGAATCAGGGAGCAGCTTGCCCTTGGGAAGTTCAATCTCGGCAAGCCCGAACCTCGTCCTTTCGACAACTACTATCGCGCATGGCTCGACAGCTACGTACGAACGCACTGCAAGGAGTCGACGTATGTCAGCTATGAGGTCGCGTTTCGGAGACACTTGGAACCGTATCTCGGCAACCGGGATCTGCGAGAGATCAGCCGTCAGGACACGAAGCAGATCGTCGCGACAATGACGGAGAAGAAACTCAGCCGAAGCACAGTGCGAGCAACGCTGGCTCCGCTACGGGAGATGTTCAATCACGCCATCGAGGATGGCCATGTGGTGAGCAACCCCGCCGCGAACGTCCTGAAGCGCAGTCGAGTCGAGGATGGTTCAAAGCAGGCTGCCGACTTCTTGACGGCAGACGAACTCGCGCTGCTCCTGGGAACCTGCACCGAACACTTCCCGCGCTGGCATCCTTTCGTATTCCTGCTGGCGCGAACGGGGATGCGTCTGGGTGAAGCGACGGCCTTGGAGTGGTCGGCTGTCGATTTCAATGGCCGCTTTGCAACGGTCCATCAGGCACACTCACGGGGACAGCTCACCAGTCCGAAGAGCGGTAAGACGCGACGGGTGGACCTCTCGCAACGGCTGGTGGAAGTCCTTCGAACGCTCCACTTGGAGCAACGCAAAGCCGCC
>JAJCZP010000226.1 GCA_029262315.1 Deltaproteobacteria bacterium | reverse complement strand
AATTTTATCGATCATTCAAAATCATCGGCGTTCATCGTTAAAGAGCATGAGTTCTAATGGGATAACAAGTGTTTCCAGCGCCCGCCGCTGAGGCTTGATTTTAATTTCTCTAATGTCCGCTAACGACCCAAAGCGGACATTTTGGAGGCTCTAATCAGGACTGAATCAAATACTGGTTTTGGCTGCTAACTGACGTAATTTGCCCTCAATTCTTCCTAGCCGATTTTCTTTGTTTTTGCTGGTTTGCAATCGCAGTCGGCCCAACATAAAAGGGACCAAAGGATAACTACGGCAGTGCACTCACAATCCATGTCCGGGAGATTAATATCACCAATTCCGAGCCTTCTTGGTGAAGAAGTGAGTCGAATGCTAGCGTTCCCAGTCGAGTGATCTACGGTTTCTACTTTCCCAAAGCCCGTAGACAAAACATTACCGGATCGCGACAACCATTCCTCATAGTATTTGTCTCCGGGGGCGACTTTCGATTCTCCAGTTTCGCGAGTCAAGTATCGTAGCGCCAAGGTTTTGCCGTTTACGAACACCCCTGTGAGGACTCGCTCGCCAGCCTTTAGTTCAAGGATGGACTGCCGCCCGCCGGGCGTGCTCGAGATCATGGTGGGGATCATGATCCCTTGCCCTAAAAACATATGGCTAAGATCAATGTTGATGGCGAGGAAGACGTTGAACAGATGGGATTCTATCCCTAATTCACGACACACAGCTTCAAGCGATTCAGGATTAGTAGCCCGAGCTTGCAGTTGGTCTATTAAGGAGTCTTCCCGCTCTTGCTTTCTTATCGGATATTCTGCACTCATTTTGTGTTATCTCCAAAAAAAGTGGGTAATTACTTAATTAACTGCGGAATAGTATAGAAGCTCGGCTACTTTTGAAGTAATCTTCAGGCGTTTGTCGTCAACCTCGAGAAATAAGAATTGACCATTGGGATTAATTTCAAAAAAGAAGTATTTGTCATCAACAAACCGGAAATCAAAGCTTCCGAGCACCAAACTCATTTTAGCCATAACTTTCTTAATTTGGTGCTTAATGTGATCAGGCAATTCGTGCTTTATCCATAGCACATTGGAATCTAGTCGCCAATCAAGCTCCTTACTACAAGATTCCGCAGCAAAAATTGAATTGCCAACAACTACTACTCTAATGTCTTTACCCGTTGGGATCTCCTGTTGAAAAATTAGTGGCGCTCGTTCAAGAAGGGATAATCCCGCAAGAGAATCCTCATTCAAACGTTGCGTACCGTAAAATGTTAAAGGAGGTGCACCGGATGGTTTGAATATTACCTTGCCCTTGAGGCGCAAAAAGAAGCGCCTAACATCATCGGCAGAATTTGTGATTAATGTTTCTGGCACAGACATGCCTGCTGAGACAGCACATGCTAGCTGATACGCTTTCTTTTCAGCGCGCTGTTCAAAAATCGGATGATTATAAATCGGAATATCAATGGCACTTAAAGCTCCGCGAAGTAAGCTCACGCTTTCTCGCCGACAATAATCCCTAAAAAAATCTGGACCCGCCTCTTCGAGAATACGCGGTGGTAAGGGTCTGCGCCACCAAATTGAGCGAAATGCTGAAAGTTCGATGCGCCCAATTGCTTTTGATTCAAGGCTAACTTTGATTTGATTGTTTGAGGTAATTTCATAGACTATTTTATCCTTAGCCGGATATCTCGAACAATCCCAAATAAAGCAGTCGCAACCGTATTCCGATTCGAGTCTTGATCCGACTGTCAGTGCGTGCGTATCAGCTGCTTCTGCAATAATTAAAACCATTTGTTCGGTCATAACAACGTGTTGTCGTCTTCTTGCTCTTCCGCGTCAGGGGCATCGAAACCACGGAAACCGGGAATAGATTGCCACCACGAGGTTATCACGCATGTTCCAGAACTAAAGTTTGCAAAAACACTACCTGCTCCTCCGAATGGCTGTCCGAATGATTGACGCATACGCATGAAGGCCACATTCACTCCCTCTTCCCGCACAAACTTTTCAAAGCGCGCGGTCAGTTCATTGTTTCCCCTTTCGGATCTCATAAGAGGAGTGCTGTATTTTGTAAGAAATGTGCCTTCGCGTTCCTCAATGAGCCTCCTATTTTTCTCGTCGGAAAAAATGAATGGATCAATTATCTCGGCAACTTTATTACTTTCGTTTATCTGAACTAATATTCCTTCGCCTATGATACCTGCAACGCTGGGCATAGAAAAATTCACGGATACCCGCCGATAGCGTGTGACTATGTCTGGCAAAAGAGATTTGACAGATTCGACGCTTCCACCAGCCGTCAATCGGCGAATTATTGATTTCTGAACATTTTTGTCTTGGTAAGCCCAGACAATTTCTGACGAAACAGTGGGGGTCTTAGAATTTAAATCATCAAGCAACTTCCGTGCGGCTTCGCGTACAGAACTTTCAAAATCGTTAGTAGTAGACAAAACGTACCTCCAATTTATTTGTTATTGGCTGATTTAAGGGTAAGCTCAACAAGATAGTTTCTTATCAACTACTCACCTGTATTCCTTTATAGATTATTTGGTGTGATACCGTGAGAAACCGAATCACAATAATTTGTGCTCAACAATACTGTATGTCTTCAAACACATGTGGACCAAAAATAGATTTAAGCTATAGACACATTTATATAAAGTCCTTCGATATTTGATCTGCAATATCTTTTTTGGGCCTGAAAAAAAATTGTCTTTGGAGATTAGAATATAGAGGAAAGTTGATAAGATTGATGTCGTCAAAAATATTATTTTTTTGTAAAAAAAATTCTTGTTGTATGTCCCAATTAATAGGACATTTATGAATCATCCACCAAAAAGAAGTGTTGGAAGAAATTGTAGTGAACAAGGGGAGGGAATAGATTAGGGTGAAGGAGTTATACAGGCTATTAGTAAAAAGAAGGATAAGAGGCAACAAAACCCGTTGTATTAGTCTATGAGCCCGTTTTTTATAGCATAGTGAATTAATTTTGCATCGCTTTCCATATTCATCTTTTCCCGAATACGATTTCTGTAGGTGGCAACAGTGGAGGGTGCAAGAAAAAGTTTTTTTGCAATGTTTTTAAGTTTTTCTCCCGAGGCGATCATGCAGAATATTTGAAATTCCCTGTCTGACAAGGTTTCATGAAGTTTTTTTTCTGTTTTTCTTCCTAAGTCTAAGACTAATTGTTCGGCCATGGTGGAGTTAATAAATTTTCCACCACCAGCAATTTTCCGTATTGCTTCAAATAATTGCCTGGGTGCAAATGTCTTGGGCAAATAACCCGATGCTCCTGTCTTAAGTAACCGTATTCCAAAATGGTCTTCAGGATTCGTACTCAAAATTAGTATGGGTAATTTTGGAAACGACATTTTTAATTGGAATAAAATATCCCAGCCATTTTTACAGGACATTTCCAAATCCAATAAAATCACATCCAACTTTATCTTACTTATTTTTTCTAGTACTTCATTCCAGTTATCTGCTTCCTCCAAGACAATAATATCAGAAACTTTTGATATGATTTGATGGAGCCCTTGGCGAACTACAGGATGATCAGCCACTATAAACACTTTTATTTTATTTGATTCTTTCATTTCTTGCAATTCAAGTCATTGGTGTGGAAAATCATCAGGACTGAAGCAGTTCTTTTATTTTTCTAAGGTTTAGTTTTTTTATTTTCTTTCGCGGAATTTCACCCCTAAATCTTTGCTCCACCGGTAGTATATTCTTTGGTCTTATGAACCTTTGTACCACGATCAGGGTATGCCATTTTTCTGACAAACTTATTACTGACAAGTCACAGTTAGGTTAAAAAGGTCATTCATGACCATCTTCCAATACTGAATGGCTCTATCGTCGCATGAAGCCTTGATGCCATCCAGTAAGCTGGGCATTTGTGGCTCTGTATTTTATTTTTCTCTATTACCGGAAGAAAGTATGTTCATGATCCCTATAAATAGAGGATTTCTATTTCCACCAGATGATTGAGGGCCTTGAGGGTTGTATGGCGGATTTCTTTCAGGACTTATTTACTCGATACCTTCTATTAAACTTTTCTCAACCGAATGTCCGATTTTGGTGAAAGCAGATATAGAAGCCATGATAAACGTCCCTGAGCGGAGCGGAAAGGTATTCTGACGGGGAAAGAAGTCCTAGACGAACTGGAAGTGATTGTAGCGGCCAAGGGGAAGAAAGAGGTTAATTGAGTGAGTATTCCCGCAAAAAGTGGAACTATAGTGGGGGTGGGTGGGTAATTTCCCTCTATATTTAAACAGAAAATGGGCTACGACCAAAGCCGTAACCCATTCTTCTTCAGCTTTAGAAATTTAAATAGTAAAAATTGGATCTTGTGGCTCTCCATCCTCCGAGGTAGACCAGCATTCAAACCCATCGTTTTTAGAACCTAATAAGCCTAATAAACTTCTATTCATACTGGCGTCTACTCCTTCAATTTTGCGAAACTCCTCGTAAAGGCCAACAGGTTCCGAGGGAACAACTGTGTTTATTTCAAATGTGAGGTGAAGCCAATAATTTGTCCCCTCCAAGCCTTTTATTTCACTTTTTTTACTATGCATTTTTTGTAATGCTTCAATGCATTTGCCTTTACAGTCTTCTGGTTTTTCAGCGGTAAAAAGGAATAAACTCCTACCAATAATTTGAGTATTTTCTTTGCTTTCCTCATCACGTGCGGATGAAACCAGGCAAATATAAACCTTTTCTTGTTTTGAAGAAACTGCTGAAAGGGTATTCCAGTCTCGAAACCCCAATGTTTGGGATAGGAGTTCAAGAGATTTACTATTTGAGATTTCCAATCCTTCTTCGCTCAAACACTTTCTTAGGCGAGAGGCTTGCTTTTTTAAAACAGGAATAGAAGCAGAATTAGTTTTCATTTGTAGACCTCCATATAAAAAGGACCTCTAAACAGTTCCCGCGTTACTGACAAGCCCAAAATAATGGAAGCATTGTGGGGTGTTAAATAGGAGATTCACCATCGATTTGCATCGGCGGGTGGCAGGTACTCCTAGACCTAAAAGCAATATAGCATGCTTGGGGGGAGGGTGAGGTTTGTGCATTGCCTATATAAATGCCTATATAAAACAAAAAACGGGCTACGGCCTAAGCCATAACCCATTGAAATATGTGGTCGGGATGAGAAGATTTGAACTTCCGGCCCCTTCGTCCCGAACGAAGTGCGCTACCAGGCTGCGCTACATCCCGATTCTTCCGTATCAGGTTTTTTTATAGAAGAAGTTTTTAAGGTATTTCCAGATGATGATCGACCCCAGGGCGTTGCCGAGGGATTTTAACCGGGTACTCCCTCCCAGGCATTTCTGGCAATAGGGGTGGATGACTTTATTATCCTTGAA
>JAJCZP010000225.1 GCA_029262315.1 Deltaproteobacteria bacterium | reverse complement strand
CGTTCGTTGGCACGATGGGTGGAGGCGCCCGGCGTTGGCTCGATCTCGGCGTGGTCAGTCTACAGCCGTCCGAGCTCGCCAAGGTCGGTGTCGTGATCGCGCTCGCGCGCTATTTTCACCATTTGCCCGCGACCGGCGATTGTAGCCTCCGCGATGCCCTGCCGGCGTTCGTGCTGCTCGGTATCCCGGGTGGTCTGATCCTGATGCAGCCGGATCTCGGCACCGTCGGCCTCATCGCCCTGGTGTGCTTCAGCGTGTTGTTCTTCGCCGGACTGCGTCTCCGCGCATTCGCCATTCTCGGGGCCATCGGCGGCGCGGCGATTCCGATCTTGTGGAGCTATCTGCGACCCTATCAGCAACAACGCGTGATGACGTTTCTCTCCCCGGAACGCGACCCACTCGGTGCGGGCTATCACGTCATTCAATCGAAGATCGCCATCGGCTCGGGCGAGTTCTGGGGGAAGGGCTTTCTCGACGGGACGCAGAACAAGCTGCATTTCCTCCCCGAGCAACACACCGACTTCATCTTCTCGGTGTTCGCCGAAGAATGGGGGTTCGTCGGCGGGCTGGTGTTGCTCGCGGCCTACGCGGTGATGATCGTCCGCGGCTTCCAGGTCGCGGGGCGCGCCAAAGACCGCTTCGGTGCGATCCTTGCCTTCGGCGTGACCGCGATCGTCTTCTGGCAGGTCATCATCAACATCGGCATGACCGCCGGTGTCCTGCCTGTCGTCGGTCTGCCGCTCCCGTTCTTCAGCTACGGCGGATCCTCACTCACCGCGACGATGATCGGCATGGGCCTGATCATCAACGTGAACATGCGCCGCTTCTTATTCTAGGCCCCCACCGCGCGCCCAACGGCGGCCCCAGGAATACCTGAGGCCAAGAAGCTCAGACGACTTTGTCGATCGCTTTGACGAGTTGCGACTTCGGAACGGCGCCGATGATCTGTTCTTTCACCTGGCCGCTCTTCAGGATGAGGAGGTTCGGGATGCCACGCACGCCGAACTGGGCGGGCGTCTTCGGGTTGTCGTCGACGTTCATCTTCACGACCTTCAACCGGCCATCGTATTCCCCGGCGAGTTCTTCGACCATTGGGCCGATGGCTCTGCAGGGGCCGCACCAGGGGGCCCAGAAGTCGATCAAGACCGGGAGGGGCGCTTCCGCGACCTCGGCCTGAAAATCGTCGTCACTGACCGCTTGCAAGTCTGCCATGGTTCTCCTCCGTGGGCTGATACGCTGGACTCGGGAGAGATCTAGTCATCATCCGCGGCCCATGCAACGTGGGACGGCCGAGTTCGGCCTTTTCGGGCACTTCTCAGAGCATTGCGGTGCTGGCGTCGACTCCGAGGAGGAGCCGCCCCACGGTCTCCAGCGTTCCGGGGCCCACCATGATGTGTTGAGTCGCGACGTGGACATCACGCAGATGGCGTTGCAGCGGCGAGGACTCGTACACCGCCGCGCCGCCCGCGAGGGTGTACATGGCGTTGACGACCCGCGTCGATGCCTGGACGGCATGTGTCGTCGCCAGGCGGAGATCGCGTCGGCACTCGATGGTGATATCGCTCCCGCGGCACGCTTGTTCCCAACCAACGTCGAGCATTTCGAACAGGAACGCGCGGGCTGATCGGAGTGTCGCCTCAGCCTCCGCGACTTCGCTGTGCGTGTGGGAGCGGCTCGCGAGTGTACGCGCGCTGCCGGCGCGCTTCTTGGTGGCCGCCAGCGTGATCAAATCGTTGATGGCCGCACGTGCGATGCCAAGCGCGACACCGGCAACGCCGAGTGCCAGAAACGTGAAGAAGGGGAAACGATACAGTGGCCGAGCGGGTGGATCCTCGACGAGCCAGCCCACCGCATGCGTTTCGGGGACCAGCAGGTCGTGCACCTGATAGTCGGTGCTCCCCGTCCCGCGGAGACCCGAGACATGCCAGGTGTCGAGAAACTCGACGTCGTCGGCGCGGAAGAACAGCATCTGATTGCGTGGCGCGCCCGCGGCGTTCGTGATCGGGGCCCCGTGTTCGGAGAGCATGCAGCCGCCGGCAACCCACTGCGCATTCTGCGAACCCGATCCCCATTGCCAGCGCCCGTTGACCCGGAAGGCTCCGTCGGTGCGCTCGGCACGTCCGGTGGGAGCAAAGACCCCGGTGACGAGGGTCTCGGGCGTCGGAAAGATCTCGCGCGCGGCGTCTTCGGGCATCCAGGCCAAGGCGCTGCCCGTGGTGGCTCCGATGAAGGCGACCCAGGCGGCCGAGGCTTCGGCCGTGGCCAACGTCTCGAAGACACGAAGCCCGGTGGTTGGCGATGCTTCGAGTCCGCCGAGGGTCTCGGGCACGAACATGCGGTAGAAACCGGCGCGCGCGAGTGTCGCGGACAGGTCGGCAGGAATGCGGCGGGCTTGCTCGATCTCGGTGGCGCGCGCGAGGAGCTCATCGTGGAGCGACGCGGCTGCTCGCACCAAATCGGTCATCGAGATGTCCTTTCGTCGCGTGCGCCGGGCCGCGATGCGATCGTCGGGCGCCCACTCACGGTGTGCGGTGGGCGGAGCCGAAGCGCTCGTCGAATACCAACTCGGCGACCGCGCGCCTACGCAGGGGGCCGTGGCCACGACCGACGGGATAGCCGATCGGTACGGCGCACGCCGTCCCCCACGGATCCGGAATCTCGAGCAGTGTCCGGACGGCGGGCTCGCGTCCGCAGAGGAGCGTGGTCAGAACGCAGCCGAGGCCTTCCGCGCGGCAGGCAAGGAGCAGGTTTTCGACTGCGGGGTAGATTGACGCGCCGCCGACGACCGAGACGCGCTCGAGCTTCGCATCGGTGATGGCCATCCGTGTCGGATCGAAACAGAAGACCGCCACGACCGGTGCCTCGTGAAAGTGCGTGGCGAGATGATCGCCCGCCGCCAGCATACGCGTCTCGCGCGCCCGCTCGTCGTCCGGGAGTCCGGCGATGGATTGCTCGTAGAAGGTGCGAAAGCGTGTCCACGTGCCCGCGTATAACTCGCCGAGCTGGGCTTTCGTCTCCGGTGCGCGGACGAGGACGATACGCCACGGTTGTGCGTTCCCACCGGTCGGTGCGAACGTCGCGGCCTCGAGTACGCGGGCGAGTACGTCTTCCGGAATGGGATCGGGTTTCAAGCGCCGAACAGCGCGCAGTGTGCGCATGGCCTCGTAGACGTCGAGCATGGTTAGCGACCTCGAAACTTGGGTTTGCGCTTCTCGCGCAGCGCGGCGAGCGCCTCGCGGTGGTCGTCCGTGCGAAAGGTGACGATTTCGAGCGCCGTGGCATGGTCGAAGGCAGTATTGAGATGTTGTTTCACGAGCTTGTTGACGGACTGTTTCGTGTAGCGGAGCGCCAGCGGCGCCCCCTCGGCCAAGCGTCGCGCGAAGGCGAGCGCCTCCTCCTCGAGCGTCGTGGGCTCGCTCACGAAGTTGACGAGGCCCATGCGGTGCGCGTCTTCCGCGGACACGGGATCGCCTGTCAGCAGGTATTGCTTTGCCAGGGCGGGGCCCACGGCCATCGGCCAGATGATCGTGCCGCCGTCGCCGGCGACGATGCCGACGCGCACATGGGGATCGAGGACGACGGCCGTTCGCGCCATGAAGATCGTGTCGCAGAGCAGTGCGATCGTGGCGCCGAGTCCGGCCGCGGGCCCGTTCACTGCGCAGACGATCGGAAGGTCGACGTCGAGCATGTCCCAGATCAACTGCTTGGCATCCCGGCGAAGATGCTCGAGCCGATCGACATCCTGGAGCGTCGGAAACCAGTCGAAGTCCCCGCCGGCGCTGAAGGCCTTGCCGTGCCCGGTCAGGAGTATGGCGCGGGCGTCCTCCTCCCGCCGGAGATCCCGAAACAACCGGGCCAACTCGCCGTGCAGGAGGTTATCGACGGCATTCACCGGGCTCGTCGGGTGATGGATCGTCACCTTCAGGACGTCGCCCGCAAGACGGTCGAAGCGAAGCGCGCGGTAGTCGGATTGAGTCATTGGGGGTCGAACGATTGAAGCGGCTACCCCGGGGCCTCGCGTGGCCCCGGGGTAGATGATGCGTATCGCGGACTACGGTGCGCCGGTGATCTTCAGTTCGACGCGGCGGTTTTGCGCACGCCCCTCGTCGGTCGCGTTTGATGCGACCGGCTCGGACTCGCCGAAGCCGCGGGCGCTCAGTCGTGTGCTGTCGACACCCGCGGCAATCAGCTCGCCGCGGACAGCCGCCGCGCGTGCTTCCGAGAGACGCCGATTGTACTCGTCCGTCCCCATGGCATCAGTATGCCCTTCGACCGACACGTTGAGACCTCCGGCCTCGTTCAGTGTTCGCGCGGCCTCCCCGAGGATCGCCGCGGCGTCGGGGCGGATCGTGGCTTTGTCGAAGTCGAAGTTCACGCCCCGCAAGATGATCTTCTTCTTGGCCGGTGCCGGCGGCGGGGGTGTGGGTGCGGCTGGCGGTGGGGGAGGGACGGGCTCTTCGTGCAGTGGATCGAATGCGCAATGGCCGAAGAGGCCACCGATCACACCACCCGCGATGACGCCGATGCCGACACCCGTGACGTAGTCCTGCCACTGCTGTTCGAGCTCGCCGGAGGTGGAGACGATGCCGGCCGCGGCCCCGCCGCCGATCAATGCGCCAGCAACAGCGCCCCCCGCGGTTCCCGCACCGACACGTCGGTCACAATTGAAGCCGCCCCGATCCTGCCGCGCGGCGCAGCCCGTTGCCATGATGCCGACGGTCAGCGCGACGACGGCACTAATCCCGCGTCGAGTGGTCCTCTTCATAGCGCTCTCCTCCGTGGCGTGCGTATCGCCGACCTGCGGTCGATACGACCGCTCCGCCTCAGTAACTTCGGGTACTTGTGTCCTGCGCGATAGTCAAGCTCAGCGCGCGTGGGCGCGCGTGCCAGGAGCGGCGTCGGGTGGGGGCTCGCGACGCGGGCCGGGCGGCCCACGTCGCGCCCACGGGTGTGTCCACAGGCCGCGTCCCCCGGGTGTCGTCGTCCGGAGGGCGCGGCCTGTGCCCAATCGCTCAGGTGTTCGCGGACACCCAGTTGCCGTGGAAGCCGTACGGCACGCGATGGGGGAGTCGGACTCTTGCGAGAGGCTGACCCTCGATGTTGCGGGCGTCGAGGATCAGAAAGTCACTGCGGTCGCGCTCGCTATCGTAGTGCAGCACGATGACGTAGCCGTCATCTTCCTCCGCCGTAGCGTGGCGCGGTACGAACAGGGGCTCGCCGACACCGTTCCGTGCGCCGAACAACCGGGTCGCGCTGCTGCCGCCCTCCAGATCGTACTTCCGAATCGCCGTGAGGACCGGCATGTTGTCGTCCCGTGTCTCTGGACCCCGCACGGCCATGTACCCGAAGCGGTGGCGCCGACCGACCAGGCGTTCGTCGACACGGGGAAACTCGCCGACGAGGTCGTCGAGCGGCGTCGACTGCACGGTGCCGCTCGTGAGATCGATCCGCCAGCGGTGCAGTCGGGCGCTGTCCTCGTCCTGCAGGTTCGTGTCGCGGGCATCCGGACTCATGAACAAGAGTCGCTCATAGCGTGCGACGTCGAGCACGATGTTCTGCCCATCCTCGTAGGCGTTCATCGGGTGAAACACGAAACACGGGTCCATGTCGAACCAGCGGACGTCCGCGCTGGCGCCGGTCCGCGGCATGATGCCGATCCGGGCGCCACGCTCGGGTTCCCACGAGAAGGGTCCACCGCGCTCGGCCATGTTGTCGAAGCTGAACACCACCGGAAAGAGCATGAAGATGACGTAGTTCTCAGTGATCGCGAAGTCATGCATCATCGACGGCCAGGCGACATCGATCTCTTCGCTTTTTACCAGGGCCCCCGTCGCATCGGCGACGTGATACTGCAGGTAGGGCGGGAACGGCGAGTAGCCGAAGAACAGCATCTCTCCCGTTTCTGGATCGAGCTTCGGGTGCGCAGTCATGGCGCCTGTGAGCGTGCCGTCGTAGTCG
>JAJCZP010000224.1 GCA_029262315.1 Deltaproteobacteria bacterium | reverse complement strand
CGAAGCCGCTCGCGAATAAGGCAGCGTAACCTACCGAGCGCGTCATGCGCCCGATACAGCCGCGGCGGACGATAGGGTCGAGCAGGTAGGCGAGCGCGACGACAGGAGCGAAGACGAGGAAGTAGGCGCGCGTCAGCGCGGTCAGCGCGAGCGTGACGCCTGTTCCAAAGCGGGAGGCGACTGAGCGCCCGCACGCGAGTGCGAGAAAGCTGGTGGCGAGCAGCATCGAGAGTGAGGTCTTGTCGAGTTCGCCCGTCGCGAAGATGTCCGGCCTGTAGAGGGCGAGTCCGAGCGCGGCGATGCCGCCGACGGCCGGGCCGCCGATCCGCCGTCCGAGTCGCGCCACGCACAGACAGGCTGCCGCGCTGCAAGCCACATTGAAGAGGCGCGCCAGCATGAGATCCCGGCCGCACACCCGATACAGGAGGCCGAGGGCGTAGGGGTAGAGCGGATCCATGTAGAACGGCTCGCTCCCGATCCAGGCGCCGGTCGCAATCCGCTGCGCCCAGGCGTCGTAGTACTCGGGATCGATGACGAGATGGTCGAACCACGGTGTGGACCGGAGTGCCCACAGATGCGCCAGGCGCAGGGCGATGCCGAACGATACGACGCTTAGGAGCCAGGCCCGGCTGCCGAGGATGCGGGTGTGCAGGGCGACTTTCATCTTGACTTCGCGCGACCGCCTCCGTTATTCGGGCCACACCAGGGCGGCGCGGGCGATGCTGCGCGGATCCTACTCATGGCCGTTCGATCCCTACTGATCAAGTCCGCGAAACGAGGCGCGTCCGAGGACTACGTCGCGGTCAACCTCGAGCCGCTCGGCCTGATGCAGATCGCCGCCTTCGTGCGGAAGTACTCCGCGCACATGGTCTCGATCATCGATGCTCAGGCCGACGCGTCGTGCGTCACCCGGACCGACGACGGGACCTTTCGGATGGGGACGCCCGATGCCGGCTTGTCGGAGGCGATGCGCGATCTTGCGCCACGGGTCGTGGGTATCTCCGCGCTGTTCGAGGTGCAGCAAACGGAGGTGCTGCACCTCGCACGTCTGGTACGTGCCGTCTTGCCTGGGGCCCTGGTTGTCGTGGGGGGGCTCGACGCTGGTGTTCGCTACGAGGAGTACCTGGGCACGGGTTGTGTCGACCTCGTCGTGCGCGGGGAAGGTGAGGAGACTTTTCTCGACGTACTCGATCGGCTCGATCGTGGTGAGACGCTGCAGGGTGTGCCCGGGACGTGCGAGCGGTTGGACGATGGGGCGTACCGGATGCATCCGCCTCGCGTGCCGCAGATTCCCTTTGATGAGTACCCGTATCCGGATCGAGACTCACTGCCGCGCGTGTTCTACGACAACGCGCGAACCCAGGGGGCCTCGTTCCCGTTCGCGCGTGAGCAGCCCGCGTTTCTGATTCAGGGCTCGCGCGGGTGCAAGCTGCGCTGCGCTTTCTGCGACATCGTGGCCGTGCATGATGAGTGGAACGCGCATAGCCCCGAGTACGTCGTTGACGAGATCCAACACTGCGTGGAGCATTACGGGGCGCGCGAGGTCGTCTTCGTCGACGACAACTTCATGCTCGATCAGCGCTGGGCACGGCGCATCTTCGAGTTGGTGGTCGCGCGCGGCCTCCGCGTGTCGCTCGACGTGATGGCCGGGGTCGCGGTGTGGACCCTCAACGAGACGATGATCGATCTCATGATCCGCGCTGGACTCTATCGGGTGTGCCTCCCCATCGAGAGCGGCAATCCTCAGACCCTTCGTTTCATCAAGAAGCCGGTGAATCTCGATAACGCCAAGGCGATGATCGATCACTGCAACCGGCAGGGCCTCTACACCGTCGCGAATCTCATTCTCGGATTCCCGTTCGAGACGGCGGAGGACATTCGTCGGACGATCGATTGGGGGAACGCCTCGGGGCTCGATGCCGTGAACTACTTCATTGCGACTCCGTTGCCGGGAGCGCGGATGTACTCGATCTACGAGGAGAATGACTGGATCGAGCGCGGAGAGCCGCCGGAGATGTCGTGGCGGACAGAGCACTTTACGCGCGCGGAACTCGAGGGCATCGCCGAAGAGGCGTCGGGTGCATATCTCGCGCGGCGCGTCCGGTTCTACTGGGATCCGAGAAACGCATTTCGTTACCTCGTGCCGAAGATCGCCTCGCCGCGACAGCTGCGGTACGCGCTTCGGATGGCGCGTCACACGGTGTCGCATCGTGCGCGGATGCGCCTTCCCGCGGCGACCTCTCGGGACGATCGTGTCGGGCGAGCGCCCATGGCCCCAGGCGCGGTTCAGGAGCGTCTGCGGAAGGTAGCGACGTAGAATAGTGAGCGCGGCTCGGCGCCTCGGGCCTCTTCGTCCCATCGATAGCGCGTCGGTTCCCCAGGGCTGATCTCCGCGAGCCCGATCGTTTCGTAGTCCCGATTGACGATGTTCTCCGCCCAGTCGAGCAGCAGGCTCGAGGAGTGGGCGCGTCGGGACCACGACATCGGTACGTTGACCAAGATCATGAAGCGCGGGCGTTCCCGTTCGAGTTGCGCGATCATCTCTGTCTGCATCGATTGCGCAAAGGGATGTTGCTCCATCATCGGATACGCGTACACGAAGGTCGTGGCCGCTCGCCGGCGTGCATAGAAGTAGATCTCGGGCTCGGAGCCGAGGACGGCGATACGATCGTCGGGCGCCGCGTGCGTACGCAGGTAGCGGCCGATCTCCACTGCTTCCGGGAACGGGTTCGAGCCGTTCACGGCTCGCGAGACGGCGACGGGCGAGAGCGAGAAGAGGTACGAGCGTTCTTGCGTCAGCGAGAGGGCGACGGCGATGCTGACGACGCCGAACGCCACCGCGGGTCCGCGCGTCGCGTAGCGGCCCGCGAGCGCGCTGGCTGCGGCGCCGACGAGCAGGCTCGCCGCTGGCAGGAGCAGGATGAAGTAGTGGTCGGTGAATCGGAGCCCGAGCGCGACTGCCAGTGCCGAACATCCCGTGAATAGGCTCAGGAAGCGCCCGTGACGCGTCAGTGTGGTGAGGCCGAGTGCCGCGAGCAGCCAGAGCGCGATCGACGCGCCGATGATCTTCGTGGTGGCGTCGCCCAGCCAGCGGAGGCTCGTCTCGATGGGGATCATCGTCATGTACTCGCGCGCGTAGGTGACGGTCCAAAACCAGAACGGCTCGAAGGCACCGGCAACGAGCATCGCGAGGCAGGTGAGGACGAAGGGGAGGCAGGCCGCTGCGCCGAACGTCACGCACGCGCGCGCTCTCTGCGGCCAGGGTGCTGGCCGATCCGAGAGCAGGAGCGCGAGTCCTCCGAACAGCACGAATGCCGCGCCGTGCTGTTTCATCAGGACGGCTATGCCCATTGCGATCCCGGCCGCTACGACGAGTGCGAGCGCCCGCCTCCCGCCGCCGACCTCCGATCGCGCCAACAGGAGGACGCCCACCAGCATCGGGAGCACGACGAAGTGCTCTGCATTGGCCGAGAATCCAGCGACCGACGCGCTCAGCGAGAGCGCCGCGTAGGCCGCAGCCGCGCTCAGTCCGGCGGTCCTGTCGAGGAGCGTCCGACCGAGATGATAGAGGAGAATGACGGACGCCAGGTTGATGGCGAGGAGGCCCAGGCGGATGGCGACGTCGGTTTCTCCGAGCGCGCCGAGGATCGCAGCGTACGCGTAGTACACGCCGGGCAGCTTCATGTTGTGGGCGGCGACGTACGGGAGTTCGCCCGCCAGGATGAGCTGCCCCATGTAGGCGTACTCGCCCTCGTCCCGTTCGAGTGGAACGCCGAGCAGGCGCAGGCGGAAGAGGGCGGTGCCGAGCAGGATCGCGGCCAGGATGAGGCGTGTGCCCCATCGCGACGCGCTCGTGCGGTGGGCGTCGTCGTTCAGTGCCATCCCTCGACGCCGAACAACTCCAGGCGCTCCCAGCGGTTCATCGGACCGGATACGGGCATGTCGAGCATGCCGACCTTGTCGGCATGGTTGTCGAGCAGTACGCCCAGTTGAATCGCCCAGCCTTCGAGGTAGGGGCCGACGTGCCAGCCCTCTGGTCCCGCCGGCGCCGGAGCGAGGGGTATTGGGCCGGCGGGCGGTGACGCCAGCGGGGTGCCGACGATCCACACCCGGGCGCCAGCGCGGAGCGTGCTTTCGATGCGCCCGAGTTCGGTGGTGATGCCGTGGTCGCCGCGTGTCATGCGCTCCTTCACCTCGGTGTGTACGTGAAAGCGGTGGTCCTCGAACGCGGGTAGCGTCATCCACGGTGCCGGGCCGTCGTAGTACCGAGCGAAGGTGATCCCGCAGTACCAGGGGAGCACCACGACCAGGTCTCGCGGCTGGGAGAGTTCCTCGACCTTGTCCGCCAATATGTCGACGTTCGTCATGCGCAGCGGTACGTTCCTGGCCGCTCCGGGCGCCGCGACCACGGCGACTGCCGCGATCGCCAGCACTCGAAGTCCGGAGCCCCACCGGTGCTGACGCACCAGCGCCTCGATGCCGAGCTCGCATGCCAAGGCGATGAGCGCCATGAGCGACAAGTAGTACCAGTACTGCGTCGGTACACGCGCGAGGAACTGCAGGTACCAGACGAAGCCCGCCAGCCCGACGGCCGCCATGACGAGCGCAAATAGCGGGCCGTCGCGCTCGTCCGTGTCCTCGCGGTCCAGGAAGGCGAGTCCGCTCCCGATGATTGCGAGGATGGCCGCGATGCCCCAGGCGATCGACAACGCCGGAACGTCGGGCGCGAGCGCGTGTCGAAATACCTCGATGCGCCAGCCGAGGCCCGGATTCTCGAGCTCGATCTGCGACACGCGCGCCGCGTAGGTGATCCCGATCCAGTTGATCGCGAGCGAAGCCGCCGCGACGGCGCCAATCGCGCCGACGGCGCCGAGTCGTGGCCACGTGCGTCGACGGATGCAAATGGCCGCGGCGCCCGCGCAGACTGCGAGCAGGAGAAAGGCGTTGGCGTAGTAGCTCTGTACCGCGCCGATCGCGGCCAGTTGCGCGACGAGGAACGTGCCCCCCGTCGGCCGCTGGACGAAGGCCCAGATGGCCCCGACCGCCCAAATGATGGTGAGGGTGCCCAGGCCGTAGCCACGGACCTGATCTCCGTAGACCACCACCGACGGACTCATGCCAAGGAGTAGAAGCCCGACGAGTGGGGCGGCAAGCCCCAGACGCCGCGCGGTCCACCAGAGCGTACCGAGTGTTCCGAGGCCAATGATGAAGCCGAGGCGGCGAAAATCCGCGTCGGTTTCGCCGAGGCCGGCGGCGATCCAGGCGTGCAGCACGGTGACCCACGCCAGCGGGAACGAGTCGAGGTGGCCGTGCGCGAACACGGCACCCCAGGATGGCATGCTGGCCACGTTGACGCTGTTTACCTCGTCCCGCCAGAGCGCTCCGGCGTTTCCCAGGTACGCGACGTGGAGCCAGACCAGGCCGAGCGTGAACCCGAGTCCGAGCCCCATCGTCAACCAGCGCGCACGGTCGTCGGACGCCGACGAGGTCATCGCGTGCTGTCTACCCGCTCCTGTGGCTGCGAGCTAGGAGCGCCGCGAATTCACTTCGCCGGGGTAGGGCAGAATGGATTCCCCTGCGGGATTGGAGTACGGAGGAATCGTGCGAGATCGGACTGTCACGTTCGTGGCTGTCGCCGTCACGGTCGCCGCCGCGGTCCTGATCTTCGCGCAGCTCGATCAGCGCCTCCTGTGGGTCGATGAGGCGGAGACGGCGTTGCTCGGGCGGAGCATTCTCGTCCACGGCGTGCCGACGGCCTGGGACGGCACGAACCTGGTGTCACAGGAGGTGGGGAGGGAGTTCGGCCCGGACTACGTCTGGCAGTGGACGCCGTGGCTCGCCAAGTACCTCGTGGCCGGCTCCTTCGGGCTATTCGGCGAGTCCACGTTCACGGCCCGTTTGCCGTTCGCGCTGCTTGGGCTGCTCGCGGTGGTGTCGATGTACCCACTGGGACTCGTGGTCTTTCGGGATCGCTGGGTCGGCGTCGGAGCCATGGCATTTCTGGCGTTCTCGGTGCCGTTCCTCCTGCACGTCCGCCAGTGCCGGTACTACGCGCCGGTCATCCTGGCGGCGATCTGGGTCCTCTACTTCTTCGTCCGGCTCCGGTTCGGCGATCGGCGGTCGGTGGTCGGCCTGGTGGCAGCGATGACGATGCTCTTTCACGGGAACGTCCTCACGTTCCTGGCGACCGGTCTGACGCTGATAGCATGTGCGTTCACCTTGAAGTTCGACCGAGCTGCCTGGCGCCGCGCCGTGGTTGCCGCGGCGGGAACGGCCGTGCTCACGGTGCCCTGGGTCGTCTACTTCGACATTCTGGGGAAAACCTCGGAGGAGCTGTACTCGTACTCCGAGAACCTTCGCACGTACCTCGATCTGACCAGTCGGTATACGTTTCCGTGGGCCGCACTCCTTCTTTTCGTGGGACTCGCGATGACGATCGGCCGGGCGGGTCGCGTCGGGCCGTCAACGGGGGGCGAGTCATCTCCCGGCGACGTAGCGCCCGCGCCTGCGAAGTCGCCCGCACTGTTCGCGATCAATGCGCGCTCGCACGAACCGTTCCTGACTCTCCTCGTTTTCATCGGCGTATACGTGCTGGTCGTCTCGGCGGCGCCTTGGTCGTTCTACCGATGGTCGGTGAACCTGCTCCCGGTCGCGGCGGTGCTGCTCGCCTTCATGTGCCGGTCAGTCGTGCGCTGGAGCCGAGTCGTTGGGTTCGTCTTGACTGCGATCCTGATGTTCACGGCTGTGCTGCACGACGTCTCAGCGTGGCCACTCTTGTATGCCCGGTACAACCTTCATCTGGAGGGTCGCACGTTCGCGATCTACGACCGGCTGTTTCCCCTTGGCAACCACCTCTACGAGGTGACGCATTCCTACGAGGGCCCGATGGAGCACCTGGTCGCTCAACTACGCGAGCAGGCGCGCCCCGGAGATCGGATCTTCATCACCTACGGCGACCTGATCCTCAAATTTTACACCAACTACGAGGTGCGGGGCGGACAATCAGGCCAGGAGCTTCATGGCTGGGTCGAGCCGGAATGGGTCATCATCCGCAGCTTCTTCCGCTTTCGCGATCGTCCGTTGCACGCTGCGGATGCGGACCGTACACTCGACTGGTTGAACAACCACGTCCCGCCGGCGCACTACGAACTCCAGCCGAGTACGGCCACGGACGTTCCCTGGGACAACATCGCCGAGCCGCAGCTGCGTTGGTATCGCGTGCCAGTCGACGGAGATCCGATCCAGATCTACCGCCGGACGACATAGCCGGTCGGCCCGCCGGCGAGCGTCCGGTACACGCGTGCCAGGTAGACGCCGAGCGCGGCGGCCGCGAAGAAGATCCCGCCGAGCCCGAGGAGGAGGAGCGAGAGGGCGGCGCCGAAGCCCGTGGTCGCTCTGGTGGCGAGACACCAGACCACACCGCCGATGCCCGCAGCTCCGCAGAGGGCACTCAGGACCGCGAGCAGCGCCAGGGGCACGGTCGTGAAGCTCGTGATCAGATCGACGTTCAGGCGTACCAGCGACATCAATCCGTAGCGCGAACTTCCAACGCGCCGTGGGTCGTGACGAACTCGGATTTCCGCAACGCGAAACCCGAGCCAGCATGTGAGCGCGAAGAACGGCTTGCCCGGTGCCCATACCGGGCGCGCCGCATCGATGACCTCGCGTCGGTAGGCTTTGAACTGGCCGCCGAAATCCTCGAGATCGATCCCGACCAGCGTGCGCGCCATCTGGTGCACGATGCGCGACCCAAGCCAGCGCCAGGCGGTGTCGTGGCGCATGGCCCGACACCCTGTGACGACGTCCACTTCCGGACCCAGAGCGTCGAGCAGGCGTGGGATCTCCTCGGGGGGATTCTGTAGGTCGCCATCCATTGTTGCCACGGTCTGTCCGCGTGATTCGAAGATGCCACAGCAGAGTGCCGAGGCCTGACCGAAGTTGCGTGACAGGGTCAGCACGCGCACGGTCGGGTGTGTCGTCGCCATCTCGCGCAGCAGCGCGGGCGTGCCGTCCGTGCTGCCGTCATCGACGATGACGATCTCGTACGACGTGGCACGCGCGTCGAGGGTCGCGACGGTGCGCTCCACCAGTTCCCGGATCGTTGCCTCTTCGTTGTGAAGCGGTACGACCACCGAGACGTCAGGTGACGCGGTAGTGCCCGTTTCGATCACGGCAGCTCCCGAACGATCCGACGTGCTTCGTCCTCGCCGACGCTCAAGAGCAGGTCGATGGCTGCAAGGTGCGAGACGAAGGGCTCGTCGAGTTGCGGATAGACCGGGTGTGCGAAATCCTGAAACACGACGCGAATGCCATGGCGTTCGCAGAGTGCGAGATCGAGATATGTGCGACCACTCGCGCCCTCGAGAAGCTCGTCTGCGCCCAGCGCTTTCATGAACGCGATGATGCGCTGGGTGGGGCCGCGGTCGTCGGGGAACTCCTCGTCGTAGCGACGCTCGAGGCCGCGGTCAGACGAGACCACGATCGGTGTCGTGATGCCCAGCCGGTCGGCAAGGAAACGAATCAGTGGGATCGACGCGTCGACCATCCGTGCGCTCGGCCGCTGCAGAATGGGCGCGATGCTCGACAGCACCGCCTCGGCGAACGGGCTGCGCCCGTAGAAGTGGCGAAGCCTGGTCAGGTGCTTGTGCGCCCAGGGGTTGTCGGGGTCGAGGGTGACATCGCAGATACGTTGCCCGTGGGTGGGCCGGGCCGGCAGGGTCAGCCAGTGTGCGCCACGCGGACCGCGCACCCGGTTCCGGTGGGTCCAGCCGCTCGACGAGAACTGCATTTCATCCGCGATGATGAAGGTGTCCACCCGTCGCATCTGGTCGAAGTAGCCGAGCCAGGGGAGATACCCCGGCTGGATGCCGGCGACGCGGGTCGGCACAGGCGCGCTCGCGATCGACTCAGCGGAGAAACGGCCGCCGGTCCATCTCAGGCAGCCCTGGTCAGGTCGTCGAACTCGATCGGCCCGACGCTCCCGTCGCCGAGCGGCGCCGCGACGTCCGCATAGCCCTTGTCGAGGATCCGTTTCATGTGGCGCTTCAACCATGCCGGGGACTGCAGGTCGTCGATGTAGCGATGGTTGCACCTCCGGTAGTAGTCGCGGCCGGCGCGGACCAGCGGTGGATCCACTGGCTGATGCACGCGATCGCACCATTGGTCGCACGCTTCGGCGGCCTGCGCGTACGGGACGCCGCAGAGTGCGAGCGTCTGCGTACGCGTCTCGCGGCGGAGCTTTGAGGTGCGCCCGTTCCGGCCGATGTAGTTGTTGGCCGCGAAGTGCGCGTAGCCCAGGCACGCGAGGGTGCGCGTAATCGGTGTGCGCATGCGCTCGAGTGCGACTAGGCCGGTGCCGCGCGACATTTGCATGTGGCGCGCCTCGTCGATCGCGTGATTCTTGAGGATCGTCCGCACGGTGGGGTGGATGGCCGGCTCGTTGATCGTGCAGCGCTCGACGGTTTTCTGATTCACGTTCAGCGAGAAGCGGGTGAAGTAGTAGTAGTGCTGGTTGCCGCGGAGCCACCCGAGGGCGGTGTGGAGTGCGACGTACTGGCGCGCCATCCGAAGCGAGACGTTTGTAGCGCGCAGCTGATCGAGAGAGAGTTCATAATACGCGAGGACCTTCTTGATGATGCAGAGGAACGCCTCGATGTGCATCGTCTCCTCGACGACCTCGCGAGCCATATAGAGTGAGACTTCGGGATCATCGTCGATAATCGTGCCGAGCGCCGCCTGGAGGTTGAGGACGTTGGTGGCAACTTCCGCGACCGCCGTGGAGAGATAGCTCTGGCAGAACGACAGCCGGTTCAACATCAGCTGCTTCTCGGGCGCGAGATCGTGCCACACCGGCTCGCCGTAGAACCACGTCATTTCGAGCGGGAAAAGCGTATGCTCTCCAAGCGTTTCGGCGTCGAACGCTTCGGCGGGATCGAGAAAGTGCTCCCGCAGCCGGTCGACGTCCCGGTCGCTGACTGCCATCAGCCGTCGTGTAAATTCGAACGTTGCCGCCATGCGCGCCTCTCGTCGTGGATACCATCCCAGGCTCACGATTGGGAAGCGTTTCTTCGCGCGGACAATGAGATTCGTCATGAGATCCCTATTGCTCTGCGCCGGCAGGGTGCGGTATGCACGCGGAGTGGCGCCCAGGGAACAACGCTGGGTCGCGATACTGCCGATCCCTAGCATCTGCCTCAGCATCCTCCTGCTCGTTGCGGTGACGCCGGGATTCGCCCAGGTGTTTACGGACGTTACGGCGACGGCGCTTCCCGACATCGAGATCGCGCCCGGGCGCACGTTCACGCCGCCCATTCACGCGGGTGGCGCTGCCGTCGGCGATTGCGACGGTGACGGCCTCCCGGATATCTACTTTTCCGGGCTCGCCCACGATCTCCTGTACCGCAACCGGGGAGACGGGACCTACGAGGACATCACCGTCGCCGCGAACCTCGGCTACAATCAATCGACAAAGGGCGCCGGCTTCGCCGATATCGACAACGACGGTGACGTCGACTTGTACGTGACGGGTTTCTCGGGGCCGCGACACTACCTCTACATCAACGACGGGACGTGCACGTTCGCAGAGGAGGGGCTCCAGCGTGGGGCCGCCTTCGGCTCGCCAGGAACCGGCCGGACTGTTTCGTTCGGCGACTATGATCGCGATGGCTATCTCGACGCGTATGCGTCGGAGTGGCAGTCGGAGGCGCGTTTTCCGGGTGGCGGGGTGATCAGTCACCTGTTCAAGAACAGCGGCGTCTTCGGGCCGGGTTTTTTCACCGATGAGACCCTCGCTGCGGGCCTCTCCCTGATCGCGGTGGAAGGCACGCAGGACGGCACGTTCCCGCTCACGAGTCGTTTCGTCGATCTTGATCACGACGGTTGGCCGGACTTGACGGTCGTCGCCGACTTCGCCGAGAGCCGTTTGTTCTGGAACGACGGCGACGGCACCTTTACCGATGGCACCGATGCCGCGGGTGTCGGGACCGACGAGCACGGCATGGGCGTGACCACGGCAGATCTCGACGGCGACGGGCAACTCGACATGTTCGTCACATCGATCTTCGCGACCGGCTTCGCCAATGCCACCGGCAACCGGCTGTATCGGAATGAGGGCGGCCGTGTGTTTTCCGATGCAACCGATACGGCTGGCGTACGGGACGGCTACTGGGGTTGGGGCACCGACGCGTTCGACTACGACAACGATGGGGATCTCGACCTCATTATGGTGAACGGGACCGACAACAACGTCGAGAATCAAATGCTGGTCGAGGACGATATCGGTCCACTCAACCTCGCGCAGTTCGTGGCCGATCCCATCCGCTTCTGGGAGAACGACGGCAACGGCGTCTTCGCCGAGACGTCTGTGGCGGTGGGGCTCTTTGAAAACGGCGTGGGCCGTGGCGTGGTGCCCTTCGACTACGATAGCGACGGCGATCTCGATGTTCTGGTAACTCACGAATTTGCGGCGCCGATTCTGTTTCGTAACGACGGTGGCAACGCGAACCATTGGATCGACATCGAGCTCGCGGGCCTCGAGTCTCCGAGCCAAGGGATCGGGGCACGCGTGACCGTCACATCGGCGGGGCTCGACCTGACGCAGGAAATGTCGGCGAGCGGTACCTATGTTTCGCAAAACGGTACGGCGAGGCTGCATTTCGGTCTCGGCCCCGGGACCCCCAAGGTCGACAATGTGCGTGTCGAATGGACGAGCGGAACCGTACAGAACGTGAAGAGCGGTCTGCCGATCGACACGGTGTTCCGGATTACCGAGAACGTGACCGATCCGGCCAAGGCGGAGGCCGACTGCATTCTTGGGCTCAACAAGGCAGGCGAGAAGCTCGCCAAGGCCGCGGGTAAGCGGCTGATCGGCTGCGTCAAAGACGCGACACGCGGGCAGTTGCCCGGCGGTGTGACGGCGAGCGATTGCGTCGTGGCCGACCCCAAAGGCAAGATCGCCCGCCTCCAAGCCAAGGCGAACTCCGTGGCGCTGAAGAAGTGCGGCGTGCCACCCGGATTCGGCGCGGCGTCCGCGGGCGATGTGAACGTCGCCTTCGAACAGGTGATGCGCGTGCAGGACGTTTTCGGGCCGGACTTCGACGGCGCCATCATTCCGAAGGCTGGTGATCCGGAAGGTGCTGCGTGCCAGGAGGCGGTGACCAAAGGGCTGGTCAAGATCGCCCTCGCGCAGGTCAAGTCTTTCATCCGATGTAAGAAGCACGGCCTGACCCGTGGCCTCATTTCGTCTGCGGGCGGCCTTGCGGCTTGCTACTCGGAACTGCAGGGCGAACGTGTCGTGAAGGCCACGACACTGGTCGAGCGGAAGGTGGCGCGCAAGTGCGAGACCACCGATCTCGCGGCGGCATTCCCAGGGCAGTGCAGCACCGAGACCGGCAGCGCGTTCTTTGGCTGCCTCGAGACCCAGGCGCGCTGCGGTGTGTGCACGGCATTGAATGGCGCCGACCGGCTCGACGAGCCATGCCACACGTTTCAGGATGGTATCGCGACGAACTACTGCGGCGATGTGCAGATGACCGCCGACTCCGTCGCACGGCGTTGGAACGAGGCTCTGCTGGATGCCATTCGTCTCGACACTCCACGACCGACCGTGCACGCGCGAAACCTGCTGCACCTTTCGGCCGTCTTGTGGGACGCGTGGCTGACGTATGGTGGCCAAGGCGCGGCCTACCTCTTTGGTGAAACGCACGCCTCCGCTGATCCGAACGCCGACCGTGCCACGGCGATGAGCTTTGCGGCGTATCGGTTGCTGTCACACCGCTTCGTCGGGAGCCCGAACGCTCCGACCACGATCGTCGCGCTGCAACAGCTGATGGAGGACCTCGGCTACGACGTCTCGTACGTTTCCGACACAGGCAATACGCCGGCCGAGGTCGGGAATCGCCTGGGTGCCCTGATGATCGCGACGGCGCTCACAGACGGCGCCAACGAGGTCGGCAACTACGGCGACTCCAGCTATGCGCCGATCAATGAGCCGATGGTTGTCAAAGATCCCGGGACGACCATGGTCGACCCGAATCGGTGGCAGCCGCTCGCGCTCGACAAGATCGTCTTGCAGAACGGCCTGGAGATCCCCGACAAGGTGCAGTTCGTCATCGGCCCTGGATGGGACAACGTCTCGCCGTTTGCGCTCGTTCGGCCCGACGAGGGACTGCCGTACTTCTCGCCCGGCCCTCCGCCGCAGCTTGGTGGCGTGGACGACGCAGGTTTCAAAGAGGGGGCGCGGAAGGTTCTCGAGTATTCGAGCCAGCTCGATCCGAGCGACGGCGTGATGCTCGA
>JAJCZP010000223.1 GCA_029262315.1 Deltaproteobacteria bacterium | reverse complement strand
CTTTGCCGCGGTTCGCGACGCCCATCGGAGCACAGCCGCGGAGCGGCTGGCGCACGGGGGCTTAAGTGTTAGGATCGCCGCCCGAAGGCGTCGACAGCTCGTTGGTGACTGGCGAACCGCCGTAGAAGTCGTGTTTCCCGTGACCAAACACCCTTTCGAGGTCGGGCTGCGAAACGATCTTGTGGAACGGGCGCGTCAGGAGCCACTCGGCCGCAAAGCCGACGGGATGGATGAGGTAGGCCACGATCCGGAGTGGATGGGCCTGCAAGTCGTCGTACTCGTCAGCGACGGCCGGCGTCGCACTCATCATCCCCACCAAGGCCATCGCGGCGGCCATCATCATCAACTTGTGCATTGGAGTTCCTCCTGGGCGGTCAACGTACTAACGGAGTCGAGGGTACCAACTCGCCCGCGCTCCAACAAGTAAGGAATGGCGGCCCCCGGGGCGCCACAGCTGCCGCGGCGAGTCGCATGCGAGACCGTGGGCACCGTGGCGAGGCGCCGGAATACCCGCTAGAATTCGGCCGTTTTCGAAGGGGGTGGGACGATGACGCGCGTATTCGAACCGGTGGATGGACTATCGAGCTGGCGGCGTCTCGCGCCGCACGTGTGGGACCGCCCGAACGATCCGACCGTGTACGGCGTGATCGACGTTGTCGTCGAGCGCGCCCTGCCCTACCTCGAGGAGCTCAGTAAGCAGTCCGGGACCAAGGTCCGACTGTCGCATCTCGTGACCAAAGCGCTCGCGATGGCCATCCGGGCGACACCCGAGGGCAATGCGATCGTTTCGCAGCGGAGCCTGAAGGCCCGTCGCGATGTCGATGTGTTCGTTCAGGTATCCCTCGATGGGGGCCGCGATCTATCCGGCGCGAAGATCACACGCGCCGACGAGACGAGTCTCGCCGACATCGCACGGCAGCTCGCCGAGCGCGCCGAGCGCGTGCGACAGCGCGCCGATCCGGGTGTCGAGCGTACCAAGAACATGGTCGATCGACTGCCGAACTTTCTCCTCGGCTGGTCGGTGCGACTGATGGAATACTTTCTCTACGATTTACAGCTCGACCTGTCGCGCTTCGGTATCGCCTCCGATCAGTTCGGCAGCGCGATGGTCTCGAACATCGGAACGTTCGACGGCTTCGGCATGAACTTCGCGCTGGCTCCGCTAGTGCCGATTAGCCGCGTTCCGATCGTCGTCCTGGTCGGCGAGGTACAGCGGAAGCCCGTCGTGGAGGATGATCGCGTCGTCGTGAGGTCCGTCGTGACGCTCGGATGCACCTTCGACCACCGCGTGCTCGACGGCTCGAAGGCGATCAAGATCGCCGCCCGCCTCCGCGAGGTAGCAGAAGATCCCGAACGCGCGCTCGGCCCCGTCCCCGCTGAGCGACAAGCCGCCGCGGGGTAGGGTTGCTCCGTTCCGGAACACTATCGGGCGACTACGGCGCGGCCGCGACAGAAATTGCTTGACCAGAGCGACTCACCGCGGCGACACTCGCGTGTGTCGCCGTGCGCCTCGGCGCAACTTTGAGTTTCTCGAAGTGGATAGCTCGATAGCGCACTGACGGAGGATCCCGATGCGTAAGACCCTGCCTGTTCTCGCCGCGCTCGTGCTCACTGCCGCAACAGCCCAGGCGGTGGAAGTTCCCGTCCGTTACTCCGTGAGCTTCAAGGAGTACAAGCAGGGCGTTGCCCAGGGGACGCCGCTCACGTTCGAACTGCACACCGATAGCGCATGCAGTGGGGCTTTCTACTCTGAGGTGATCAACGGCGGCGATCCGGGCCTGCGACAGGCGAAGATCATCGTGCAGAAGGTGAAGAAGCAAGACCCGAAGCCCGCCAAGGAAATGCGGCTGAGGGCCGTGCTGGATCCGCCGCCGCCCCTGGCGAGTCCGCTGTATCTCCGAGTGACCGGAGTGGGCATTGTCGGTATCGGCACGGACTGTCAAATTCAGGTCCCAACGGTCGCGACGCATCTTGCTCCGCCGTTGCTCAAGGACAGTACTGGCGCGGTTCTCGGTATCGTACGGGAAGGCGTTCAGATTGGCTTCGGTGGGGGAGTCGTTCCTTTCTTCTATACCATGGGAGGCCGCAGCGTTTCTCTAGTCGTGCTGGACATTGGCCTGGGCTCTTCTGGCCTCAATTTCGAGTCCGGTTCCCCGAAGAACATCTTCTACGAGAGCACAGATTGTAGTGGCCCGGCTCTGATCGAGGACAACGGCTCTTCGTCCTTCGCCATCGACCAACATGCCGTCGTCGGGACCATCGTTTACTTGCAAGATGGGCCCTTCTCGCCAACGACTTCCCACTCTTGGAAATCATCGTCCTTCGGGTGTACGGCCTCGTCGGCAACCGTCGACCTGGCACCTACCACCTCATCGGACTTGAGCGTGTTCGTTCCGCCGTTCAGCGTCGAGCTTCAATAGCGCGGCGAGAGAAGGCGCGTCGTCTCTACGAAGAGGTTGACGCTACCGGCCATGCCGCGCCCGGCGAAGGAGCTAGGTCCGTACGGGATTCGCGCGCAGACGTCGTCGGCAGAAGCAACTATGCGGAACGCCAGCCGATGTAACTCAGCTGGCGCCCCGCGGCGGCGCCGTCGCGACGGTACGAGTGCAACTCGTCTGGGTGCTCCGCAGTGCATGGGCTCACGACCTGAATCGCGGCGCCGGCCACACCTGCTCGAGTAAGCGCAAGGTGCGCGAGGAATCCGACATCGAGATGAGGCCGAGCTTGCGCGGTATTGTCCGGGGCGGCCGACCAAGCTTGCTCGCTCGTCGGACCGAAGGCCTCGACGAACGTGGCGCGGTGCTCCGTGCCGAACTCGTAACAGCAGCCGCCGATGGCGGGACCGATCGCGGCTTGGATCTCGTTCGGTGCGGCACCGTAGCGCGCGCCGAGGGCCTCGATGGCTGTGCGGATGACGCCCGCGACGAGCCCGCGCCACCCGGCATGGATGGCTGCGGCCGCCCGGGCGCGCGGGGCGACCAGGAGCACCGGCACGCAGTCGGCCGTGCGGATGGTCGCGATCACGTCTGCCGACGCAGTGACGATGGCGTCGCCGTCGGGGAGCGCGTCAGGCATGCGTGCGTCGCCGTTCGCGCAGATCGCGTCCAGATTTTCCGGTGCCAGGACGGTACTCCCGTGGACCTGGCGCGCGGCTAGAATCTGCACCGGGCGCTCGCCGCCAGCACGGAGCGCGGTCTCGAGGTCGCCGCGCCCGAAATCGCCGGGAGCAAGGCCCTGGGCGCGCCCGAGGAAGCCGTGCACGAGATCGGGGATCTCGTGCCAACCGGGCACCCGGAGCGGGTAGGTGCGTGGGTCCTCGGCGTTGCCGGTCGGCATACGATCAGTCTATAGTCCGCGCGCCTCGCGTCGAAGGGCTCGGTGGATCGATCCTGGAACGACGCTGACAGGGGAGGGCGCGTGCGCTTGCTCGATTTGATTCTCGCGATACTGGTGCTCTTGTTCCTGATCTCGGTCGCCGAACTGGAGTTTCCTGGGTACGAGAGCCGCGCCATCCCGCGTCCGGCGGCGGCTAGCCCCGCCCCCAGTCCGGCCCCGCAGTAAACTCGGGGCTGGCGATGGACTAGGTGACGGACCAGGGCGACGCTCTGGACGCCGACCTAGGGCACGGGCGAGAAGAAGGCGCGTCCCGCGGCCAGTTCTTCGAGAAGCCACGGGCCGAGTCCGACCCGGATCAGCGCCTCGATTCTGTCGTTTCGCCAGTGCAGGTTCTGGGGATTGAAGAGGGGTTGCTCGCCTGCAGGCGGCGGGGCTTGTGACGCCTCGAAGCACGCCATTGCTTCCTGGAGTGCGCGTTGCACGCTGGGCCGTTCGTTCATGCGCGTCATCCAGGCGGTGAGGTTCGTGTACGTGGGATCGACCGGGTAGCCCATGAAGGCCGTGAAGCCGAGGTGCGGTATGAGTGCGATGTCCGCCCTCGAAAACTCGCCGAGTAGATATTCGCGCCCGCGAAGGTCTGCGTCGAGGTTCGCGTGGTGTTTGCCGAGTGTCGCGGCGGCTTGTCCAAGCGCGTCGGCATGGTCAGCCTCCATCTCGGGACGGAAGATCTTGATCAGTCCGATGACGAGCGCACACGCGTCGATCTGGGTGTCGCATATCGTTTCGAGTTGGCGACAGCGCGCCTTGGCGGCGGGATCGGCCGGTGTCAGGGGCGGGTTCGGATACTTGTCTTCGAGATACTCGCAGATGACGCGGGAATCGTAGACGACCGTGTCCCCGTCCTGGAGGGCAGGTACCTCACCACGAGGATTCACGCGTAGGAGGGCATCGCGCTGGCTGTGGAAGTGCAACTCGTGGTTCTCGAACTCGAGACCCTTTTCGTAGAGCGTCACGCGCACCTTCATCGCGTAGGGGCTGAGCGGGTTGTCGAATAGCTTCACGGGTGTCCTCCCTGGGAATGTGTTCGTTCCGGATCGACGGCCATCTTGAGGAGTTGGCCGCGCTGACGGAAGCCTCGGCGCCACCTATCCGCCGGCGACCTCGATCGGCACTGGCATGAAGCACGCAATGAAGAGTCCGATGGTGAGCCAAGCGGCCACACGACGTGCGGGATCGAGTGGCGTGTCGTCGAGCGTCGGTGGATGGTCGAGTCCGATCATGACGACGAGGACCGCCCAGATCAGCCAGCCCGGCCAGCCAAGGAGCGCAAGGCCGAGGATCATCATCAGACCGGCGCGCGCAACCATGCGATGGAAACGACCGAGGAGCGCGTAGACGACGTGGCCGCCGTCCAACTGCCCGACCGGGAGAAGGTTCAAGAACGTGACGAACAGCCCGAACCAGCCGGCAAGGGCTACCGGGTGCAGCGTGATCATGACTTCGGACGGCGAGACGTCGAGCGCCATTCGCGCCAGGGTCATGAAGACGAGCGAGTCACCGAGCAGCAGACCCCCTGGCTCCTGCTCCAACGGGAGCGGGCCTACGGTGGAGAGAGTGAGGCCATAGAGCACCGCGGGGACGGCCACGAAGAAGCCGGCCCACGGACCCGCGGCGCCGACGTCGAAGAGCGCGCGCCGATTCGTCGGCGCCTGCATCCGGATGAAGGCGCCGAAGGTGCCGATCAGAAACGGCGGGCCCGGAATGAAGAACGGCGGGGTGGCCGCCACACCGTGGAGACGGGCCACCAGGAAGTGTCCCATCTCATGGGTCAGCAGAATCGACATCAGCGTGAGCGAGAACGGCAACCCGCGCACCATACGCAGCGGCTCGCTGAACGGATTCGCGCCGGAGAGAAAGGTGCCGGCCATCGTGGTCGTCAGCAGGGTCGTGAGAAATAGAATGATGTGGATGGGGCGGACCGTGCTCGCGTCCCGGAGTCGAACCGGAGCGGGCCGCGGCTCGTAGGCGACCGCACGGCGCTGATGGATGTCGTCTACGTAGTGCCGTGACGGCGGTGCTGGGGGATACATTTCAGATGGCCTCGGGGGCGGCATACATTTCAGCTGGCCTCAACGACGACCCGGGCGCCGCGCTCGGCGCCGAGCGTGGCGGCGGCAGAGCCGTGCGGGAGGGCGAGTTCGATCAGTGCGAGGCTGTTCACGAGGGCGAGAGGCTTTCCCGCCGGCCCGCTGGTGTACGACGACCGGAGGCGCAGGACATGATCACCGATCCTAACCGAAACCCTGCGCCCTCGGAAGGTCGCGTGGTCCAGATGGGTGCGGCCGACATTGGTGATGAGGTTCCCGAAGTGATCGATCCAGAGCACACGCCCGACGACGGTCTGGCCGCGCCGACTGGGGGCGGGGAGGCGCAGGCGGTGCATCGGTGCGGTCGGGGTGCCGAGATCCGCCGGCGGCGTGTCGTTTGCAAGCGCGGCCGCCACAGGCGCGAACACATCGCGGCCGTGAAACGTTTGGCTGACCGGACGCCGACGCACAGGGGAGCGCGACACATCGAACGTCCGGACGACGGCGCGAGCGGCGGCCGCTAGTCCGAGGAGTCCGTTGTCGGGACCGATCAGGAAGGCGTCATGCGTCTCGACGAGCAGCGCGCGTCGCTTGCTGCCGACTCCGGGATCGACGACGGCGACGTGGATCGTTCCCGGCGGGAAGTAGGGTGTGGCCGACCGGAGGGCGTACGCACCCGCGACGATGTCTTGCGGGGGTATCGCGTGCGTCAGGTCGATGACGCGAGCCTCAGGGGCCGCGGTGAGGATGACGCCCTTCATGACACCGACGAAGGTGTCGTCGGTGCCGAAGTCGGTCGTCAGGGTGATGATGGGTGGTGGCGTACGCCCGCCTCGAACGTCAGCCGCCGAGCTCCTCGAGGACCGAGGTGAAGAGCAGCGGAAACATGATCTCGTGATGCCCGGTGAGATGAATGGCGCGACCACCGTCTGCGGTCGGGCGGTCGAGGACGTTTACCGTCGGCCGGTAGTGCCGCAGGAAGTCCATGTTGATGGTCGTGATGTTCTTCACGGTGTGCCCGAGGTTCCGCGCCAGGTTCAGAGCCTTCACGAACACTTCGGGAATGATGACGGCCGAACCGAGGTTGATGAAGACACCCCGGTCGAGGGTCGTGACCGCCGCGGCGAGGCGGCGGAAGTCCCCGAGACTCGCCGCGCCGATGGCCCCGCCATCAGCCTCGGGGTGCATGTGAATGATGTCGGTGCCCATGGCGACGTGCACGCTGACCGGGACTCCAAGGCGCGACGCCGCGGCCAGGATGCTCAGTTGGCGGTGGCGGAGCTTCTGTTCCCCAAATACCTGTCCCAGGCCTTCGCCGAGTCCGTAGCCTGCACGCGCGACATCGCGGATGGCTTCGTTCAGAAAGCGACCGGTCTCCTCGGCCATGCCGAAGCTCCCGTCTTCGAGTCCGGCGCCGACGTCTTCCGAGGTAGCGCCCATGTAGGCGAGTTCGAAATCGTGGACGAGGCAGGCGCCGTTCAGGGCAAGCGCCGTGATCACGCCCTGTTCCATCAGATCAATGATGATCGGCGACAGGCCCACCTTTATAGGATGGGCTCCCATGCCGAGGATGACGCCACGGTTCGCGCGGCGTGCCGCGGCGATCGCAAGCGTCGCGTCCCGAAGCTCGCGTACCGCCAGGATATCCGGCAGGCCGTCGAGGAAGCGCCGCATGGTGAGGCCGCGCTTGAGGGCCTTGCCGGTGGCGGCCTCGCTGACCAGGCTCTTCCGATCCGCGATCCGGTAGCGGCGGACGGCGCTGATGTCGATCTCAGGGATCTCTGGCACCGTGCCCTTGCGGCGATGTGCCGACTTGGGGCCGTCGTCGCTGACTTTGGGCTTCTTCGGCACCGCGCGCACCGCGGATTTCTTCGGCTTACTTGGCATACAGTTGCTCGTCGACCAGCTGGCAGATTACGTGTCCGGCCAAAATGTGTGTCTCCTGAATGCGCGCCGTCTCGCGACTTCCGGAGACGTCGAGCAGGTGATCGACCATGGTGGCGAGTTTTCCGCCGCCGCCGCCGGTGAACCCGATTGTATAGATGCGCTGCTTCCGGCACGCCGTCACCGCCTTGACGACGTTTCGCGACGTGCCGCTGGTCGAGATCGCGATCGCCACGTCGCCTGGAGTCCCGAGTGCCTGGACCTGCTTCGCGAAGACGTCGTTGTAGCTGTAGTCGTTGGCGATACTGGTGAGCGCCGACGAGTCGGTCGTGAGGGCGATCGCCGGCAGCGGCGGCCGTTCGATCATGAACCGGTTGACGAACTCGGCGGCGATGTGTTGCGCGTCGGCGGCGCTACCGCCGTTCCCGAAGAGCAGGACCTTGCTGCCGGCCGCGAATCGCTCCGCGACCAGCGCGCTGACATCGGCCAGGGTGCCCAGGTGCTCACGCAAAAACGTGCGCTTCACCGCGATGCTGTCGGCGAACGCTTTTCGAATCGATGCGCGTGGTGTCGGCAAGGGGGCGCATTCAAGTGAATTGCCGTCGGGAGGTCAAGGCGTACGCCGGGGAGGTGGAGCGCGGCGCCGCATCCGCCTCGGAAAGGGGCGTGTGTGGGTCGTTGCTGGCCCCTGGTTTGACAGCCGTCTGGGCCGTTCGTAGGGGTGGCGCATGACGAAGCGATTCGAAGGCAAGGTGGCGCTCATCACCGGCGCCTCGACGGGGATCGGTGCCGCCGCGGCGCGCATGTTCGTAGAAGAGGGCGCCGCGGTCGTACTTGCCGCCCGCACCGCCGCGCCGCTCGAAACGCTGGCATCGGAGATCGCAGCTGTGGGAGGCCGAGTTCTGGCAGCGCCGACCGACGTCAGCGATTTCAAGGCGGCCGAGCAGCTGTTTGCGCGGGC
>JAJCZP010000222.1 GCA_029262315.1 Deltaproteobacteria bacterium | reverse complement strand
ACGGGGCCGAACATGGCGGGCAAATCCACCTACTTGCGGCAAGTGGGGTTGATCGTACTCCTGGCGCAAGCGGGAAGCTTCGTGCCCGCGGCGAAGGCGCAGATCGGGGTCGTCGACCGCATCTTCACTCGCGTGGGTGCGTCTGACGATCTGACCGCGGGCGACTCGACATTCATGGTCGAGATGCGGGAGACCGCCAATATCCTGCGCGAGCTGACCGATCGAAGCCTCGTTCTGCTTGATGAAATCGGTCGCGGAACGAGCACCTACGACGGGATCGCGATCGCGTGGGCCGTCACCGAGTATCTGCACGAGCAGGGTCCGGGGGCGAAAACCCTCTTTGCGACGCACTTTTACGAGCTCACGGCCTTGGCCGACGAGCGTCCGAGGCTCCGGAACTACTCGGTCGCGGTGCGAGAGTGGCAGGATTCGATCGTGTTCCTGCGGCGTATCGTGGCCGGCCCAGCCAGTCGGAGCTACGGTATCGAGGTCGCGCGACTGGCGGGCCTGCCCGAGTCGGTGGTAGAAAGGGCCCGTGGGCTGCTCACCACGCTGGAGCGCGGTGAGCTTGCCTCGGGAGGACGTGGTGTGATGCTGGCGGCCGATGGAGAGCTCCCGCAGCAGCTCGGGCTCTTTGCGCGTGGGCCGTCGGAAGTCGAGACGAAACTGAAGGGGCTCGACGTAACGCGCATGACTCCGATCGAGGCGTTGACGGAGCTTCATCTCTTGGTGGAGGCGGTGCGGGGCGGAGGAAGTGATGACCGCGGGCAGGAGGGGTAGGAAACTCGGCGGGGCGGGGCGGGGCCAACGCACGGCATACCAGCGTCGGCTGGCCGTCGTCGTGGCTGTGATCGCGCTCTCGACCTTCGGTCATTCCGGCGTGCGCGCCGCAACGGCGGCGGCGCCGGCGCAGGTTGAGCGGGTGCGCTACGAGTCGGACGGGTTGTCGACGCGGGTGATTGTCATGCTCTCGCGCGCGGTGCCGCACGAGGTGCGCACTCTCCCAGGTGATCCGGCACGTGGGAGCAAGCAGCGCTTGGTCATCGATCTTTCGAACGCCAAGTTGGGCCGAGCGGCGCGGGTGCCGATGGGTGCCGACCACGGCATTCTGCAACGCATACGTACCGGACAGTTCACGGAACGCACTGCTCGCGTCGTGCTCGATCTCGCCGGAAAGAGCACCTATGAGATTCGGGCATATCCCGAGCCGGCTCGTCTCGTCATCGATGTCGTCGGTGAACCCGGGACGGTCCTGGCGCGCCGCGCACCATCACCGCGCGCGAAGGCGCCGGCGCCTCCCCGAGCCGTACCCCCGCCAGCAAAGCCAGCCATCCGAAGGGAGGCGCCAGCGGTCGCTGCGACCAAGCCGATCGATGATGCTGCGAACGACGCCCGACGCGCGCCCGAGGCCCCGCGCGTCGTCGCAACACCTGCGGCGCCCGACAGCAAGCATGCGGCCGTGCGACGCGCGCCCGCTGTGACGGTGACCCCGGCCGGACCACCGAGCCATTCTTCTCGGGAGCAAGCAGTGGCGGCGCAACCCACGGCCGCTCTCGAGCCCGAGATCATCGTTGCCGCGGCCACCCCCGCGGCGAAGCCGAAACCCGAACAGATTGCCGCGGCTCACAAGGCACGACGGGCCGTCTTGCCGCCGCCTATCGGCGCGGCGGGCGCTCCGTGGCGCATCGTCCTCGACCCTGGACATGGGGGTCACGATCCGGGAGCGGAGGGCGTCGACGGGCTTCTCGAGAAAGATGTCGTGCTCCGCATCGCTCATCGCCTGAAGAAGCGCATTGAATCCGAGCTGAACGCGATTGTCTTGCTCACGCGGGATGGCGATGAGACGCGCTCTCTCGCCGACCGCACCGCCTTCGCGAACGCGAGCCGCGCTGACCTCTTTGTCTCCATCCACGCCAACGCCGACGAAGCCGGACGCCTGCAGGGAATCGAAACCTACACGCTGAACAACTCGAACGATCGTGCGACCATCCGTCTGGCCAACATGGAGAACGGCCCCCAGTTGCGACTCGGTCGGGGGGACCTCTCGTTCATCTTGAGCGACATGGTGCAGTCGAGTAAGGAAGAGGAGTCCATTACCCTTGCCCAGCGCGTCCATGCTCGACTCCTCGGACGCCTTCGCGCGCGCTATCCCGATGTACGCAACCTTGGGGTCAAGAAAGGCCCCTTCTACGTCCTCGTCGGAGCTTACATGCCCTGCGTCTTGATCGAGACCTCCTTCCTGACCCACCCCGTAGAGGGGAAGCGCCTGGCGCAGCAGGAGTATCAGTCCGATATCGCCGAGGGCCTCTTCCTGGGGATGCGCGACTTCCTCGCCGATGCCCGACTCGCAAAGACGCTCTGAGCGCCGCGACGATGCCACGATGATGCGGTCGTCGGTGCCCCTGCCTCAGCTTCCCGCGCCGGACGCCGATGCCGACCTGAGTGGAATCGCCAAGCAGTACGTCACCGACGTCAAAGCGCGATTGCACGAGGACCATCGCGCCGGCGCGGGTGGGGGCGCGATCGTCGTCGCGTACACGAGCGCGATCGACGCCCTGGTCGCGTTCCTCTTCGACTCGGCGACGCTCCTCTACATGCGGCGCTCCGTCATGCTCGATCACAAGTGCACCGTTGCGGCGCAAGGCGGCTATGGGCGCTTCGAGCTCAATCCCGCCTCCGATATCGATCTTCTCGTCCTCTATCCCTGGAAGGTGAATCCCTACGTTGAGACAGTTGCGGAGGTCATCCTCTACACGTTGTGGGACGCGGGCCTGACCGTCGGGCACGCCAGTCGGACACCCAATGGGTGCGCTCGCATGGCACAGCGCGACTTGACGGTGAAGACGGCGTTGCTAGACGCGCGCTATCTCGCCGGCGACCAGGTGCTCTATCGGGAGTTCGAGGCCACGATGGAGTCCGACGTCCTCAAGAAGAATGCCGCCGGATTCTATCGAGAGAAGCTCGCTGAGAGCACGCATCGCCACGAGGCGCACGGCAACTCGGTCTATCTTCTCGAGCCGAACCTGAAGGACGGGCCCGGTGGCTTGCGCGACATTCACACGGCGATGTGGCTTGCGAAGGTCAAGTTCAAGATCAAGACGGCACGGGACCTGGTGCAGAAGGCCGTCATCACCGAGCGTGAGGAGCGGGAGATCGCGGCATCCCTCGACTTCTTGTTCCGGGTGCGAAACGCGCTCCACTTCGCGACGGGTTCTCACCACGATCGACTGTCCTTCGAGTTTCAGGATGCCATCGCCGCCGAGCTGGGCTTCGGGGAGGCTGGAGCACGGGAAACGTTGGTCGAGTTCATGCGTGCCTACTATCGGCATGCGACGACGGTGCGGCGGTTCTCAGATCGCATGATCGAGCGCTGCACCGAGCGAGCGCACCCGTACCGGCTGATCGGCCGCGTCACCGGTCGGGAGATTCGTGATGGTGTGCGCGTCGCGAACCGCGTCCTCTCGATACGCGGAGCCGAGCTCCTCGAGGAGGATCCCACCAACCTCGTGACCCTGTTCCGTGACGCGCAACGCCACGGTGCCGCGCTGACGGAGGCCACCAAGCTCCTCATCCGTGAGCACTTGGACCTCATCGGGAATACCGAGCGCTCCAGCGAGACCTTCACCCGTCCGTTTCTCGACATCGCCGCGTGGCGGCACGATGTCTGGGAGACGTATCGTGAGATGCACGCGGTCGGCGTGCTGTGTCGTATGTTCCCAGAGTTCGCTCGGATCGATCGGCTGGTGCAGCGCGATCTCTACCATACCTACACCGTCGATGAGCATTCGCTCGTCGGCATCGCGGAACTCGAGCGGCTCCGGCGGGGCGACCATCGTTCGTTCGTGCCCTTGCTGACGGACGTCATGCGAGATCTGGATCGCCATGACGTGCTGTTCTTGAGCATGCTCTTCCACGACATCGGGAAGGGCCACGGAGAAGGGCATTCGGAGCGAGGGGCGGAATTGCTCGAAGGGATCATGGCGCGGCTGCCGATTCACGAGGACGATGCGGCGCAGTGGACGTTCCTCGTGCGCCACCATCTTCTCATGTCCCACCTGGCCCAGCACCGGGACACCCGGGACCCGGGCCTGTTGCGGGACTTCGCCCAGACCGTAGGGAGTGTCGAGAATCTGAATGCGCTCTACGTCATGACCTTCGCCGACATGCGGGCGGTCGCCCCCAAGGTCTGGAACAACTGGCGCGGCGAGCTCCTGGCGGAGCTGTACATGCAGACCAGGGCTCTCTTCGAACAAGGGCAGCTCGACGAAGACCAGGATGCGCGGGCGGCGCGTGTGCGGCGGCGTGTGCGTGAGACCATCGAGCCGGCGCGTCGCGACGCCTTCGATCGGTTCCTCGCGGCGATGCCGGAGCGCTATGCCGCCACCACCGCGGAAGCGCGGATTCCGCAACACTTCGAAATGATGAATCGCCTCCGAGAGGAATGGACGCTTCGTCCGGAGAGCGAGCACCCGTACCTCTTCGTTGCGCGACTGCGCCACGTCCCGGAGTCGGAGTATAGCGAGTTCTCGATTTGCACGCCCGATCGGCCTGGGCTGTTCGCGCTGGTGGCGGGCATCGTGGCTGCCCAGGGGATGAGCGTCTCGGGCGGGCGGATTACGACGTCGCTCGGAGGGGTGGCCTTCGACGTCATGAGGATTGCCCATCTCGGCCAGCGCGAGCGTGTTCTCGACGACGACCGCTGGGACCGGGTGAAGGGACTGATTGCACAAGCGTTGCGGGGGCAGATCGAGGTCACGGATCTGGTAGCCGCTTCGCGGCAGACCTCGATCCTCGAACAACCGTCACGCGTGCGCGTGGAGACGCAGGTGATCGCCGACAACGTCATTTCGGAGAGCTACACGGTGCTCGATGTCATCACGCAGGATCGCGTCGGTGTCCTCTTCGTCATCACCCATTGCCTACATGGGCTCGGCCTGATCATCCACCTTGCGAAGATCACTACCCAGGTCCATCAGGTATTCGACGTCTTCTACGTCACCGATGCCGACGGCGCGAAGATTCTGACGACCGAGCGGCAGGACGAGATCCGAGAGGCCTTGGTCAGCGCACTCGCAACGTTCGCGGCGCCGCCGGAGACTGCGGCATGACGACACGGGGCGGCTCTCGTTCCCGATCTGTGGGCGCCGTCGCCCTGGATACATGGGTCGATCGATTTCTCGCCTTTCTCAGTGCCGAACGCGGGCTGAGTGACAACACCATTCGGGCCTACGCACGCGACCTGGGGCGCTTCACGACCTGGGTGATTCCTGTCGGCGTCTGCGAGCCGCAGGCGCTCACGCTGGCGGTGTGTCGCCGATTCCTGATCGCCGAGAGTCAACGCGGTCTCGGTACGCGGAGTCAAGCTCGGCTCACAGCTGCGCTCCGGAGCTTTGGTCGCTATCTCGTGGCGGAAGGCGCGCTCGAGACGTCGCCCATGTCCGAGTTGCGTGTACGGCCGGGGCCGGGGCCGTTGCCGCATGCACCGGGCGTCGAAGACATGCGTATGCTGCTCGACGCGCCGCCAAACGATACACCACTCGGTCGACGAGATCGCGCCATCCTCGAGCTGTTGTATGGCGTGGGGCTGCGCGTGTCGGAGTTGGTCGGATTGCGTGACGTCAACCTCGATCTCGACGCGAACTGCGTGCGCATCGTCGGCAAGGGCAATCGGGAGCGCATCGTGCCCATCGGGCGTCCGGCGCGCGAGCGACTCGACGACTATATGCAGCTTGGCCGACCTACGCTTCTCGGGCAGCGCCGTCAGCGTCCGGAGGTTTTTCTCTCCCGGCAAGCGGCACCACTCTCACGCCAGATGATTTGGAAGCTCTTGAAGAAGTATCTCCGCATCGCGGGACTCGACGCGCGTGTTTCGCCGCACAGTCTTCGGCACGCGTTCGCGACGCACCTGCTGGATGGGGGTGCGGACCTGCGGGCGGTGCAAACGATGCTCGGCCACGTCGACATCGGCACGACGCAGATCTATACACACGTCGCGCCGCGCCGGCTGCGTGAAGTGCATCGCCGTTTTCACCCACGCGACACCGTCCGTCCGTTGCGCCCGCGCGACACGACTGTTAGGAATACTCATGGGAAGCCTTGAGGATCTCAGTGCGCTTGCAGTAAAAGTCGCGCTCTGGGCCATCCCAGTGCTCACGGCGGTCATTCTCCACGAGGTCGCCCACGGCTACGTCGCACTTCGCTGCGGCGACGATACTGCGCTCAGGATGGGCCGACTCACCCTGAACCCGTTGCCCCACATCGACCCGGTCGGCACGCTCCTGATTCCCGGATTCTTGCTCTTTGCGGGAGCCCCCTGGATCTTTGGTTACGCTCGACCAGTCCCCGTCGACTTCAGCCGGTTACGGGACCCGCGGCGTCAAATGGTATGGGTCGCTCTCGCGGGGCCCGGGATGAACCTTGTGCTCGCTGGCGTGTGTGCCTTCCTGCTGCATCGGCTCGCGGCCGGCTTCGAAGTAACCCCGATCCAGGCGGTTGCGGCCGTGTCCTCTGGGTACTCCGCGCCGCTGGTCCAGATGGCGTGGTACGGGATGTTGATCAACGTCGTGCTGGCGGTGTTCAACATGCTGCCGATTCCGCCGTTGGACGGCGGGCGCGTGATGGTAGGACTGCTCCCGATTCCCTACGCCCGAAGGTTGGCGCAACTGGAACCGTTCGGTTTCATGATCGTCGTGTTCCTGCTCATGACCGACTCGCTCCGAGCCATTCTCGGCACGCCGGTGCGGCTTGTCCTCGGGGCTCTCCTGTGACGACGAGGCGCATCGTGAGTGGCATGCGACCCACCGGGCGTCTCCATCTAGGACACCTCCTGGGCACGCTTCGCACGTGGCAGCGGCTGCAACAGGAAGCTGAGTGCTTCTTCTTCGTGGCTGATTGGCACGCATTGACGACTGACTACGATCGGACATCCGGCGTGTCGACGAACGTCCTGGAAATGGTTACGGACTGGCTCGCGAGCGGGATCGATCCCGAGCGAGCAACGATCTTTCTCCAGTCCGGTGTCGCCGAGCACGCGGAGCTGCATCTCCTGCTGTCCATGGTCACCCCGATCGGATGGCTTGAGCGCGTGCCTACCTACAAAGAAATGCAGCAACAACTCTCTGAGCGGGACCTCTCGACCTATGGATTCCTGGGGTACCCGGTATTGCAGGCCGCCGACATTCTGATGTATCGCGCCACGGCGGTGCCCGTGGGTGCCGATCAGGTTCCCCACGTCGAGTTGACGCGCGACATCGCGCGGCGATTCAATCATCTTTTCGGCGAGACCTTTCCGGAGCCGGAGGCCGTTCTCGCCGACGCGGCTCGCGTGCCAGGTCTCGACGGCAGAAAGATGAGTAAGAGTCTCAACAACGCGGTCTTCCTCGCGGACGACGCGGAGGAGGTCAAAGCCCGACTGTCGCGGATGATGACGGATCCGCGTCGGGCGCGGCGACGGGATCCGGGAGATCCGGCGGACTGCCCCGCGTATACCTTGCATAGGGTGTACTGCACACCGGAAGAACTGACGTGGGCAGCGGAAGGGTGTCGCACCGCCGGTATCGGATGTCTCGAGTGCAAGCACGTCATGATCGCCCGCGCCGAGGAAGAGTTGGCGCCGATTCGCGAACGGCGCGCAGCGCTCGCGGCCCGTCCCGATGATGTGCGTGACGCACTCGTGACGGGCACGCGGCGTGCCCGGGAGTTGGCACGTGCGACCATGGAGGTCGTGCGGGAGAAGGTGGGTGTGGGAGGGGGCATATGACCTACCGCGTGAATCTCGAAGTCTTCGAAGGGCCGCTTGATCTCCTGCTGCACCTCGTTAAACGGACCGAGGTCGACATCTACGATATCCCCATCGCGAAGATCACCGATCAGTATCTGCAGTACCTCGGGCTCTTGGAGGAGATGAGCCTCGATGTTGCCGGCGAGTACCTCGTCATGGCGGCCACCCTGACGCATCTCAAGTCACGGATGTTGCTGCCGCCGTCGGAGGACGAGACCGACGAGCCAGAGGACGACCCGCGCGCCGCCCTGGTCCAGCAGCTCGTTGAATACCAGCGTTTTCGCGAAGCGGCCTTGGCGCTCGGCGATCGCCCCGTTTTGATGCGTGACGTCTATCGTCGCGCTCCGGAACAGCCCGAACGAGATCCCGACGAAGGCGTTCGCCTGTCGGACGTGACCACCGCGGATCTTCTCGAGGCCTTCCGTGAAGCCCTCGAACGGGCGGGCCGGGAGCGATTCCACGAGATCGTGACCGAGGAGATCTCCGTGTCGGAATGCGTCGACATCATCATGCGACGGATCGAAACTGATGGCAGTCTACGTTTTGTCGACTTGTTCGCTGGCGCGGTCAGTCGTCGCCGCATGGTGGCGACATTTCTAGCGCTCCTCGAGCTAGTCAAACGTCAGGCAGTCCGGGCACGGCAGGACCAGGCATACGGCGAGATTCTGCTGCTCCGTGGGCCGGTAGGCACCGCGGAGCTCGGGGAACTCACCTAACCGGGTGAGGGGGGACGGTATGGAAGAGCAAGGGGAAGTGGTCGAGGCTGAACGCGAGAACGAGGCCGTCGAACCAGACGAGCGCCTCCTGGCCATCGTGGAAAGTGTCATGTTCGCGGCAGGCGAGCCGCTGACGATGGCCCGCCTAGCTGATGTGGTCCCCGGACCGAGTCGCGCGGAGCTGCGTGCCGCTTTGCGGATGCTGGGCGAACGCGCGGAGTCCGAGGGGCGTGGCATCCGTCTCGTCGAGGTCGCGGGTGGATACCAATTCCGTACCGCACCCGAGTACTCGCAATGGGTGCGGCGGCTCTTCCAGCAGAAGCCGTGGAGGCTGACGCGAGCGACATTGGAGACGCTCGCCATTGTGGGTTACAAGCAACCAATCACTCGCGCCGAGATTGAGGCCATCCGCGGTGTCGATGTCGATAGCGTGCTTGCATCGTTGCTGTCACGGAAGCTGGTCCGCATCGTTGGCCGCAAGGAAGTCGTCGGTCGGCCGCTGATCTACGGCACGACGCGCCAATTCCTCGAAGTGTTCGGACTCCGTGATCTGGCGAGTCTTCCGAGCTTGAGCGAGGTTGTGCAACCCATGCCCGACGGGGTGGCGGCCGGCGCCGCCGATACCGGCGGCGAGACTGGCGAGGAATGTGCGCCCGACACCGGCGGCGAGACCGAGGAGGAACGTGAGTCCGACACGGGAGGCGAAGGGGATTCGACTGCAGCGTGTGCTGGCCCAGGCGGGACTGTGCTCGCGGAGGACAGCGGAGGAGTTGATTCAGCAGGGGCGAGTGACGGTCAACGGAACGACGGTCACGATCCTGGGGACACGAGCCCTCCCGACTGATCGAATCGTTGTCGACGGCAAGGCGCTCCGGCCCCGCGCGCCGCATGTCTGGGTTGCGATAAACAAGCCGGCAGGCGTCGTCACGACCGCGCGGGATCCCGAGGGCCGGCAGGCTGTTACCGACCTCGTGCCGCGCGCCCTCGGACGCCTTTTCCCGGTGGGTCGACTGGACGTTCAGTCGACTGGACTGGTCTTGCTGACGAACGACGGTGAGACGGCCGCACGTCTCCTGCATCCGAGATACCACGTGCCGCGACGCTATCGGGTGAAGGTTAGCGGGGCTCCCGACGAGGCCGTTCTGCGCCGCATGTGCCGAGGCATCCGACTCGATGACGGACGAACGGCCCCCGCTCGGATCCATGTGGAGAAGAAGCTCCCGACCAAGACCTGGCTTGATGTGACGGTCTTCGAGGGTCGCTCGCATCTGATCCGTCGACTATGCGACGCCGTCGGCCATCGGGTCGACAAGCTCGAACGCGTGGCTCTCGGCCCAGTTGAACTCGGACGGCTGCGCCGCGGTGAAACCCGCCTTCTCGAGCCGAACGAGGTAACGACCCTTCGCCGCGCGCACCGAAGCCAGAACACCACTGATCGCGCCCCGATCCGAGGCGCGAAAAGCCGTGGACCCCGCGGCGCGACAAGCGGTGCGTCCCGAGGTGCGAAGGACAGCGGCCCTCGCGGCGCGACAAGCGGTGGGTTCCGAGGTGCGAAGGACCGCGGCCCCCGCAGCGCGACAAGCGGCGCGTCCCGAGGTGCGAAGGACAGCGGCCCCCGCGGCGCGAC
>JAJCZP010000221.1 GCA_029262315.1 Deltaproteobacteria bacterium | reverse complement strand
TAAGTGTATCCAGGAGAAGCCGGGAGACGTGAAGTGTCTCGCGGGTGCCCGCAAGAAATGCGTCAAGATCGCCGGCAAGATCGGAGACGCGCCAAAAGGAGCGGCCACCAAGGCCCGGGCCGCGATCATCAAGGCGTGCAGCGGTGCCGACGTCGACATGCTGGCGGCGGTCGGTCTCGGTCAGGGGGCGACCTCCGACTACTGTACCGCGGCGGGCGTGCCGGTATTGACGACCGCGAGCGACGTCGCCGAATGCCTGATCCGCCATCACACGTGCCGGATCGATCAGCTGCTCGACACCGGAACTCCCCGCGCCCGTGAGCTGCTCGACATCGCCGGCGTCGATCCGTAGTTGCGCGCCGGTCCGGCGGCGGGGTGCGATCTCGGGGCGCTCGACACGGGATGTACTAGAACGTCGAGCTGATGATGGCGATCCTTTCTCAGCACGGGATGCGTAGGCGAGGGGGCTCTGGCTACGCCGCTGGCTATTTCGCTTGGTTTCTCGCGAGCTTGGACTACGCGGGGGCTCTTGATCCTGCGACTGCGCTTGACGCACAATGAGCACCGCTCGGCGCGTGCCGATGCAGGTCGCACGGTTCACAAGGCCGGCCTGTGCGCTGATCTGAGCAGGAAGGAGCCAGCCATGACGAGAATTATCTCGACTGCTTTCGCGGCCGTGATCGTCGTAGGGCTTACCGCGCAGATTGGCTACGGCCAGTGTGCCTTCGAGCACCCGGAGAAGGCGAAGAAGTTTCAGGTCGCGTTGACGCAGTCAATGTTTCCCTGCGGTGTGGCGTCGGGGGGAGGGCCCCCGAACGCGACGACCGAGGACGGAATCGACGCGTGCGGACCGCCAGAAACCTTCAACGAAGTGGCCGGCACGCCGGATGACGGGTGGCAGTGGAACTCGAAATCGAAGGGGACGCTGCTCCTGAAGACGGCGAAGAAGGATCAGAGCGGGCTCGGTCTCGATGGGGACACCGACACGGACGGCGGAGCCGACAACCCGGCGGACATCGGCGATGTCCAGGTGCGCCTGAAGCTCAGCAACATCGTGGATCAGACGGGTTTGCTGGCCAATGGCAGCGGCATCCTGACGATCCTGGTGCGTGCGACGTACCGGGATCGCTTGAACGGCGAACTTACCCCGATCGATATCCCGTTGCTCCTGACGTTCGACCTGGTGAACGGAAAGACGACCCTGAAGAGCAGTGCGAACTTTCCTCTGGATACGCTCAGTGGTGTCGCACCGTTGCCCCGCTGCGCGTCGCTCGAAATCATCGGCATTCAGGTGCTCGACGCGAACGGCAACTCGTTCGCCGCTCCCGGGCTCTTCCTCGCACGGCTCTGAGATCTCTGGATGGAAGGGAGCGCGGCATGACAAGGATCATTTCGACGGCCTTCGCGGTCGCCTTTGTAGTAGGCCTCACTGTGCAGTCCAGCCATGGTCAGTGCGTTTTCGAGCGCACGGACAAAGCAAAGAAGTTCCAGGCCGAACTCACGCAGGCGATGCGTCTCTGCGGGGCTCTCCCTGGGGGAGCGATCCCGAACGCGACTAGCGAGGACGGAATTCCGGCTTGCGCGCCTCCGACCACTTTCAACCAGCTGCTCGGGTCGCCCGTCGATGGGTGGCGATGGGGTGAGGACGCGAGCGGCAAGGTTCTCTTGAAGGCGGAGAAGAAGGACCGGAGCGGGCTCGGACTCGACGGCGATACGGCCACGGACGGCGGGGCCGACAACCCAGAGGACATCGGCGACGTTCAGCTGAAGCTGAAACTCAGCGACGTCGTGGACCTGAACGGTCAGTTGGCCAACGGGAGCGGACTCCTCACCATTGCGGTGCGAACGACGTTCAACGATCGCCTGAACGGTGATCTGACCCTGGTTGACGTCGCGTGGTCTGTACCAGTCGCGTTGGTGAACGGAAAGGCGAGCCTCAAGAGCAGTCTGAACTTCGCGAGAGATCTGGTCGGTGCCGCGCCGCTGCCCCGCTGTGCGTCGCTCGAGGTCGCCTCCATTCAGGTGCTCGACCCGAACGGCGCTGTGTTTGCCGTACCCGGGATCTTCATCGTACCGCTCTGACTCTCGGGAGCACGTTCGGGCTCGCCTATTCCCACGGGTCGGATCGTTCAGACGACGGTGCCGAAGAGCGCGCCGATCCCTGCGGTCGCCGCCATCGCGAGCGCACCCCAAAGGGTGACACGCGCTGCGGCCGTGAAGGCGGGCGCACCACCGACCCTGGCAGAGATCGCGCCCAGCAACGCCAGGCTCAGCAGTGACGTGCAGGCGACTACGAGAATCGCGCTCGTGCTCGAGACCGGCGCGACCGCGACCGATGCGAGCGGCAGCATGGCGCCCAGGGCGAATGTTCCGGCCGAGGTGGCGCCCGCCTGCACGGGATGGGAGGCCACGGTCTCGGAGATGCCCAGCTCGTCGCGGCCATGGGTCGCGAGCGCATCGTGTTTCGTGAGCTGTACCGCAACTTCCTGGGCCAGTTCCCTCTCGACCCCACGATCGACGTAGATCTGCGTCAGCTCCTCGAGCTCGATTTCCGGGTGCTCCTCGAGCGCACGGCGCTCGGTCTCGAGATCCGCTCGCTCCGTGTCGGCCTGCGCGCTGACGGACACGTACTCGCCAGTGGCCATCGACATCGCCCCGGCGACCAGTCCGGCGACGCCGGCGACCAGGACGCTCGTTCGATCGGGCGACGCCGCGGCCACGCCGACGATCAGGCTGGCGGTCGAGACGATCCCATCGTTGGCACCGAGCACCGCGGCACGTAGCCAGCCGATACGATGCACGAAATGGTGTTCGCCGGATTGCTTCAGATATGAGATCGGATAACTCCCCAATTGGCCGGAGCCGGTCGCGATTCTGGTCCCGGCGCCTGAGTATCGTGCGGGCGACGTCGAGGGCAAGCGTGCGTGGCGTTTCCTGCCGTCCTGCTCTAGAGAAAGGGCACGATGAGCGTGCGGCGCACGGCCGAGACCTCGCATCTCTTCTCTCCGGCGCGCATTGCCGGCATGCAGCTGCGCAATCGGCTCGTCATGTCGCCGATGGAGACGTGTTACGCGACACCCGACGGGCTTCCGTCGGCGCAGTACACGGCGTATTTCGAAGCGCGTGCGCGTGGTGGCGTCGGGCTGATCACCCTAGGCGCGTGCACTGTCGACGAACGGCATCGCGAAGTGCCGACGTCGATCCATTTTGGTACCGACGACGTCGTTGGTGCGCACCGTGAGCTGACCAAGACCATCCACGCGCATGGCGCGTGTATCCAGCCGCAGCTGGCGCATCCGGGTCCCGACGGGTTGGCGCCCTTCATGGGCGGCGAGGACAACGTCGGGCCGTCGGAGGTCGGTTCGTACCTGACGGGCACGCCGTGCCATGCCCTCCGAGCCGATGAGCTGCCGGCGATCGTCGACCGGTATCGCCACGCCGCCCGCCGGGTACGCGACGCGGGGTACGACGGGATCGAGCTGCACGCCGCGCACGGCTATATGCTGCTCGGCTCCTTCCTGACACCCTCGCGCAATCGGCGCACGGACGATTACCGCGGCGACCGTGTGGACGGCCGCATCCGATTGATCGTCGAGGTCATCGAGGCGATCAAGCGGGAGGTAGGCGCGGAGTTTCCCTTGACCCTGCGCATCTCCGGCTACGAAGGGGCGGCCGACGGCCGGACTCTGGAAGACTCGCAGCTGATCGCCCCACGGTTGGTCGCCGCGGGTGTCGATGCGTTCCACGTGAGCGGCGGCGTGATCGACCGTTTGACTACCCAGATGGTCACCGGATCGAGCTACGGCGATGCCCACAACGTCTTTGCTGCTGCGGCCATCAAACGCGTGGTCGACGTCCCGGTGATGACCGTCGGCCGCATCCACGATCCGGAACTCGCCGAGCGCATCCTGGCACGCGGCGATGCCGATCTCATCGTCATGGGGCGGCCACTGCTCGCCGATCCCGAGTTGCCGGCGAAAGCGCGCGCCGGGCAGCTGCAACAGATTCGGCGCTGCATCTCCTGCGAGCACTGCATCGACTCGATGGAAGGGATGCGGATGCGCTGCGCGGTCAACGCGTTCACCGGGCGTGAGTCTTCGTTGGACCTGCGGCCTGTCGATTCGCCGCGCCATATCGTCGTCGTCGGTGCGGGGCCCGGCGGCATGGAGGCGGCACGTGTGGCCGCCGAGCGTGGCCATCGGGTGACCCTCTACGAACGGAGCCGATTCCTCGGCGGTGCGCTGCTCGCGGCCGCCACGGTGCACCCGGAGAACGAGACGCTGCTCGATTTCCTGACCTCGGAGATCCGACGCCTCGGTGTCGAGACGCGGATGGGGGTCGAGGTCGGTGCCGACCTCGTGCGAGAGGTCCGACCCGACGCTGTCGTCGTTGCGACTGGAGGCCGTCTCGTCGTGCCCGAGATTCCCGGTGCGGCGCTCCCCCACGTTGTGACGGGGCGCGACCTTCGTGCAATGGTTGGCGGGTTTTCCGAATCTCGCGAGGGCGACGCACCGTGGTGGCTGCAAGCAGCGAAGCGGTTGTCTGCCGGCGCGGCGGGCACTCTGATGACGCCCACCCGCATTCGTCGGCTCGCCCGGCTGTGGTTGCCCTTCGGCGCACGCGTAGTCGTGATCGGCGCTGATCTCGCAGCGGTGGAGCTCGCCGAGTTTCTGGCAGGGCACGGTCGCCGGGTCTCCGTCGTCGATCGCGGAAGCGGCATCGCGCCGGAGGTCGGTGCCAAGCGCCGAGCCGAGCACATGGATCGGCTCGCGCGTCTCGGCGTCGTGCTCAACACGGATCTCCGCGTCGAACGCATCGAACCCGGTGCCGTCATCGTGCGCCGTGAGCCGGGCCCCGAGACACGCATCCCCGCGGACTCAGTGATCCTCGCAGGGACCGTCGAGGCCGATACGACACCGGCCGACGCGATCAGAAATCATGTCGAGGAAGTGCATCTGGTCGGTGACTGTACCGGTCTCGGGTTGCTTCGGAAGGCCGTGGAAGACGGCGCGCGTACTGGGTGCGCCCTATGAGTCGGGGGTGGATCCGTCGGCGCGACGCGACGTCGGGCAAGTGGGCGCGTCGATGAACGACAGGCACGCCAGCGTCCAAGTGGCCGAGGTCGCGCGATGGGATGACGAGTGCGATGTGCTCGTCGTCGGATTCGGGGGTGCGGGGGCGTGTGCTGCCATCGAGGCGGCGCGGGCCGGTGCGCGTACGCTCGTGCTCGAGCGGGCGAGTGGAGGCGGCGGTACGACAGCGCTGTCGACCGGTGTGTGTTACATGGGCGGTGGGACGCGCGTGCAGGAGGCGTGTGGCTTCCAGGACAGCGTCGAGGACATGATCGCGTTCGTGCGCATGGCGGCCGGTCGCGGCTGCGAGGAAGCACGCGTGCGCATGTTCTGCGAAGGAAGCCGCGAGCATTTCGCGTGGCTCTGTGCGCTTGGTGTCGAGTTCGCCGATGCCTACGAGCCCGAGAAGACGACGCATCCGTTCGGCGAGGAATGTTTGCATTTCAGCGGTAACGAGACCGTGCACCCCTTCGTCGAGCATGCAGCGCCGGTGCCGCGCGGCCACAAGCCGAAGCAGGCAGGGGAGGCGGGCGCCTACCTGATGCGCCTCGTCAACGCGGCTGCGGAGGACAGTGGGGCGCGCGTGCGCTACGACTGCATCGCGTGTCGCCTGGTGGTCGATGATCGACAGGCGGTCGTCGGCGTGATCGCCAGGGCGGACGGTCGAGAGACTGCGGTGCGTGCCGCGCGCGGCGTCGTCCTCTGCGCCGGGGGATTCATCATGAACGACGCGATGCTGGCAGAGCATGCGCCGATGCTCTTGCAGTGCAACTACAAGGCGGGGTCTCCGGGGGACGATGGCTCCGGCATCAATATCGGCCTCGGCGGCGGTGGTGCCGCGATCAACATGGGCGAAGGGCTGGTGCTGAACGCCTACTATCCTCCGGGAAGCCACGCGAAGGGACTCCTGGTCGACGCCGCTGGCCGGCGTTTCATCAACGAGGATGCCTACATCGGCCGCACGACCGACGCGATGCTCACCAAGGCGGACGGCCGCGCATGGTTGATCGTCGACACCGAGCTTTGGGGGAAGACGCAGGTTCCCCACAAACTGGTCGCTGTGGAGGATACGTTCGCGGATCTCGAGGCCGCGCTCGAGATGCCGGCCGGTCAGCTCGTCAGCACTATCGAGACGTTCAACCGCAACGCTGTCCGCGGTCTCGATCCCGAGCATCACAAGTCATCGGCGTATCTCCGCCCGCTTCACAGCCCGCCGTACGCCGCACTCGACTGTACGACGACCGGCTCGATCTATGGCGCGTTGACGCTCGGCGGACTTGCCACGCTCCCGTCGACGGAAGTGTTGGACGCCACCGGTCAGGTCATTCCCGGCCTGTTTGCCGCGGGCCGCAACGCGGCCGGCGTTTGTCGCGAGGGGAGAACGTACGCCAGCGGATTGTCGATCGCGGATGCCACCTTCTTCGGGCGAGTTGCCGGCAAAGCCGCCGCTGCCCGCGATGCGCTCGGGTGAGCAGCCCCCGGGCACGCCCACCTATCGCTTCACTTCGAACCCGGCTCGTACACGATCCCAGGTTGCCTCGGTCACTCCCCGCTCACGCAGCTTGAACTTCTGCACGCGGCCGGTTGGCGTGCGCGGGAGTGTCGCGGCGAACTCGATGTAGCGCGGCACGAAGAAGTAGGGTGCATTCTCGTTGACGAAGGCGGCCAGATCCGCGGGGCGAAGTGCCTCCCCCTCCTTCAGGACGACGACGACCTTGATCTCGGCCTCTGAGTCGAGTTCCGCCGACGTGACGCCGTGGGCGGCCGACTCCGCGACCGCCGGGTGGGTGTTGACGGTCGCCTCCACGGCGAACGACGACACGCTGCGGCCTTTGTAGCGAATATAGTCAGCCTTGCGGTCGACGAAGAAGTAGTCGCCGTCTTCGTCCTCCCGTCCGAGATCACCGGTGTGGTACCAGAGGTTCCGGAAGGCGTGGGCTGTGGCCTCGGGATTGCCCCAGTAGCCGCTGAAGATCGCGTAGGGCTCGGTTGGGCGCACGCAGAATTCTCCAACCGTACCCGGTGGCACCGGGCGATCGCCCTCGTCGAGTAGGCGGAACTCGATCCCTGGAAGCGGCACTCCGAGGGAAAGCGGCTTTTTCGGCTCACCATCGTCCACGCGGTGGAGCAGCCCCATGACCTCGCTCTGCCCGTACCCTTGGTCCATCGACGCGATGCCGAAACGCTCCATGAAGCCGGCCATGATGTCGTCGGGCATGGGGATCATCGTTGCCTGGCGGACGGGGTTGTCGGTGTCGTCGGGGCGTGGCGGGGCGTTCCACAGAAACATGTGCATTGCGCCGAGCGTGAACACTTGCCGCGCCCCATAGTGCCGACACCGATCCCAGAAGCGACTGGCCGAAAACTCCGGATCGAGGCCGAAGGGTAGCCCGGAGATGAGCGCCCGGTACACGATCGCCACCCAGGCGGCCGAGTTGTACATCGGGAGGCACGAGTACATGACGTCGCCCGGCTGCACGCCGGAAGTGCGTACTCCCGAGAGGGCGGCGCGGACCCACGCGCCGTGGCTCTGCATTACGCCTTTCGAGCGTCCGGTCGTGCCCGAGGTCCAGAGGACGGCCGCGACGTCACCGTCACAGAGTTCGACGGGGTCGGGCACCGGCGCGTCCGAGGTTTCCAGTGCGGCCAGCGTGCTGCTCGGGGCCCCGCCGACGGTCCCGGTCTCGTTCCCTCCGCGAACGATGACGTGCTCGAATGGGAGCTCCTCGCCGAGCGCACATACGCGTGGCAGCAGGTCCGCATCCACCACCAGGACGCGGGCACGGCTGCCTTCGAGGGTTTCTCGGAGCCACTCGCCCTTGTAGTCGACGTTGGTCGGGATCCAGATCGCGCCCAGTTTCATGACACCGTAGGTCGCCAGGACGAACTCGGGGCACGCGTGCATCAAGAAGGCGACCGAGTCGCCCCGACCCACACCGAGCGCCGCGAAGCCAGCGGCGTAGTCTCCCGAGCGTCGTTCGACATCGGCGAAGGTGAAGCGCTGGTCACCCGCCATCATGTAGATAGCGTCGGGGATCTCGGCGGCCTGCCGGCTGAGGATCTTCGTAAGGACGCGCTCGGTCGGTTCGCTCGGATCGAGAAGACGCATGGTCCCCCCGCGATGTGGCGGACTGCGGGGGAGATGTAAAGCGCCGGGGCGGTCGAACCCGCAGCCCTCCACCTTGGCACGCCGATCGAGCCTGCGGGCAGTTTTGCGGTTTCTCCGCGTGTTGAGATCGAAGCAGCGTACGTCGTGACCCTGCTGGCGCAGCTCCCGCGTCGTCGCCCTGGACAGCGCGCGAGAGATGCGCGACGCTCTCGGCGTCCTGACGCAGCGCCGACCCTTTCCAAAGACGGAGGAATCGAATGTCGAATGTCGAACTGGTCGTTCTCAGTTTGCGGTATTCCTCCTGGTCGATGCGTCCGTGGTTGGCGCTCACGCATGGGGGCGTGCCTTTCGAGACGCGTACGGTGGTCCTCGACGACATGAAGGTGCAGCAGGCCAAAGGCGGCATGGTGCAGGCGGACCTTGCCGCGGCTGGTCTGGATGCCCGGCGGTCCGTTGGGAGTGTGACGGGGCTCTTCCCCGTGCTCTGGATCGACGGCGCGCCGATTCACGAATCGCTTGCGATCTGTGAGTGGGCGGCGGAACAGGCGGCGGACGTGCCGTTGTGGCCGGAGGATCCCGTTGCGCGGGCTCAGGCGCGCTCGTTGTCGCTGGAGATGATCTCGGGGTTCCCGAATGTGAGGCAGCAGATGAGTTGCCACGTCTGGGCGCGCGTGCCGGACTTCGCGCTGAGTGCCGGGGCGCAGGTGGAGATCGCACGCATCTTCGAGTTGTGGGAGTCCGCGTTGCGGAGTTCGGGCGGGCCGTTCTTGTTCGGCGACTTCGGGATCGCCGACTGTATGTATTTCCCCGTGCAGACCCGGTTCAGGACGTACGGTGTGTCGCTGCCGGCTCGGCTGCAGGAGTACGCGGCGGCTGTCTTGGAGGTGCCGGCGGTGCTGGCGTGGGCCGAGCAGGCGCGCGTCGCTCCACGTATTCCGGCGTACGACGAGTACATCATCTCGATCGGCGGGGATCCCGACGCCGCCTTGGAGTAGTCGACCTCGTTCGGGACCGGCGGCGGCGTTCGTCGTCTGTGAAGACCGCCTGAACGACCGCCGCACCCTGTCTGACCCCGAGGGTGGTGTTCGCTACCAGAGCTTCACGATCGTACGGCCGACTGTTTCCCGATTCGCGAGCGCCTGGATCGCGGACGGGATGTCTTCGAATTCGACGATCCGTCCGACGACTGGCCGAAGCCGTTTCTGCAGTACGAGATCGTTGATCTCTGCCATATGGACTGCTCCATGACGGCCTCGCCGACGTTGTCGAAGACGACATCGACGCCACGGCCGTCCGTTGCCTCGAGCACGATCTCGGCGAAGTCGTCTTCTGTGTAGTCGATCACGACGTCCGCACCGAGATCACGGCAGAGCGCGCGTTTGGTCTCCGTACTCGCGGTTGCGAAGACGCGTGCACCGATATGCTTGGCGACTTGGATTGCGGCCGAGCCCGAGCCACCAGCAGCCGCATGAATCAGGACGCTCTCGCCAGCGTGGAGGTCTGCACGGTCCCGCAGGCCGAGCCACGCCAGATGAAAGGGGAAGTAGAGGGCCGCCGCGTCAGGCAGCGGGATCTCCTCGGGCATCTCGAACGTAGACTCTACTGGGCAGATCGCGAATTCCGCGAAGCCTCCGTGCGCCAGCTTTGCGGTGGCGACGACGCGCTTGCTCTGCCACGCCGCGACACCATTACCGCAGATATCGACCGTTCCCATCACCTCCATGCCGGGGATGGCGGGCAATTCGGGCCGTACCTGCATGTTGCCGCCGGTGATGCGTTCCATGTCGTTCAGGTTCAGGGGGATCGCCTGCACGCGGATCAAGAGTTCGCCGGGTCCCGGGATCGGGATCGGTACCTCGTCGAGCCGGAGCACGTCCATCGGGCGGCCGTACTCGGGCACGCGCCATGCGCGCATCGTTGCCGCGCTGTCTTCCTGGGGGGCATGGTGGGTTCCTCCGTCTGGCCACCGCGACACCGAGCGGCGTCTGCGCCGTTCGGTGTAGACCCAGACTCTTCTGGTTGCACCCGGTTCGGATCGAGTCCAGCGGTGCGTCAGCAGCGGTGCCGGCCCGGACACGCGTTTCCCGGACCCTGCGTGACGCGTAGGTCGTCCGGGGCGAGTGCTCGATCGAGGAGACGCACCAAAGAGGTAGCCGGCGTTGCGATGTGACAGCGGGCGCCGCCATGGACGAGGCCCACCACGCGGCCGGCCCGGTCGACCAGCGGCGCGCCCGAATCTCCAGGTTTCCCTCGCACGGATGTAAAGAGAGCGTTCGCGAGGTTGGGGAGCGACGGGCAGCGCCCGATCCGATCGAGCCGCAGTGTCTGGAACGCGGTGCGGGAGAGATGCCCCTCGAAGTAGAGGATCGTTCCCGGAATCTGACGTCGTCGGACCAGAGACAGGGGTTTGATGTCGACCGGCTCTTCCAGGATCAGGAGTGCCTGGTCCGCGGCCTGGTCGGTGGCCACGACCCATCCGGTTCGGCGAACTCCCGTACCGAACTGCAGTCGAACATGCGTCTCGTTGCGGACGCAGTGCGCGGCGGTGAAGACCAGATCTGGCCCCTCGGCGAGGACTCCGCTGCACTGCGCGCCGTCGATCGTGACGCTGGCGGCGTGCAGCATTTGTTGCAGGTGGTTGGCGTGCTCGAGCGGTCGAGCCTCTACCTGGGCGCCGCCTCCGAGGAGCGCCAGCGCTACGCCGAGCGCGATGCCGCGATGCATGCCACCATTGTTGCCGGTGCGAGGGCGCAATGAAACCCAGGTTAACTACGCGATCGGTCCGCGGTCGCAGTAGCGTCGACCTTCGGGGAGGGGCTGCGGCTGGAGCAATGCCCTGAATTGTGATGTGACCCCTCCCAACGCCCGAGGCTTCAGCGGCAGGAGGATTCCATCATGAATCGAGGTTCGGACATGTCCATCAGGGATTGGGATAGGGTAGGTCGGGTGCGGCGAGGTCCGTGCGTTCTGGGCGTCGCACTCGCCGTCGTCGTTGCCGTGGCGGTCGCGGTGTGGCCCGCGCCGAGTCATGCCGCGCCAGACGTAGCCGTGGGCGGCAAGTCGCTGCGGCTCCGAGCCAGCCAGAAGAACCCGGCTCAGCGTTCGCTGTCGTTTCGTTCGGCGGTCGATCCCGCCATCGGGGCACCGTTTCCCGATCCCACCCAGGGGGCCTCGTTGCTGGTGTTCGCGTCCAATGCTGCGGGGGAATGTCGCGCCGAGATTCCCCTGGAGCCGACCAAGTGGACGGCGAACAAAGGCGATGGTGCGACCCACGGGTACAAGTACAAAGACGATCCGCTGGGCTCAGGTGGCATCAGAAGGATCCAACTCCAGCGACGCAAGAACGGCGGGCGGATCGTCGTCACGGCACGCGGAGGCGCGTGGCCCTGCGGGCTCGAAGCGGCCACTCAATCCGCGCCGGTCGCGGTCGTGCTGCGCGTCGACGACACGCGCTATTGCGCGGAGTTCGGCGGGCTCGTGAAGCGCAACCAAGCGGGTTCGTTCCGCGCCAAGGATGCCCCGGCACCGGCGGGCTGCGCCGACAACGACCTGACGGTTGCCAACCTCAATCTGCTCCATGGATTGTTCTGTACGCCGAGTACCTGTCGGGCCGCCGACCGGGTGTCGCTCCTCTATGATTGGATCGCCGAGAGTGGGTGTCCCGATGTCGTAACGTTGCAGGAGATCCTTCCGTCACTCGTACCGCTTCTCCAGGTCGAAAGCGGGACCGTGTGTCCCGCGCCGTACGAGATCTTCTACGAGGAGACCAATTCCGTCGACGACGAGCTCGTGCTCACGAAGTATCCCGTCCTTGAGAGCGAGGTGCGCGTGCTCCATGTCGGATTTCGCCACGTGACCTGGGTGCGTCTCGATCACCCGCTCGGCCCGGTGGATGTCTTTTCGACGCACCTGGCGGCGGGCGTCGACGGTGGCGCGAACCCATGCGGGCCAACGTGTCCGACTGAGTGTGTCACCGCCGGTGCGGTGACGAATCGCGACTGTCAGGCGGTGCAAACGGCGCTCTTCGTGGAGGAGAAGCACGATGTCGATACACCCGGCGCGATCACGGGAGACTTGAACGCCGAGCCGGGGTCCTTCGTCTACGCTGAGTTTACGAGCCGCGGCTGGACGGACACCTACCTCGCGGCCGGCAATCCCGAGTGCGACCTGGGGAGTGGTGTCGGCTGTACGTCTGGTCGGAGCAGTAGCGACCTGACCGATCTGGAGTCGACCACGGCGAATGTCGATCGGCGCATCGACTTCACGTTTCTGATCCCGCCGGGCGCCGGTTCGACGTGCACCGCTACGCTCGATCCGGCAAGCGACGACGACGGCGACGGTAGCGCGACCAGGATCTTTGCGGACGATCCCAATCCGTTTGGGCCGTCCTGCGGTCCGTTGCCCGATCCGATCTGTTGGCCGTCTGATCACGAGGGCTCGGAGATGGATCTCAACTGCGAGTAGGTGCTTCGCCGCCTTCGGGGACGACGCTATGCGGTCTGCGGGCTCCGCTCCGTGCAGGGCCTCCTCGTCGCACGGTTGTGCTAAGAAACGGGCCAGATTGGCCCCCCAAAGGCCGAGCCCTCGAAATGCGCGAATCTACAGTGTGGTGTCCGCTCGCTGACTTGTGCCTGGCCCTGCTCGGTGCGTTGTGCCTGGTCCTGCTCCCTCCCGCTGTGGCCGTGGTGTCAAGCGCGGTGATCGCCGTGCCAGGCGACCAGCCCACGATTCAGGACGCCGTCGACGCGGCGGGGCCCGGTGACACGATCCAGGTGGCGCCCGGAGTCTACTTCGAAGCGGTGCGCGTGAATGGAGCGCAGGACGGTTTGACGATCGAGGCCATGGATCCGGCCGATCCTCCGGTCATTCACGGTACCCCTCATGTCAGCAATGATGGCATTCGGGTGGATGGGATCCACGGTGTGACGATCCGGAACGTCCACATCGTCGGCGCCTACAACGGCGTTCGGTTGAACGGTGTGACAAGCGCTCTCCTGACGGGACTCTACATCGAGGACAACGCCCTGGGCATCCGGGTGTATCTCGGCCAGGACAACCGCGTGGAGGAATGCACGATCGCCCATACCCGTGTCGAGCAAGGGATCTTCATCGACAGCAGCCCCGGGATCGTGCTCGCACAGAATTTCGTCACCGACGCGGCGCATGGTGGGATTCGTGTGCTCGGTTCGCCCTGTGCGACACTGATCGGCAATCATGCGATCGACAATCGCGGTTCCGACGGCATCGGAATCGATCATAGCGATGGAGCGCGCGTTCATGGCTGCGTTGCCAGCGGGAATTATCGGCACGGTTTCTTGCTGTCGAATTCGCATGGCCTTACGTTGGGAGGGAACACCGCGGACGACAACCTGAACGTGGGGCTCCAGGTCGACGGGTGCGCACCGTTCGACTCCGTTGCGGATGTTGCGGGTGGCAACAATAGTGGCAGTGGCAACCCGCAGGGTGACATCGTCGTGGTCGCACCCTCGTCGGGAAGTACCAGCTCCGTTGTCTGCGCGGCGGTCGCGACGCCGACACCAACTTTCGCACTGTCGACGCCGACACCGCCCGCCGCACTGCCGACGCTGACACCAACTGCCGCACTGTCGACGCCGACGCTAACCGCCACACTGCCGACGCCGACGGTCGCGATGACGGCCACGTCGACGCCTTCTGCATTGCCGACATCGACCGCGGCGTTGACGATAAGTGCGACGCCGACCGTAGTCGGGACGGCAAGTAGTACGCCCGTGCCGACGACGACCGTGGTGAGCACGCCTCTTCCGTCCCCGCTCGCGACGACGACGATCCCACCCGCTCCGACCGCTTCCCCGACCCCGATTCCCGCGGACCCGACACGCTGTCGGCGAGCGGTTTCCCGGGCCGGTGGTGCGTTCGCCAAGGCCAAAGTTTCGGCATTGAAGACGTGCGAAGAGCGGCTGCTGAAGGGCAAGTTTGGGCCGGACCCCGGACCGGGTGCCCGGTTGGCGTATTGTCTCGCCGATCGCCGGACCGCAGCGAAGATAGACAGGGCTCGCGCGCGGCTCGAACGTTTGATCGATCGGGAGTGCGGCGGCCTGAACGGCGTCTGCGGCGACGTTGACGACAATCTCGATATGCAGAGCGACCTCGGATTCCCCAGTGTGTGTCCCGATGTCGATGGCGCGGGTTGCACGAACGACCTGACCGATTGCCGAGAGGCCTCGGCGTGTATCGAGTGTATCCACGACGCGGCAACCGATCGTGCCATCGCGCTCTTCTACGACGACTTCATCGAGGTCGGCGGCGCCGCGACGAGTAAATCGCTTGCGAAGTGTCAAAAGACGATGGGCAAGGAGACGGTGAGATATTTGCTCGCCAGGATGAAAGCGCTCGGCAAGTGCTGGCACGATCGGTTCAAGGGGAAGCATGCCGAGCCGTGCCCGACGTTGAGTACGCAGGCGTCCATTCGGCGCGCCGACCTGCGGCGCATCGGGAAGATCTGTCGCATTTGTGGAGGAGCTGACGCCGCGTGCGATCAGGTGGTTGCGGCCGTGGATCCTGGTATTCCGGTGCTCGGTGGTAGTGGCGGGGGTGACGACCTCACGCCCGGCGAGATCGGCTTCGCGTCAACCTGCCCGGACGTGATGGTGCCGGCAAACGCCAGCCACGGGGACACCGGATGTTTCGGGCCGGTCGTGACGCTCGCCGACGCCGCGTTCTGTCTGGGCTGCGTCGCCGAATTTGCGGCGGATTGCAGTGATCGGAGCGGCGTTCAGCCGTTCGCGCCGTATCCAGTGTCGTGCAGTGGCTCGACCGATATCTCGTCGGTTCCCACGCCGACGCCCTGAGTCGCAGCTTCGACTACGGCCGCCCGCGCGGTGCGCATGCGTACGGCGACAGCTTCCGGGCTACTAGTACGGAGGTGGAGCCGGGGCGGGGCCTGCCGGTGGGGGAGGCGGTGGACGGTGCGGCGTGGCTTGCGACGTGTAGGTGCTGGACGCCGCGAACGATCCGGGAGGCACCGGGATCTGGTTGCCGTTGGCGTACATGCATTGCAGGTACGCGTTGTCGTACCGGCTTTGGAGCGTACTGCTGGCGTAGTCGCGGCACATCGCGTCGTCGTCCTGAAAACGCGAGAAGTCTTTGCCGGTGCCAGGGAGGACCATCAGGCTTGGCCCGACCGGGTAGTGCGCACAAGCCGAGAGCGCGAGTGCGCTCCCGACGGCGAGGAGAAGCGAGCGTGTTGGCATCATAGGGCTACTCGGGCCTCGGCGGGACCTTGATCCAGTCCTCGGGGCAGTTCGGCATCTCGGGGTAGTAACCGCCGAGGCTCGCGCAGTAGTGCCAGTAGCCCTGCTGGGGCGGAGAGGCGGCCCGCGCCGCGCTTTGCGGTCGTTCTATGTAGACCGGCTGCTCTTCGATGATCACCCTGGTTTCCGACGCGTAGGGGTAAACGTAGGGGTAGACGTACGGGTAGCCGTATCCATACGCGGGGTAGCCCCAGTATCCCCACCAACCTCCGCGGTATCCTCGCCGGTAGCTATGCCCGTAGCCGTATCCGTGGCGGCGGTGTCCACTCTTGTGGCCGTGCCGGCCGTTGTAGCCGTGACCCCGATTGTAGTTATGCCGGCCAGCGCGGCGCCCCCCCCGGTAGCCGTGTTTGCCTGCGTGACTGCGGGCCCCCCGGTAGCCGTGTCCGCCTTTGTGACCACGCCCTCCGCTGTAGCCATGTCCGCCCTTGTGGCCACGGCCGTCTTTGGCGTCGGCCAGGCCCGGGATTCCCGGCAGCAGTAGGAGTGCGAGAACGACTATCCACGCCCGTTTCGTCATGATTCTCGTTCTAACCCACTTCTTCCGGGGACGTTGCGCTCGGGTGGGAGGTCGGTTGACCCGGTTTCCAGAAACGCATAGCGACGGTAACCCAACACGAGGCACGTCGTCGGCGACGTGGCGGAGGGAGTGAGGGATATATGGGAGTTACCCGACTGATCGACGGCGCGTTGTCCCAGGCGGCGTCCATCGCGTGGCACGTGACGCGGACAGTGGTCGACGCCGCCGGGCATCAGGGGTTTCAGCCCCCCTGGGCGCCGGCCCCCCTCCAGAAGGGCTCGCAGCAGAATCGACCGGTGCTTGGGTGGCCGCGTGAGACCGACTCGCTGTGTCCGGTGTGCATCAAGGAGGCACGCGCCGCCATTCTTTCGGGGAAACGCCATTGGAAGACCCTGCTCGACGAAACTCCCGGAGAGATCCGCGCCACGATTCTCGAGCGCGATGGCAAGATCGTCATGGACAAGACCTGCCCAATGCACGGCGATTTCACCGACGTCATGGCGATCGACCCGTCATTCTTGGCGCGGATCGAAAGCCTGCATCCCGGGAGTGACTTCACCACGCCGATCACGAAGCTCCGCAATCACGGCAAGTCCACCATCAAGTACGGCCGTGGAGCGGTGCTCGTGATCGATCTCACGAACCGCTGCAACATGATGTGCGACGCCTGCTTCATGGACGCCAATCAGGTGGGCTACGTGCACGAGCTCGAGTTGGCCGAGGTCAAGAAGATCCTCGACGACGCCGTGCAAGTGAAGCCGAAGCGGCAGATGTCGATCAACTTCTCCGGGGGCGAGCCGACCCTCTCGCCGATCTTTCTCGACGCCGTGCGGTACGCGCGGGAGGTCGGCTACTTCGCGGTGCAGTGCTCGACCAACGGTGTACGGTTCGCTGAAGACCCGGGCTTTGCCATGGAGGCGAAGGAGGCCGGTCTTCGAATCGCATATTTGCAGTTTGACGGGACCGACAACGCCGCCCACGCCCACCGGAAGGTGTCGAACCTGTTCGACGTAAAGCAGCAGGCGATCGAGAATTTGGCCGCCGCCGATATCGACGTCGTGCTCGTGCCCACCATCGTCAAAGGCATCAACGATGATCAGGTCGGGGCCATCGTCGATTTCGCCATCCAGAACGCCGACAAGGTGACGGTCGTGTCGTTTCAGCCCGTCTCGTTCACGGGGCGCGACGACGACATCGACGACGAGACGCGGCACGCGCGCCGGTACACCCTCTCGCACCTGGCTCACGATATTCGTACGCAAACCGGCATGACCGAGCCGCAGCGAGATTGGTTTCCGCTGTCGGCGATGGGGCCCTTTTCGGACGTTGTCGATCTGATGCTCGGCGCGAACGCGGACTGGGGCAGTCTCAAGTGCGGCTGCCATCCCAACTGTGGCATCGGCACGGTGCTCTTCGTGCACAAGAAGACGAAGCAGGCCGTCCCGCTCTCCGCGATCGTGGATCTCGAGCAGCTCCTGAGCGACTTCCGGAAGATCGCGGATGCCGCCGGTGGAAACACTATCACGATGGCGCAAATCGGGCTGGCGTTGCTGCGGAACTACAACGCCGCGGCTTCGCCGGTTTCCTTCACCTCCCTGCTGCGACAGCTCATCAGCCAGACGGGGGCACGTGACTTTGCTGGGGAAGACGACGAGGGTACGTTCGAGTGGCGTGCGTTGTTCGTCGCCGGCATGTGGTTTCAGGATCTCTTCAACTACGACTTTCGGCGCACCGAGCGCTGCATCATTCCGTACGGGACGCAGATGGGTGAGATCTCCTTCTGCGCCTACAATACCGGAGTCGGCTGGCGGCAGATTCTCGAGAACATGCACAAGGTCGCGACCGTGAAGGAGTGGTACCAGACGATGGGTCGCCATCCGATTCACGCCGGCGATCGTCCGATCGAACTGCCGACGGCGACGGGCGCGGGTGGGTGCGGTAGTGGCGGATGCAGCTCGTGCGGCACCGAGGCCGCCGCGTCGTAGTGATGCGCAGCGACGACCGACTCGCCGTCATTACGCACTGTCACACGCGGCAATCCAACAATCGCGCGAGTCCGATGGATGGCTTCATTCGGGCCGCGGTCGCACGCGTGACGGGTGAGTCCGCCGAGGACTTCGATTGGACCGAGTCCAGGACCACGCCGGAGGAAATCGGCTGTCTGGTCGCGCCTGGCGGTGTCGCCGATCTCGTCTTCGTGACCGATCATCTGAACGAGACGACCCGCGCTTTCGATCCGGAACTCGTCGACCTTGCGAACGAGAATGACCGGATCGCCATCGGCGGAGAGCTGCAAACCGTCGTCGAGACACCGCCCGGCAGCGGGCGGTACGCGTCCGCGCCCGAGGTGCTGCTGTACGGTGGCACCGATCGGATGCGCGAGCGCGGGGGGGCGCACTACGGTATCTCGGCGGCATGGCTGGCGGAGATGCAGGACGCGTGTCGTCCAGTAGGCGCTCCGCGTCCGGAGCTGCACCGCGTGTTGGCGTATTGTCGAGCGCGGCGCATTGCGCACGGGCTCTCGCATCCGCTCGACGGGCATACGCTCGACCTCGAGACGACGCTGACGGCGATCGCAGGCTGTCGATTCATCGAGGTCGTGAATGGTGGCTTTGGGAGTGATAGCGCGCGGCGGCTCGCGCGCTACCTCGAGGTGCACAATCGTGTTCGTTCGCGACCCGGGCTGGCGCGTTCGCTCGCGGAAGGTGAGCGGGGCGATGGTGTCGTAGGGCGGTTGGCGCGCCGGCTGATGAACGGAGCGGGAGGCGCGGCGCCCTACATCGCCGACGACATCGTGACGTGGGGCGGTAGCGACGCCCATCTCGGTCGTTATGATCGCGTGTGTGTGCGCTATCGGCCCCCGGCGGATGCGCGGGCGCCGGGCTTCGCAGCGCTCGTGTCGGACATGCTCGATACCCCCCTGTCCGAAGTGCGCGCCGACGAGGTCTTCACGATCGAGGGGCGTGGGAACGGTCTCGCATCGGTGCTTATCGAGGTGCTCGGCCTGGTACTCGTGAACACGCGCCGGAGTTGGGCGACGTTTCGGACCCCGCGAAAGCTCGCTCGTCTCCTCGCGCTGGCGCCGAGGCTCGCCGTCGGCGAGGTGCTCCGGCACCGCCGGCAGCAGCAACGGCTCGGTGCCGACCTCGATCGAGTGCTTGCCTCCATGGAGTCGAGTCTCGGGAGCGGCGCTGGCGAAGCCGCGGTCGAGGGTCCGCGGATCTCCGAGATTGGCGAGGTCGCGTCGCTCGGGTCGTAACGATCGCCGCTGCCCGACACTCGATGGCCGAACTCGGACTGACCGCTGCGAGCTACGCGCTCGAAGGAACTCCCCTGCTCGACAAGGTCGATCTCCAGATCGAGCGCGGGGAGCGCATCGGACTCGTTGGGAGGAACGGCGCGGGGAAGTCGACGCTCTTGCGTATTCTATCGGGGGCGCTCGAGCCGGATACGGGGACGGTCAGCCGGCGCCAAGGGCTATCGGTCGCCGAGTTGCCTCAAGAGGTGCCGCGTGCGCTGGACGGTACCGTGGGCGCGCAGCTCGGACATGCGTTGGACGGAGGTGTCCTCACCCCGCGTGAGATCGAGACGCGGATCGCGCAGACGGTTTCCCGGCTCGGTCTGGAGCGCGAGGCATCGGTTGCGGATCTCTCGGCGGGGATCAAACGCCGCGTCCTCCTCGCACGCGCGCTCATCGTCGAGCCAGATCTGCTGCTCCTCGACGAGCCGACGAACCACCTCGACATCGAGGCCATTTTCGACCTGCAGGACATGCTGCTGCAGTACAGAGGGGCACTGGTCTTCGTCACGCACGATCGGGAATTCCTGCGTCGACTGGCGACCCGGATTCTCGACCTCGATCGTGGGGCTCTGCGCAGCTACCCGTGCGACTACACGACCTATTTGGCGCGGAGGGAGGCGCTGCTCGAGGCCGAGGCGCGTGAGCAGGCGCTTTTCGACAAGAAGCTCGCGGCCGAGGAGGTCTGGGTGCGCCGCGGTATCCGCGCGCGGCGGACGCGCAATGAAGGACGTGTGCGCGCATTGGAGGCCATGCGTGAGACTCGCGGTGCCCGTCGCGACGTCGCCGGCACGGTCCAGGGCCGTCTCCAGGACGCGGAACGTAGTGGACGAATCGTCGTGCGGACGGAGGCGCTCTGCCACGCGTTTGATGAGCGCCCGGTCGTGGACCAGTTGACGACCACCATCGTGCGGGGCGACCGGATCGGCATCATCGGACCGAACGGCTGCGGAAAAACCACTCTGCTTCGCTTGCTGTTGGGCGAGCTTCCCGCGAGCAGTGGCCACGTGCATCACGGTACTAGCCTCGAGGTCGCGCGTTTCGATCAGCTGCACGCCGTGCTGGACGATACGAAGAGCGTGCGGGAGAACGTGTGTGACGCCGGGGATACGGTGACGATCGACGGACGCCCTCGGAATATTGTGGGCTACCTCGAGGACTTTCTCTTCACGCGGGAGCAGATCCGGGGTTCCACCCAGCAGTTGTCCGGAGGCGAGCGCAATCGGCTACAGCTCGCGCGCCTCCTCGCCCGACCGTGCAATCTTCTGGTGCTCGACGAGCCGACCAACGATCTCGATGTCGAGACGCTCGAAATGCTCGAGGCCTGGCTTGCGGGGTTCTCGGGTACCTTGCTCGTCGTCAGCCACGATCGGGCCTTCATCAACAACGTCGTCACGTCGACGCTCGTGTTCGAGGGGGAGGGTCGTGTCCGCGAGTACGTGGGCGGCTTTGACGACTGGGTACGGCAGCGACCAACGGCGGCGCTGGCACCGGCCGCGGTCAAGAAGCAGCCCCGTCCGCGGCCCGTGCGCCAGGGACCGCGTCGATTGACGTTCAAGGAGCGACGCGAACTCGAGGAGCTGCCAGCACGGATCGAAGCGCTCGAGCGGGAAAAGAGCGCGCTAGCGGCCGCCATGGCAGGGGCGGATTTCTACAAGCGTCCTGGTCCCGAGATCGCGGCCGACACGGCGCGTCTCGAGACCGTCGAGGCCGATCTCACCGACCTCTATGCTCGGTGGGAGACGCTGGAAACCATCGCCAGCGCCGAGCGGTAGCGCGCGGAACCGCGACGCGGTCGCTTTATTCCGCCGTCTCAGGCGCGGTGCCGACAGGGGGCACGATCTCGGCCTCTTTCCCCGCGTCTTCGTAGAGGATCTCAGGTGCCGTCGGCTGATCTGCGAGGATCGTCAGCGCCAGGTAGCCGTCGGTATGGTACCGGTCGCCAGTGAGATTGCGCGCGGGGTCCTCGGGCGTCGAGCCTTCGCTCCCCGCAAGGTATCCCACTGCGGCGACCCGCCCTGTTTGCAGGAGATCTCCGACGAGGGCCTCGCGTGCGTCGTCCACGTTGGGATCGATGGCGTGCGTGGTCAGGGTCCAGGTCCGCGGCGTGAAGCGGATGCCGATGTCCCGACTGACTTGTCCCACCCAGACGGGTAGACCGTTCAGTCGGAGCGGTGAAAGCCAGAGGCGCATGTGATTGCGTTCGTGAATCGTTTCCCGCGCCTTCTGGAACGCTACGTCCTGGGCGCGCTCGTACAGAAAGAGATTGCTGATCGGTGCGTATCGGTAGTGCGATGCGAAGAGGAACGCGCCAGCCGTGCGGAGGCTCGAGGTGATGTCCAGCGCATCCGTTTCATCCCAGCCTGCGCGGGTGAGCCCGTTCAGCACCTGTTCGAACGTGCCGGCGATGACGACGTTGAGCGGATCGCCGTTCCGTGTGCCGCGTGCGTTCGTCGCGCAGCAGGGGAGGGTGCTCGCGATCGCGCTCACCGTGCCGTTGTCCAGGTCGCGGATGGATTCGCCCGCGTGCAGCGCCTCGAAATCGACGCTGATATGATCGGCTCGGCCGCCGGGGACCTGCACGAAGAGGCTGAAGGCCTGTGTCCCCTCGGGGCCGAGAAGGGTGACCGGAACGTTCTTGGTGCCTTCATCGACCGGGGTGAACACGAAACCCTCGATCGTGTGCCCGGGCGAAACGTAGTGGTTTCCGATGGCGCGTGAGGCGAACAGAGCGTCCATCCGCCGGTTGGCGATCTGGGCGCTGACAAGTTGAATTGGAGCGACGAGGACGATGGGCCACAGCAGGATAGCGGCCAGCCCCAGTCCGAGCGCGCGTTTGATGCCGGAGTAGTGGCTCTTGTAGGCGGCCTCCGCCGCCGCGTAGTAGTCGGGATCGACCGTTTGCTGGAAGAAGAGGTAGGCGTCGTCGGTATCGTTGGCGATCCTGATCCAGACGGGCTGGATCCCGAGCTTGGCCAAGGACACGCCGAAGAGAGTGTGCGCCTCTTCGCTCCCGAGCGCGCTCGCCGACACGCGAAGGCCGTCACGTTCTTGGACGATGGCGCGCTCCTGGAACGGAACGGTGTCGAGCGGGGCCGCGCGGTAGCGGATACAGCCCGCAAGCGTGGTGCTGTGCAGGAGCGTGCCGATGACGACGCCGACGATCGCGCGCTGCCAGCGACACGAGCGCGATGATCCGCGAAGCGACGTCACTCCCCGAACGCCTAGCGAACCAATCGCACGGCTGCAACGGTCAGCGTGATGGCGGCGGCCAGGCGTACGAGCGAGACCGATCAGGGTGTCCTCAGCCCCGCCTGTCGACGTCACGGCGGTGCCTCATGGCCAGTGGACGCGGATCCCGGCCCGCAGTGTCTCGGCGGGGTAGAAGGTATCTCGCCAGCGGATTCCCTGATGGTGAGCGCCGATCAGGCCGGATCGCACGTTCAGCCAGCTCATCCAGAGCATCCCGATGGGATAGGCGAACGCGGTCCACATCGGCCGGCCGAACCACCGCATCGACCAGGCCAGGCAGGCCAGCATCAAGGCGATACCCACCGCGCCGAGCGCCGGGAGCCAGGGGACGTCGACCGGTACAAAGCCAGCGAACGGAGCGAGTTCCAGGGCAGGGAGCAGCGCCGCCATGCTGAGCGTCTTCGCGAGGCTATAGTGGCCGAGGATGGCATAGCCGCTCTTCTCGGTGCTGCGGCGGACCTCATCGGGTGTCGTGTACAACGCCAACTCGATGTGGTCGCGTGCGTTGACGACGCGCAATCGGGCGCCCGAACCTTTGAGCAAGAGGGCCAGGGCCATGTCGTCCGCGACTTCCATGCGCAGCCACGAGAATCCCTCCGTGCGTTCGAACGCGCGGCGTCGTACGAGAATGAACGCGCCAGCCCCGAAGGCCTGCTTGGCTCTTGGGTCCGACACGCGCCACGGTTGCGAGGCGATGAACATCAGTCGCGCGAACGTGCTGGTCGCGAGATCGACGAGCGCACCGCTGCCGCCCCGCAGGCGAAAGATGGGGCTGAAGAGATCGACCTTCTCGGCTTCGCACCAGGCGATGATGCGGGTGAGCGCATCGGGACGGACATGGGTGTCCGCGTCGGCGAAGAGGAGCCAGTCACCGGAGGCCCGACGGGCGCCAGTGTGCAGCGCGTGGACCTTGCCGAGCCATCCCTCGGGGAGTTCGGTGATGTGCACTGGCCGAATGCGGGGATCCTTCGCGGCAAGCCGATCGATGATCGCGCCCGTGCCGTCGGTCGAGCGATCGTTCACGGGCAGTAGTTCGATGTTGGGATAGTCCGTCGCCACATGGGAGGCGAGCGCCGCCTCGACAGTGTGTGCTTCGTTGCAGGCGGGAATGACGACGCTGACCCTGGGCCACGATCCGAGCGGTGGAGGATGCAGATCACTCAGCAAGGGGATATGGCGCACGCACTGAGCCATCAGCAGCAGGTTCACGAGCCAGACCACCGTGCCGAGGCCGGTGATGAGGACGAGCGCTAGCTGTGGAACGGTGTCTGGCATTGCGGCTCACCAGAGTATCCGAGGACCGTGCGCTAGGCAGCCCACGAACGACGCCTGCGCGCCGCGCTCGTCGAGGAACAGTGTGGTCGGTGTCGCTACCGCGCTCCGCAGGCGGCGGCCAACGTCGAAAGTCGATATCCGTTGGCCCCCTGGCGTACGGGATCGCGGTGCGCGCCGTTGGTGAGAAACGCAAAGGAGAGGCCGGTCGCGGGATCGGCCCACGAGATCTGTCCGCCGGCGCCCATGTGCCCGAACGTGCGCGGCGAACAGTCCTCGCTGAAGCCGCGCCACATCTTCCCCTCGGATCCGGCGATGACGATCCCGAGTCCACGCAATGCGGGCTGCTGGGTCATGGGATCTACGAAGGACGGGTTGCGTACGGTCCACGCGTCGCGCAGCCCATCGGGTTGCCAGATGCGTGCCCCGCGCTCCGCGGCATCGGCGAGGAGGCCCTGGTAAAACATGGCAACGTCGGCCGCCGTGGCAATGGCGCCGCCTCCGGGACCACCGACTATGCGACTCTCGGAGCGGTTCGCGTCGTCCATCATGTTCTCGTCGACGACGGGCGCATCGACGGGAGAGACGGCCCGTCCGTCGGTGGGCGTTGGCTGTCCCATGCAGATCACATCGGCAACGCGATCATGTTCCGAAGGCGGGAGTCCGATGTAGAGGTTCGTGAGGCCGAGCGGCTCGGCGATGCGCGTGCGTACGAAGTCGCGGTAGTCGAGGTTGGCGAGACGGGTGATGAGCTCGGCGAGGACCCACATGGTCGCGGTGCCGTGGTAGACGAAGCGACTGCCCGGCGCCCACTCGAGGGTCCAGGTGGAGAAGTGCCGCACCCGTCGATCAGGCACGGGCCAGTCGTGGTTGGGCAGTCGCGCTCTTGGGAATCCGGCTGTGTGGGTCAGGAGGTGTGCCACCGTGACGACCTCTTTCCCGTGGGTACCAAACTCGGGGATGTAGTCCGCGACGCGATCGTCGAGCGCTAGCAAGCGCTCCTGCAGCAAGATCCAGCTCGCGGCGGAAACGAGGGCTTTGGTGACCGAGTAGATCGAGAAGAGGGTTCGATTGGTGGCATCGGTGTTGCGTCCACCGTGCCTCTCACCCCCGGCCACGGGCGCCCGGCCGAAGGTCTCGAACGCCAGGAGTTTGCCCTGGCGCGCGAGAGCAACCTGCGTGGCGCACAGCGGATCCTCGCGCGTGCTCTTCTCGCTCTGGGCCAGGAGGGCGGAGATCGGATCGTGGGCGGCGGACGTCACGAGATCCGCATCATACAGGTTACAGCGGTATTTCCAGATCGCGCCACAACGGGATAAAGGAGGGCCCTGCCGATTCCGGCCTCGTGGAAGACATGACGACCGACGCCCACACGCCCCCTGCCGGCGCGCCCCGCTCCGACCTCCGTTTCCTCATCATCGGTGCTGGCATGGCCGGGATCCTGAGTGCCATCAAGCTCCTGGAGGCCGGCGTCGATAACTTCGCCATCTACGAGAAGGCCGACCGGCTCGGCGGTACCTGGCGGGAGAACACCTATCCGGGCATCGCCTGTGATGTGCCTTCGCACCTCTACAGCTACTCGTTCGCGCCCAATCCGGAGTGGAGCCATCGCTTCGCGCCGGGCGCCGAGATCCAGGCCTACTTCGAGGACGTCGCGCGTCGCTACGGCGTGGACGCTCGCATTCAGTACGGCAAAGAGATCTCCCGTTGCGCATTCGACGACGGCCGCTGGAACATCGAAATGACCGATGGGTCGACTGACGTCGGCCATTTCGTCATCGCGGCAACGGGCGTGCTCCATCACCCCTCCTATCCCGACCTCGACGGTCTCGACTCCTTCTTGGGGACGACCTTCCATAGTGCGCGTTGGAACCACGAGACGCCGCTCGCGGGAAAACGCGTCGGTGTGATGGGGACGGGCTCGACCGCGATCCAGATCATTTCGGCCCTCGTCGACCAGGTGGCGGCGCTGACGGTCTTTCAGCGTACCCCCCAATGGGTCATGCCCATCGATAACCCGGCGTACAGCGAGCAGGAGAAAACCGACTTCCGGAGCGAGCCGGAGGTCATGCGGCAGCTGCGCTCGGAGATGTCGCAGCTGTTGACTGACGGGTTTGCGAATGCCCTCGTCGATGCGAACTCGCCGCAGCTACAGGCGATCCACGATGCCTGCGTGGCCAATCTCGAGACCAGCGTGCAGGATCCGACCCTCAGAGAGAAGCTCCGTCCCAACTACCGGGCCGCGTGCAAGCGTCTGATCATGTCTGCCGACTTCTACCAGGCCGTCCAGCGCCCCAATGCGATGCTCGTCTCTGAGGGGATCACTGGGATGGAGCCCTCCGGGGCGCGCACGAGTGACGGGGCGTTGCACGAGTTGGACGTCTTGATTTTCGCCACCGGGTTTCGCGTCGATCGCTTCATGCGGCCGATGCAAGTTATCGGCCGCGGCGACACGGCGCTCGAAGAGGTTTGGAGCCAAGGCCCGTCTGCCTACATGGCGATCTCGATTCCGGAGTTCCCGAACTTCTTCATGTTGAACGGGCCGAACGGGCCCGTGGGGAACTTCTCGCTGATCGATGTGGCGGAGCTGCAGTTCTCGTACATCATGCAGCTGGTCGAGCAGGTGCGATCCGGGGCCTGCCGTGAGCTCAGCGTCTCGCGAGCGGCGGCCGAACGGTTTGACGCCGATCGCGTCGAGGCTGCCCAAACGACGATTTGGAAAAGCGGTTGCAAAAGCTGGTATCTGGACGCCAACGGCGTGCCGACCGCGTGGCCTTGGACCTTCGATCGGTTCGAGGAAGCGATGGCGACGCCGCGTCTTCCCGACTTCGATATGCGATAGCGACACGATCTGAGAATCCGCCCATGAAAGGGGAAGCACCATGAAAGCTGCGGTCATGCGCGCGAACAACGCACCACTCGAGCTCGAGGACATCGAGATCGACGATCCGGCGCCTGGTGAGGTGCTCGTGAAAGTCTCGGCCTCCGGGATCTGCCACAGCGACCTCCACGTCATCGAAGGCGGGTTGCCGATGCCGCCGCCCTGCGTGCTCGGACACGAGCCGGCGGGGATTGTCGAGGTCGTGGGCGAAGGCGTGACGGGATTCGCGTCCGGCGATCATGTGATCGGGTGCATGACCGCGTGGTGTGGTGTCTGCAAGTTTTGCACTGGCGGTCGGCCCTATCTCTGTCCTGTCCAATTCGAGGGGCGTCCGTTCGGCGCGCCATCGAGGCTTTCGAAAGATGGCGAGCCGATCCAGCAGCTCACCAACTTGTCGTCGTTCGCCGAGAAGATGCTGTGTCCTGAGCGCTCGTTGGTGAAGATTCGCGATGATATGCCGCTCGATCGCGCGGCGCTGCTGGGGTGCGGGGTGACGACGGGTCTCGGTGCGGCGCTGAACACGGTGAACATTCCCGCCGGCGCGAGCGTCGTCGTCATCGGATGCGGCGGCGTCGGGCTTGCGGCGATTCAAGGGGCCCGGCTGCGCGGTACCGGCAAGCTCATCGCGATCGACTCCCAGGTCTGGAAGTTCGATCTCGCGCGCGAGTTTGGCGCCACCCATTGTATCGAGGCCTCCGACGAGGCTCTCGGTACGGTGCACGAGCTGACCGAAGGTGGGGCCGATTTCGTCTTCGAGTGCATCGGGCTCGTGCCGACCGTCCAGCAGGCAATCGCGATGACCGGGCGTGGTGGCACCACGGTGCTCGTCGGCGTCGTGCCGATGACCGAGATGGTGCCGATCTCAGCGACGGACGTGACCCTGCAGGAGAAGCACGTGACCGGTTCCTACATGGGCTCCAACCGCTTTCGATTCGACATGCCCCGCTACGTCGACTTCTATCTCGACGGGCGTTTGCACCTCGATCAGATGATCTCGTCGCGCATTCCGCTCGGGGAGGTCAATGCGGCGTTCGACAAGATGCGCAAGGGCGCAGTCGCACGTCAGGTGATCGTTTTCGATTGAGTCGACGGCGAGTCCGGGGGCGGCGAAAACCCGCGGCCCCTCAGGCTCGCGCGCTCATCTCGTCAGACGCGAAGGGTGCTGCCAGCCCGTGCTCCCCGACGTAGGGGGCAAGGGCTGCGTGGGCGTCCGCCGTGAACGCCTCGATCGCGGGAAGCCAGTTTTCATCCTCCAAGTCGACGAGACCCATGGCCAGTTGCCCATCTTCGTTCGTCCGTCCCGCGCAGGCGATCTGAACGTCGACGAACTCCTGAACTGAGCGAAAGCGCCACGGACGTTCGACCGTCTCCAGGCGCTGCACCGTGAGGCCCGCGGCTTCGGCGATTCGTCTCAGCTCCGACAGGCCGCCGAAGGAAAACGCATGGACGGGCTTTTGTTCTGGCCCGATGTGTTTCGCGAGCGCATCCTCGACGAAGCCAAAGGCGGGTTGTCGGGGAGCGCTCGCCCACACCCCCACATGAAATAGCCCTCCAGTCTTGAGGACCCGCCTGACTTCCGCCATCGTGCTTTCCCGATTCGTCACGTACTGCATACCTTGGTGGCAGAGTACGATGTCGAACTCGCCATCTCGGAACGGCATGGACTCGCCGGAACCTTCGATCCACGTGATCGCGGCGCCGGGGAAGCTCTTCGCCCGGGCGGCATCCAGGAGACCGGGAGTCGGGTCATAGCCCACGACCTCGCCTTCGACACCCGCTCGCGCGGCCGCGTAGCCTGCAACCAGCCCTGTCCCGCAGGCGAGATCAAGTACTCGATTGCCTGGCGCGACGCTCTCTGCGAGTCCGCGAGCGAAAACGTCGAGCGCTGCCGGCACCCAATACGTGTCGTAGAGCTCCGACATGGAGCGGTTCCCGACGAAGTTGGCAAGTCGTGTCATTGCGTTCGCGGGTCCTCGGCTACCGCTGCTTCTTCCAGAATAGGCCGCTTGCGTCGAGTCTGGTCATCAGCGTGGTGATGCCGTGTCCCGTTGTCACGTGTGTGAGACTGGTCAATCAAGCAATGAGTGGAGAAATCCAAGCAATTCAACGCGATGGAGGCTTGTCGTGACGCGCGCGCGATAGTTGTTGCAATCCGAAGTGCTCCCGGGGCAGGATCCTGGCTGCGTGAACCCCCCGGGCCGCTCAATCTGACGCGCACCAGTTGGCGTGCGATGGAGGAAAGCCATGGCCTCGAAAGAAGCGGACGTGCTGGTCGGCCGGCGATGTCTTGCCAAGGGGTACATCAACCAGGCGCTCGAGTTGTTCACGCGGAGCGCGGATCTGGTCGAGGCCGAGGATTGGGAGGCTCTGCGGGAGCAGCTGTTCTCCGGCGGTCGGCTTCGGGAGATGGTACAGGTCTGCGCGCTCGGGCGGATTCCGATTCCACGCGAGGAGCTGCTTGCGCGTGCCGACCGGGCGCTCGTCGCCAAGGACGTCGATCTGGCGCTCGATCTCTACGAGCTTGCCGATGCGGACGGTGAGCGCTGGGAGCGAGCGGTCGACGTGTTGATCGCCGTGCCGGAGCGAAAACGGCAGGCCGTCATGATTGCCGATCGCTATCTCGTCAAACGGGCCGGGCCCATGCCGATACGTCCGCGGGCGGGGACGGCCAACATTCGGGCGGTCAAGTAGGCCCGCCTTCTTGGCCTCGGCGTTGCGTCGGTGCCGAGGCGCCACCGTGACCGGCGCGCCAGGCTTCCGCGGCCTCGCGACGGCCGGGCAGGCGCGGGGTCAGCCGCCAGTACTTGTTCGCGCGGATGAGGCTCCGAAACAGCGCGATCCGCCAGTTGACACCGAAATGGTCGACCACGTAGCCGGCGAGAAGTGACGTCACGGCTTGGCGTAGTTGCAACGTATCGCTCGGGTGCATCATCATCTCGGCGAACTCTGGCGTGTAGAAACCGGTCGCGAAATTGCGATAGACGTCGAGAGCCCTCCTGGACCAGCGCTCGTAGTCTCGAAATGCTCGCCGCGAGAAGCGCTGCCGTGCGAGTGCGCGATCGATGACCTCCGCCGCCAAGAACCCCTGGCGCATGCCGACGTAGACTCCGGTTGAGAATACGGGATCGATGAACGCCGCCGCATCGCCGACCAGGAGCCAGCGGTCACCCGTCATCCTGCTGCTGCGATAGGAGAAGTTCGAGACGGTACGGACGGGCTCGATCCGTTCGGCGCTCGCAACGCGCGCCGCCAGGTAGGGCGTGCGCGCAATTTGGCGCTCGAGGTAGGTCGTGTCGGCGCGCTCTCCCGCGAGCGTCGCCACGGGAGCGACGAGTCCGAGGCTCGTGCGATTGTTCTTGAGCGGAATGATCCACCACCAGCCCCGGGGCGCAAGGACGATGCTGATGTCACCCTCGGCATCGCCGGTCGCGCGGGTGGCGCCGCGATAGTGCGAGTACACCGCGAAGTTCTTCAGGTTCGGGTCGACCTCGCGCAGGCCAAAACGACGAGCGACGAGGCTCGAGTGACCGCTGGCATCGACCAGTACCTCCGCGCGGAAGGTTTGCGTGGACCCATCGCGGGCGCGTGCCTCGACCCGCACACCATCGGATCGCACGTCGAAGTCTACGACCTTGGTCGCGTGGCGGACGGTCGCGCCGGCGCGGGCCGCGTTCTGAAGGAGGATGCTGTCGAACTCGTCCCGATCGACTTCGAATGCCGAGTTCGGCCCGGACACGACGCCGTCTTTGAACGGATAGCGGCGGACGAGGCTGCCGTCGCCCGTGACGAACTCCGCGGCGTGCTTGGGTAGGAACTTCGATCGGAGGAGGTCGGGCGGCACCCCGAGCGCGTCGAGGAGAGGCATCGAGCAGGGCAGGAGCGATTCGCCGATGTGAAAGCGAGGGAAGTCCTCACGTTCCACGACGAGCGCGCGACGACCCTGCTGTGCGAGCCTCGTCGCGAGTGTCGCGCCCGCCGGCCCACCGCCGATGACGATGGCGTCGTACTTCGTCGCGCCGCCCACCGTTCAGGTGTAGCCTGCAGTCGCGTCCCGCGAAAGGACGCGACTGCAGGTGACTTAGGAACGACGGCCGGTGCTTGAGCGGGGCCCGCGACGACGGCGGCGCGTCGTATCGACACGGGGAGGCTTCGGCCATGCCGAAGGGCGTCGCGATGGCGATGCATTGCGAGGGGCCGCCTTGGAGGCTTCCTCGCTGTGGTAGGCATGCTCGGTATCGATGGGGATCGACGTTTTAATGAGCCGCTCGATGTCGCGGAGGTAGGGTCGCTCGTCCGCGCTGCAGAATGAGACCGCATCGCCCTCGGCGCCCGCACGGGCGGTCCGCCCGATGCGGTGCACGTAGGTTTCCGATTCGTTTGGGAGATCGTAGTTGATGACGTGGGTGATGCCGTCGACGTCGATCCCGCGCGCCGCGATATCGGTCGCAACCAGCACGCGGACTCTCCCAGCCTTGAAGCCCGTCATCGCCCGCGTCCGGGCCTGCTGGCTCTTGTTGCCGTGAATCGCGGCCCCCGGAATCCCAGCGGCGACGAGTTTCTCCGCAACCCGGTTTGCCGTGTGCTTCAGGCGCGTGAACACGAGTACCTTGTCGACCCCGGGATCGCGAAGCAGTGACGTCAGGAGCGGGACCTTGTTCTTCTTCTCGACGAACAAAATCTTTTGGACGATGCGTTCGACGGCTGGTTGCTCGGGCGTGATCGAGACCTGGACGGGATTGGTGACCAGCGTCTTGGCGAGCGCCGTGACTTCACGTGCCATGGTGGCCGAGAAGAAGAGTGACTGTCGTTTCGGAGGCAGGGCGGCGATGATCTTCTTGATGTCATGGATGAATCCCATGTCGAGCATGCGATCCACCTCGTCGAGGACGAAGATCTCGACCTGATCGAGATGGACGAAGCCTTGCTGCATCAGATCGAGCAAGCGGCCCGGCGTGGCGACGACTACATCGAGGCCTCGCTTCAGCGCTTCGACCTGTGGGCGCTGACCCACCCCGCCGTAGATCGCCGTATGACGGACGTCCATGTGGCGCCCGTAGGTTCCGACGCAATCGTCGATCTGGGCCGCGAGTTCACGCGTTGGGGCGATGACGAGCGCGCGTGGCTTCCTGCGCCCGCGCGCGGCCTTGTTGTGAAGGAGATGCTGGAGCAGGGGGAGCGTGAAGGCGGCGGTCTTTCCGCTGCCGGTCTGCGCCGTTCCGAGCAGGTCGCGTCCCTCGAGCAGGTGCGGGATGGACTGAGCCTGGATCGGAGTGGGGTCGAGGTAGCCCGCGCTGGCGACGGCGCGCTGGAGCTGCGGGAGGAGGTCCGCGAACACGCCTTTCGGCGGGACGTGCGGCGTGGGCTCGCGCCGGGAGGCGCCGAGTTCATGGCGCGGTGCACGATCGTCGGGAATCGGGTGCGGGCGCTGGCCCGCCGGGCGGCCTTGCGTTGCGGGGTCCCGGGTAGACCGGTTTCTAGGGTGGGCTCGAGGCGAGCCCGGGTGCTTGCTGCGCATACGTCTTCTCTTCTCCGTCCGGCGTTTCTTGCTTCTCTGCCCGCCGGACGCGTGGAGGAGAAAGGGCTGCGTTTGCGCAGCGTCGGAGGCCTCGTGGCCGCTACCGGCCCGTTACGGCACTCCAGTGAAGAGCAGATCCTAGCACGACCGGTGTGCGGCCGCTAGTGCCCCCGAACGCAGAAGCCTAGCGGAGAGGTTCGGCGGCGTCTCCCGGTCCGTCGAGGGCTGCGTCTATGACCGGACGTTGAAGCATCGGCACGTCAGGGCAGGGCGCGAGTGGACACGCCCCGACCAGAGGCCCGATGCGTCCCGCGTCAGAGCTTGTCTTTGACCGGGAGGCGGCCGAGAAACCACAGCGTGAAGCGGGTCCAGGGGCTGGTGTGGGGCTCCCGGGTGAAGCGGATTTCCTTGCCCTCGATCTTCGTGACCCACACAATGTTGCCGTCGGCGTCGAGTTCGACTCTGTAGCTGTTGTCGAGTTGCATGCCGTCGTCCATGTAGGCGTCGAGTCGTTTGGCGAGTTCCTCGCTCCGTACCAGGACGCCAATCTCAGTGTTGATGTCGCGCGACCGTGGGTCGGCGTTGTAGCTGCCGATGAACGAAATCGCGTTGTCCGCGGTGAAGACCTTGGTGTGGAGGCTCGCCTGGGAGCGGCCTGCCAGGAGTGACCAGTGTCGGCGCACGTCCTCGGCATCGACGCGGAGCTCGTAGAGCTCGACCCCGAGTCCGAGCATGCGCTTGCGGCTCCGGGCGTAGTGCGCATGCACGATGCCCACGTCGTTGGAGGCGGCCGAGTTGGTGAGGAGGCGGTAGTGCAACCCCTGAGCGTGCGCATTGGTGAGCGCCGTATATGTGCGCTCGTCGGGGACGACATAGGCGTTCTCGATGGTGAGGTGATGCTCGGCCGCGTCTTGCAGCTCGCGGAACCGATCGTGGATGGTCGTGCTGTCGGTCGCGGGCTTGTTCGGCTTGTCGACGAGTACTTCCGCTTCGCCGTAGGCGAGCTCGTCGTGTAACGTGGTCGCCCACTCGTCGAGATCGGATTCCGTGAACGTGATCGGATACGGGAACTCCTGGATCTCGAGCCTGGTGCGTGCTTGTACGACGTCCGCCATGAACGCCTCCGGGGCCGGTTTGTCTTCGAGCGCGGAGATCGGAATGGCCCAGTCGCAGTTCCAGTAGTCGTCGAAGCTCGCCGCGAGGGCCGGTACGATGGGTCCGACGGCCAGCGTGTCGAGGTCGCGATAGTTCTTGGCGGAATCGACCCCAAAGTAGTCGTTGCCGATGTTGCGGCCGCCGACGATCGCCGCCGCGCCATCAGCGACGAACAGCTTGTTGTGCATCCGGTGATCGAGTCGCTTCATGGACCCGAGAAAATTGAATGCGCGGTTCGAACGTGCGGTGAACGGGTTGAACACGCGGAGCTCGATGTTCGGGTGGGCATCGAAGCTCGCCAGCGGTACGTCCCGACCGCCCGTGTACATGTCATCGATGAGGATACGTACGCGCACGCCGCGGTCGGCGGCGTGGAGCAGGGCGTCGCCGAGCATGAATCCACTCTCATCGCGCGCCCAGATGTAGTACTGCGCGTCGATCGCGTGTTCAGCGAGCGCCGCCAGTCGGACGCGCGCCTCGAAGGCGTCACGACCGGTGGCGAGAATCTGGAAGCCGGACTCGGTCCGCTGCGCGGTCTCGGGATAGCCAAGGGCGCGGCCGAGGCGCGTGTCCGCGGGCGTATCGTAGCGGACCGACGCTACGCGCTCGTGGGCGATCTCCGGGCGCGTTTGTGCGGCGCAGCCGACGAGGCCGAGCGCGAGCAGGAACGCCAATGCCCCGAGGCGTGCAGGTCGGTAGGTCGCCCGCCTGCACGCCGCCACGAGCGCGTCCGTCACTCGTCGCCAAGCCAGCGATAGAAACCACCAGCGAGTCCGGCGCCGACGATGGGAGCAACCCAGAAGAGCCACAATTGCGCCAGCGCCCAGCCGCCTACGAAGAGTGCTGGTCCGGTGCTGCGGGCTGGATTCACCGATAGATTGGTGACCGGAATGCCGATCAGGTGAATCAGGGTCAGGCCGAGCCCAATCGCGATGGGTGCGAAACCGGCGGGAGCGCGTGTGTCGGTGGCGCCGAGAATGATGACCAGAAACATGAAGGTGAGCACGACCTCGGCGACCAGGGCGGAGAGCAGAGAGTAGCCCCCGGGAGAGTGGGCGCCGTAGCCGTTGGACGCGAAACCACCGGCCAGATCGAAGCCCGGTGCGCCGCTCGCGATCACGTAGAGGACGGCGCTGCCGGCAATGCCTCCGGCCACCTGCGCGCCCACGTAGGGGGCGAGTTCGGATGACGGGAACCGCCCGCCGACGAGCAAGCCGACCGAGACCGCCGGATTGAGGTGGCAGCCCGATATGTGTCCCACCGCGTATGCCATCGTAAGAACTGTGAGCCCGAACGCGAGCGAGACGCCGAGCAACCCGATGCCCACGTCAGGAAATGCGGCCGCTAGGACGGCGCTTCCGCAGCCTCCAAAGACTAGCCAGAACGTACCGACGAACTCCGCTGCCATCTTCCGTGACAATGCCATGGGGTGCCCCTTTCCGCTCGGTACGGGTGCGTAGATCTTCGTACCGGCGTAGCGGTGCTATCGCTCGCCTTTGCGGCTTGCAACCTGTGCGGTCGCGGTTTCACCCACGAGCCGAACGGCGCGCTGTGGCAGCGCGATGGGGATCCCTTCGCGATCGAAGCGTTCGACGACTCTGCGGGTGAGGTCCCAGTAAACGTCCCAGTAGTCGTCGGTGTTACACCACGGGCGGTAGGCGATCTCGACGCCAGCCTCGCCTATCTTGATCACCCGTACCGCGGGTGTGGGATCATCGAGCACCTTCTCGTGCTGCGCCATCACGTCCTGCAGCACCGTCTCGACGCGGTCCACGTCCTCGCGGTAGTCGACCCGCACCGTGAGGTCGACGCGGCGCGTTTTCTGGGCCGTGACGTTGCGGATGACGTCGCCCCAGATCCTTCGGTTCGGAATGATGAGTGCTTGATTGTCAAACGTCAGGATCGTCGTCGACACCAGGCTCATATTGCTCACCTTGCCGGATACGCCGAGCGTCTCGACGACGTCTCCCACGTCGAAGGGCTGGTACATGAGGATCATGGCCCCGGCGGCGAAGTTGGACAGGGTCTCTTGCAGCGCAAACCCGAGGATGAAGCCGGCGATGCCGAGGCCGGCCAGCAGCGGCCCGATCTTGATGCCGAGCTGAGAGAGGGCAACCAGCACGCCGACCGCCATGACCGTACGCGACGACCACGTGACGAGAGTCTCCTGCAGCAACTGCGAGATCTGAAACCTCCCGGATCGCACTCCGCGCATCATCAGCCGACGCGTGACGGTGGCCGCTACCCAGAAGACCGACAGTACGAGGAAGAAGAGGATGAGCCGCAGCAGCCATGTCGTTCCCCGATGCCGGATGGTCTGCAACGTCTCGTCGCTCCAGTCGCGGAGGAGGCCAAGGACGACGTCCTTGTTGAACAGGCTGATCCCGATCTCACCCGTGGTTTCAATCAAGAGCCGTTGGTACGGCACGGTATTCAGGTCGAGTTCGGCCATCATGGCGATCGTTGCCGTCAGGCTGTCGACCGTCTCGTCGAGCCGGATCTCGGCGCCTTTCACCTTCTGCTTGATTTCGCTGTCGTCCGGTTGGTCGAGGGCTTGGGCCTTCGCGGCGTCGGCGTCGCGGCGGGCCAGCCGCATGCGTCCGGCAACCATCTCCGCGCGCTCCGAGATCCGGGTGGCGGCGTCGGCACGGGAGCCCTCGATATCGAGACCCAGCATGTCTCGATAGGCGATGGCCTCGAGCACGGCGCGGTACACTCGCTGCACGCGCTTCTCTTCCTCGGCCACGTGTTGCTCGAGCGCCAGCCGGTCGGCGCCGACGGCTGCGTCGCGCGCTTCGCGCAGGATACGCGCCCGGTTCAGTCGCCACTCCAGGTGGCGAATGTAGTTGGGGTAGCCCTTCTCGAGGTCGGCGACGAACCTCGCGCCGAGCTGGCCGGGATCGAGGCCCTTCTTCGTCTGGCGTACGATGTTCTGGGCGAGAGCGCCGATGGCGGCCTGCGCCTCGAGCCGCAGTTGCCACGCTTGCTCTTGGAGGACGAGTCGATCCTCGCCTTGCACGTCCTTCGCCGCGGTGTCGGCATTCTGGATCTTCTCCCGCAACGTCGCGATACGTGCCGCGAGTTCCGCCGCGTCGGCGACGAGAGGATCGACGGGAGCCGTGGCGTCATCGGCCGTGGTCTGGCCATTCGCTGTTCCCGACAGGTGCGCCATGGGCAGCGGAAGCGCCCACAGGGCAACCGCCAGTGCGCACACGACCCGTATCCGACGACTCCGCATCATTCTCGATCGTCCCCCTCCCGTACGAATCGTGTCCGGCAACGCGATGCGGCATTCTGCCCTTCGTCCGGGAATGGGTGCAAGCGAGGAGAGCGATCGCCTCAGGCTCCTTACACGTGGTCCGCTTCGGCGGTCCCGAGGGGGGCGCCCGAGAACATCGGTGGTTGGCTCATCTCTGGGCGCGTGGCACGTTCTGGGCGATGGAAGATGTCGACGGCGGTTCTGTCTCAGGCGGCTGCTTCTGTGGCGCCGTCCGCTTTACAATCGAGTTGCCCACAGCCTTTTGCGCTCACTGCCACTGCTCCATGTGTCGACGGCTCCATGGGGCCGGGTACGTCACATGGATCGGATTGCCGCGCGGGCAGGTCGCCATCGATGCTGGAGAAGGGGAACTCCGGCACCACGCGTCGTCGGCGCATGGCCGCCGTGCGTTCTGCGGGCGGTGCGGCACCTCGCTGTTCTGCGAGCTGGCCGCGTCGCCCGATCAGGTCGACATTCCGTTCGCCAACCTCGACGGCCCGATCGACCGCGTCCCTGAGATGCACGTCTTCTTCAGCGATCGCGCGGCGTGGGTATCGGTCGATGATGGGCTGCCACGCCTCGGCGGCCCGACTGGTGTCGAGCCGCTCGAGGTCTGCTGAAAGCTGAGCGCGGCCTCCTGAGTTGCAAGGTCGCGCCACAGGCCTCTAGGGATTCTCGCAGTTGCTGAACGATGTGCCGGGATCGTCATCGGTGCATTCGTCTCCGGGTCCACCGCCGCCTGCAATGACGTCGGAGCCCGAGCCGCCAGCGATTAGGTCGTTGCCCTTGTTGCCCTTGAGGAGATCATTTCCGGGGCCACCCTCGACGATGTCGTCGTTGCGATCGCCGTTGACCTGGTCGTTGTCACCTTCGGTCGCTGTTTTGAACGCAATCGGAGCGAAGCCGTTCAGCGTGACGGAGACATCGATCGTCACATCCTGCCCGCCGATCACGACGTCTCTCCCGGCGGCGCCCTTGATGTTGTCGTTGCCCGTGCCGCCCATGATCAGGTCGGGACCGCGCTCACCGCGAAGCGTGTCGTTGCCGGGGCCGCCGTCGATGACATCCACGCCGTCGCATCCCTGGACGAAGTCGTCGCCCGGACCGGCTGAGATGTAGTCGTCGCCGTAGTAGCCGTCGATCTTGTCGTTGCCGCCCTCGCCCGCGATCTTGTCATCATGCTTGTGGCCGACGATCCGATCGTCGCCGTCGCCGCCGCAGATGAGATCGTCGCCCGCCTTGCCGCTGATGACGTCGTTGCCGCCGAGGCTCAAAATGACGTCGTTTCCGGACGTGCCACGAATGTCGTCGTCGCCTTCGGTGCCGACGATCGTGGCGACGCTCCCGAAGCATCGCGGTTCGCCGGTGAGGGCGGCATCACCAGCCACGGTGGCCTCGATTCCCACCAGGACCGGGACGCCGGCGCTGATGCCGATCACCGCTTGCTGAACAGCGCCGGACGCCAGAGGCGTGGGATTGCCGGCGTTTCCTTCGACGATGCTGGCCACCAGGCTCGCGCTCTCATGGCCAGAGAGCGTGGTGTGCATGAGGAAGTTGGGGACCGCGACTCCGTGCTGGTCGTCGAGCGGGACCCGCACGATGATGTCGAAGCAATCGAGATCGACATTTCGGACGTTCGAGCCCGCGCCCGCGATGCAGCTCGCGTAGACAGTGCCGAACACGAGGTCGAGCGTGACCCCGGCGGACGCGAGTTCTTCCGGAACGGCGACCGTTCCGGCCACGGCCGAGAAGAAGGACACGTCGGCGAGCACGCTGATCTCTGTCGTGCTGTTCACCAGGACACCGCCGATCCATCTCGCATTCGCCTGCGACACGGCTCCGTCGCTGGCACCCGCGACCCCGAGCACAGTCCCGAAGCCGTCGATGAACCCGCCGCCGGCATCTGTCGAGACGTCGGCGTTCGCGAACGAGACGCTAGAGCCTGTGGTCTCCGCGAAAGAGGTTGCCTCGACGAACGTCGTTTCGATCGAACCGGCCGGAAGCGGGGCGCCGCTTGCCCCTGTGATGCTCACTCGGGCTGAGGCCTGGCCGAAGTATTCGGCGGCCATCGCAGGTGCGGGCAGCAGCATGCTTGCCCCAATGGCGAGCAACATTGCGTAACGGGCGCTCCGATAGATCGAGTTCATCATGTGCCCCCCAGAAGGACGTTTGGTCTGTGGTTGGTGGTGCGACAGCGGCTGGTGCCGGCAGCCAGTGGTAGAAGTACCATAGATCGGAGGGGCTGGATCAAGCGGGTTTACGCGACTTCGATCAAAATTTTTGAGGCGCCGCTGGCGGCGGCCTCGAGGGCCGCCGGGCCCTGAGCGAGCGGGACCCGGTCGGTAATCAGACCTTCGACATCGATGCGAGACGCGGCGAGGGCGTCGATCGCGGGAGAAAAGGGGCCGCAGCGCGAGCCGAGGACCTGAATCTCGTTGATGACGATGGGTGCGAGATCGACCCGCGGATTGTCGGCGTAGGTGCTCTTGAGAACCAGGGTGCCGCGCGGACGGGTGGCCGCGACGGCGAGGGCGAAGCCCGTGGCGCTGCCCGTCGCCTCGACGACCAATGGAAACGGGATGGGTGTCCAATCCGCGGCAAGGACGGTTGCGACGCCCCGGCGAGCGAGCAGCGCCAGTCGCTCGGGATGGTGGCCGACCGCGAGAACACGCGCGCCGGCATCGGCGAGGACCTGAGCCACGAGCAGTCCGAGTTTGCCGTCGCCCAGGACGACGCACTCGCTACCGGGATCGATCGTGACTTGCTGCAGAATCTCAAAGGCCGCGGCGAGGGGCTCACTGAAGACCGCGCGTTCGTCGCCGAGAGTGTCGGGCACCGTGTGGAGATTCCGCACCGGAACCCGTACATACTCGGCAAACGCGCCGTCCGCCCCGAGAATGCCCATGACGGTTCGCGCCGGGCAGTGGCGTTCGAGACCACGGTTGCAGCTCTCGCAACGCCCGCAGGCGAAATTGATCTCGCTCACCACCCGCCGGCCGCACCATTGCGCGGGCCCGTCTTCTACGACGCCGACGAACTCATGACCGAGGATGCCACGGAATCCCATATAGCCCTTCACGAGCTCGAGATCGGTATTGCATACCCCGGCAAGCGAGACGCGGACGACGGCTGTATCGGCCGTCGTCTGCGGGAGTGGGAGATCGATCGTGCGGGCCTGTGAGCCGTCGAAGTGTAGTGCGAGCACGGCTACCTTGGGCGGAGCGGGGCGAGGCCGACGTCGGGCAACGTATAGAGGATGCGCGTCACGATCGCGTATCCTGGTGCGAGGCTTCCGACTGGTCAAGAGTCGGCGAATCACAGAAACTATATTGACCAAGCCCGGGCGTTCGTGGTCCATTCGTTGATTCCAATGGCGCGAGGGTTCGCCGAGAGCCCACAATCTTCACCCAGATCTACTGCTGTCCAAAGCCCTAAGGAGGGTCACTCCATGTCCAAGCTCACGCCTGTGTTGCGCGTCGCCGCGACGCTTCTGTTCCTGCTGGTTGCGGTGCCCGGGTGGGCCCAGATCTTCGTGTACTCCGATGCCGACGGTAGCGGGACCCTGACGACCGATGGTTTCGACTTTGGCACGGCGAATCTGGTTGCCTTCTCGTTCAGCGCTGGTGGGGAAAGCCTCTTCACCGCTGACGTGCCGCAACTCGTGACCCCGGGGAGCGACGGCGGTCTTGGATTGTTCGCGCTCGATCCTGGTGTCGAGCTGAGCCTCGAGATCGTTGCCATCGACCCCGCGGTGCGAGTGAAGATCGGGCCGACTATTCTCGATACTGTGGCGCAATCGGCGGTGCTCGGGACGACGTCCGGGCCGCATGCGCCGGTGGAGTACCAGATTCTCGTTCCGGACGGCACGTCGGGAAGCTTCGCGGTTACATTCAAGTTGACGGCTGATGCGACCTACGCCGCGTCAGGAAACCGCACGATGACACTCACGAATGCGGGTGCCGTCGCGACGCCGACACCCACGGCGATGGCGACGCCGGTCATCGATCACTACGTGCTCTACAAGTCCACGGCCTCGAAGCTCGATGTGCCCGACAAGAACAAGCTGCCGAAGAACTGGGCCGTGACGCTCGATGACGTCCTCCTCGACAATGACGAGCAGGGCGATCCTGAGAACTACATCGTGCTGAAGGAGTTGGCGCTCGGTACTCCCGCGGAGAAGAATGCCGAGCCGATTCTCGACCCCGCGCTGCACTACCTGCGCTACAAGGTCCGACCTGGCAAGCAGGGCGTCGGCCCCGCCGACGCCTCGGCCAAATTTCCACGAGCGGAGAAGGCACCGAAGCGGATCTGGCACGTCGAGAACCAGTTCGGCGACATCGTGGTCGAGTCCAAGCGGGTGGCGTCGATGTTGCTGCCCGCGGGCGCGGAAACGCCCGGTGATCCCAATGCTCCGGGCGATAGGACGCACTATGTCTGTTACGGCGTGAAACCCACCAAAGTCCCCAGCGATCAGGAGCCCGACACCAAGGGCAAAGGGAAGGGGAGGTTCCGCGATGATCTTCAGGCTTACACAGTCGACGAGTTCGACGATTGTACGATCTTCCTCGACGACAGCTCCGAACCATTCGCGGGGACGAGCGTTGCGGGCACCTGCCTCGTCGATGTGGTGAAGCCCGTCGAGCTCTGCAATCCTGCCGACAAGCAGCCAGTGCAGCCCCCGCGCGAGACGTCAGCGGTCATTGACGGTTCGATCGCAGCGGTCCGCGACGTCAGCCTCCTCTGCTATCAGACCAAGCGTACGACGAAGGTGAAGGACGCCGAGGCGGCGCTGCTTGGTGGCGTGGTCGTGGGCGAGCGCTTGAAGCAGGCGAAGCACGCCAAGCGCAGCTTGAAGACGGGGACGCAGGTCAACGTGGCCCCGGGCAATCAGTTTCCCCGGCCGACCGCGGTCGACACGGTTGGCGACGAGATCTTGTGCGTGCCGACGACCCTGCTGTCTGTGGAGCTGAAAGACTGATCCGCGCGTCGGGCGCGGGCCTGACCCGTCGCGCCCGACCTTCCAGGGGGCCAGTCTAGTCGACGTCCGAGCGCGTTCGAAGGCGGGCGAGCGCGTTCAGGCCGGCCGGGTGCGTCGGGTTGCGATCGAGGATTGCGCGATAGGCGGCCTGGTTGACCGACAGCGTCATCCGGACTACCCCGCGCCCTCTATGCTCAGCTCGGAAGCGACGACCCGCGGCATTCACGTAAGCGTACGCGCCCAGTACGTACCGGAGCGTTCCGAGCCAGGGCTTGGCTGGTTCTTCGCCTATACGGTGACCATCACGAATCGCGCTGCCGTCAAGGCGCAGCTCGTCAGCCGCCACTGGGTCATCACCGATGCGAACGAGGAGATCGAGGAGGTCGACGGCCCTGGTGTCGTCGGCGAGCAACCGGTGCTCGCACCCGGCGAGTCGTTCGAGTACACCTCGGCATGCCCACTGCCGACCGCGTTCGGCACGATGCACGGTTCCTACCAGATGGTCATGGGCGACGGGGAGACCTTCGACGCCGAGATCGCGGCCTTCACCCTGGCCGAACCGCTCGCCGTCAACTGACGCCTGCGGTGTCGTTCGCCGGGTTTCCGCAAGATCCCGCCGCGCTGACGGCGGACATGCTCACGGCGGCGATGCGTCAGATCCATCCGCACGCGAGTGTCGACCACCTTCGGGTCGTGGATACGAAACGATGCGGGGAGGGGATCGCGTCGACTGCGGATCGTATCACGCTCGCAGTCCAGTATCGTGGTGCCGCCCGAGAGCTTCCCGAACAGCTCGTCCTGAAGACCATGCTGGCTTCGCCGCGCGCGCCGACGACGATGTACGAGAACGAAGTGCGTTTCTATGCCGAGATTCGCGGGGATCTGGCGATCGAGACTCCCCGACTGTACGGCAGTCACTTCGATCCGCGTGGCGGTCGGTTCGGGTTGCTGCTGGAGGATCTCGCGCTGCGCGATGCTCGGTTTCCGTCCGCCCCGGAGCAATTGAACGTCGCGCAGGTGGAGCGGCTCCTCGATCAGATGGCCGAGTTGCATGCGGCGTTCTGGCAGAGCGCGCGCTTCGAGGCCGACCTGGCGTGGTTGCCGACTCCCCTCGCGGGAGGCATGGCCGACGTGTTCAACCTGATCGGGCGCGACCTCATCGTCGATCAGGTTCGACGACATCCTGAGAAGGCGACGTTCGTGGCCCCGCTCGGACGCACGCTCGAGCAACTCTGGGAACTCCTCGCGGTCGCGCAACGCACCATGGCGGCAGAGCCGTCCACCCTGTTGCACGGCGATCCTCACCTCGGAAATACCTACCTCCTGCCCGGGGGAAGTGCGGGGTTGCTCGACTGGCAATTGGTGGGTCGCGGGTGCTGGGCCCACGACGTCACGTACCTTCTCGTCACCGGCTTGGCGCCGGAGGTTCGGCGCGTCGAGCAGGAGCGTCTGGTTCGGCGGTACCTCGATCGCCTCGGCGGGCTGGGCGTGGTGCCAGTCCCCGAGTTCGACTACGCGTGGCGTTTGTGCCGAGCGGCCGCGCTGTGGGGGCTGATGATCGGGTGGCTCATTACACCGCCCGCGAACTACGGTTGGGCGATCACGGTAGCGAACCTCGAACGCGTCGCCACCGCCGTAACCGACTTTGGCACGGTGGCGCTGCTCGAGGAGTTCGCGGCGAGATCGGTGGCGGGATGACGACCGTACGGCTCGAGGGCCACCCGAACTTTCGCGACGTGGCGGATCCTCAGGTGCTGGGCGCTCGGGGCGCGGCGCTCCGCCGTGGGCAGTTGTGGCGCTCGGGGGATCTCGCCATGAGCGACGCCGATCTGGCCAGGCTCGAGGCCCTGGGCGAGTTCGTCGTGTACGATCTCCGGTCGCACCGTGAGGCGGGCGAGACGCCTGATCGACTGCCGGCGGGCTGGGCCCGGGTGCACCTCCCGATCGATGAGGCGGACGGCATCCGTGACGTCATCCTTTCCCGGATGGCGTCGGGAGATTTCTCACCGCCGCCGGGGGATCTCATGGTGGACGCCTACCAGAACATCGTGGGTCGGTGGACCGAGACCCTGGCCGACTTCATGCACCGCCTGGCCGGCGACCGGCGCCCGAGTATCGTGCACTGTACGCAGGGTAAGGATCGAACCGGTATCGCGGTTGCGCTCGTTCTGGGTGCGGTCGGTGTGCGTTGGGAGGATATCGAGGCTGACTATCTCCGTTCGAATGAGCGTCGCGCCGAGCGCAACGAGGCGACGATGGAGATGATCGAGGACGCGCTCGCTTGCCAGGGTGCGGCGCGTGCCGATGTGTCGTGGCTCCGCGCACTGTTGTACGTCGACGCGCGCTATCTGGGTGCGGCGCGCGCCGTGTGGGAGCGTCGGTTCGGTTCGACGGAGCAGTACCTCACCCAGGGGTTGCATCTCTCCGAGCACGACAGGGACGCTCTACGCGCGCGCCTCCTCGAGCACGTGTGAGACCTGAGCATGTGGACGTCGGAGCATCCGGGAATGTCCCTATGGATTCGTCCTGAATCTCCGCGGGCCCAAATCCACGCTGCACGCTAAGTAGCTGAGTTCGCATAAGCAGAGAGAAAAGTCCCTAGGGAATCTTCCCTATTGCTGGTGAGGAATATGCTTATTTCTTCTTGACGGGGGAAACGCGTTGGGAGTAGGCACGAGGTGTAGGGAGGATGCCATGAGGATCGCCATCATAGATGCTCTCGAAGTCCACCCCGGCGAGTTGATGCACCGCCGGGGCCAGTCCCGTCGCCGTTCGCTGTCATCGGCGCCTGCCGGTGCGGCGCGGCCGCTTCTGCCCACGCTCTTGCGTGACCTGGCCGTGGTGATGGTGACCAGCGCTGTGTGCTGGGTCGTCGTCGGCTGACGACGACCGCATCAAGCACCGCGTGTCCGACGCGCGGTGTATAGGGCTGCTTGGCAGCGGTGACCATGGCGATGCCGGCTCGGCATCGCCATGGCTCTCGAGGGCGCTAGGGCATCAGCGCGAGCACCGTCGCCGGCGTTCGCAGATTCGACACCGTGGTGTGCGTCTTGACTTGCGAATCGGTCGCGCCGTCGTTGTTCGCATCGATGTCGCATGTTCCCGAGGCGTGGGCGTTGATGGCCGTCGCCAGCACGCGCACCCGAACCTTGGTGCCCGGATCCATGCGCGGAATGCCGCCGCCGAAGCTCGCGATGTAGCGGAGTCCGGTCCGGCCCTCCGGGAGGCTCTTCACGGAGGCGAACGAGATCGGATTCTGGTTCGCATCCACTAGGACGAGCCGTCCGGGGAGCGCCGCGTCGGCGTACAGGCCCTCGCAGTTCTCCACGACCGAATCGCCCGCCTCGTTCAGGACCCGCCGAGCGAGGGGTACATAGGATCCGCCGATCTTCGCCTCGAGTTCGAGGACGAGACTCGCGAGCTCCGGCGTCGCGCGACGGTTACTGAGTACGAGACTTCCCGAGACGGTGAAGATGCTCGACGCCTCGGTGTTGCCGCCATCTCCACAGTCCGCGCATTCGAAAGCTTCGATCTGTGCAGATGCCTTGATCGAGGAGCAGGCCTCGGCCGTGGCCGAGTGCAGCAGGGTACCGAAGAGCAGGGCGATCACAATGAGAGTCGAACGTCGCATGGGCAAGCCTCCTTGGGGTTCGTGAGTCGAATCCCAAAGAGCAACGGCGATGCCAGATCGCCCTCGTGCAGATTGACATGATGCACGGCGCTAACACTTTGATTTCAGGAGCCGTTATTCCGGTGGCAAGTTTTCGACGCTCATCACCGCACTGGGCGGCCTCGCGCGCGTTCGCACGATCGCGCAGCATCGCTTTGCACGATGCGCGGGTGGTGCGAGACGTCCTACTGTTGCCGCCGCGCAGGGTGGCATTCGAGATCGCATCGCACTGACTACGTGCGCCGGGTCGCTATCCCATCGGTCGTTATGGCGCGCCAGCATGCCTCGGCGAGCGCAGTCAGTGACGGCTTGTCGAGCGACTCTGATCCAGCCGCGAGGCGGATGGCCGGCCCGATACCGAGATCATAGAGGATCTCGACGGGGAGCGAGGCGAGTTGCGCTCTTAGGTCCGTCGTGGTCGCCTCGCGTAGGATCGGATCGTCTTCCGCGGCCAGCGCCTTGGCGTGCGCGGTCCGTGCGTATGGCGAGGACTCGACTTGCAATAGGAAGCGCGCCCGATCGGGATCGTTGCTCAGGTGGCGATGGATACCACGCCATAATTGGAGAAAGCGAGTTCGCGCGGAGGCCGCGGTGTCGACGCCGGTGATCGCCGCACGGCCGAGATCCTGTTTCACCTCGAGATAGGTGGCGTAGACCAAGTCATCTTTCGAGGCATAGTGGACGTACGCGGTTCCCGTGCCCACGCCCGCCTCGGTGGCGACCGCGCTCATGGACGCTCCGTGGAAGCCGTGGCGGGCGACCAGGGTGCGGAGCGCAGCTCGCACTGCGGCGGCTCGGTCGACGCGACTGGTGGCCGGCGCTGCCGGCGCGCTCATCCCGCGGGGAGCGCCGCGGCGACATCGAGACGCACGCCGGTCTCGCGCTCAGAGACCTGCCAGAGGGTCTCGATGGCTTTGGACAAGCCCGGACGGAGGATCGGACGTCGTACCGGCGGTCCGTTGTTGACGAAGCGAGGCGCGTAGAACTCGCCGCCTTTGGCGTTCGGATCGGTCGCGGCGCGGAGTTGGGGAAGCGCGCCGACGGCGGGGGTCATGCCCGTCCGTCCGGCAAGGACGTGAAAGAACTTTTGACTCGCACCGCCCTCGGTCTCACGAACGCTCGTGGCCTGTAGCTCGGTATTGGACAGTCCGGGATGTGCCACCAGGCTGGAAGCGCGTGCTCCTGCCGCGGCGAAGCGTCGTTGGAGTCCAATCCCGAAATGGAAGTTCGCGAGCTTCGACTGACCGTAGGCTTTCCACGGCCCATAGCGTCCCTCGAGGTGCGGGTTGGCAGGGTCGACCGCCGTGCCCATGTGATGTGCTGTGCTCGTGACGGTCACCACCCGGGCCTGCTGCGCTCGTAGGAGTGCGGGAAGGAGGAGCGCTGTCAGAACGAAATGACCGAGGTGGTTCACCCCGAATTGCATTTCGAAGCCGTCTTCGGTTCGGCGCTCGGGGAGGGCCATGAGCCCCGCGTTGTTGACGAGAATGTCGAGGCTATCGTGCGCGCCGAGAATCGTTGCGGCGGCGGCGCGTACGGAGGCCAGCGAGCCGAGATCGAGCGCAACCACGGCCAGCGAGGCCGTCGGGTTGCCGGCGCGAATGTCGCGCTCCGCGGCGGTGGCCTTGGCCTGGTCGCGTGCCGCCATGACGACGTGTGCGCCCGCGTTGGCCAGCGCGCGGGCGGTTTCGAGTCCGAGTCCCCCGTTGGCGCCGGTGACGACCGCGGTGCGGCCAGCCAGATTGGGAATGTCAGCTGCGGTCCATGCCATACGAGCCCCCTTTGCCACCCTGAGTGAATGTTCGTTCACCCTAGCTGGCCCACCGATCCGGTCAAGCGAAAGTGGCTATCGGGTGCGGCGGCTGGCTGGCGTGTTTCGCTGGCCGAGAATCCGGCGTCGAAACGCACGAATGATGGGTAGGGCGTCCAGCCAGGGGGCGGCGTCGGCCCTGTCCGGGTCGTGCGGTCCGGCTGGGCCTACGAAGCCCTCTGGAATCTGGCTGTAGAGGACCGGCGGGTCCTCCGAGTCGTCGAGGTAGTGGTACTCGTAGCCGGGACAGCACATGTCTTCGTCGACCAGAACGTCGACCGTCCGGACGCCGAAGCTCGACAGCTCGGTCGTGGTTGCTTGCGGGGGGATGATCCAGACCTGACGCGGACCGGAGAAGAACCAGTACTGGATCCGGCCGTTCGTTGACAGAATCCGGTAGCGATCGAGAGTGCCTCCGTACAGCACACTGGTGGAGACGGATCGCTCGATTACTCCGCGTCGGAAGTCTGGCTCGTATCCGGGAACGATTTCGAGCGAGGAGGGATCATGCTTGCGGCGGAAGCGCGCGACGCGGCGTCCGCCGTGGATGAGATTCCGGCGATTGCTGGCGGCACGCTCTCGTGGCGCCGTGAAGTCGCGGTAGGCCCGAAGCTGATGCGCGGCGCCGTTCCGGAGCACGAGCTGCAGGGCCAGCTTCTCACTGCGGACATGTACGGTCCGGCGGGAGAGTGTCTCGAGCGCTGTCTGCATTTCGAAGGGCAGGTCGGTCGTCGATTCGACGGACTCGAAGAAGACACGGTTGCCGACCGTGCGCTGGCAGACGTCGCCCTTGCCGATCCAGAAGTCGTCGTCGGATGAGATCATGTGCGAGGCGCAGCGCCACACCAGGGATCCGTCTTTGTAGATGATCCGTGGATAGACTTTGGGCGCGCGCGGCTGCGCGGATGCCTGAAACACGTAGGCGACGAAGAAGCGGAGCGCAGGGGTCTGGAAATAGTCGGTCAGGTAGACCTTGGTGTCGAAGAGCTCGATCAGCGCCGTCGGCGCGTAGCGGCCATGGGCCAGACGCGTGAGCGCCGCAGGAGCGCGCGTGGCTGGTGCGAGGGCGGCCCCGTGTGCGAGCACGGCGCGGAGGTCGTGCTGCACCTCGCGCGGAGTCAGATCCGCGAGCGATACACTCGGCAGGACCGCGCTCGGGATGAGAGGGGCGGGTGTGGCCGGCGCGGCCGACCGGCGGCGCGAGCGGGATCGGGTCATGGAGTCCTCCATCCGGGGCGCCAGCATAGCATTGTCAGAGGCTATCTAGCGGGAACGGACGGACTTCGCGATACCCGCGGAGACGCGTCGTCGTATTCATCTTCGGCGGGGCGAAAGCCCGCCCGCCGCGCTACTTGCAGCCGAGTTTGTTGGCTCGCCCGTTGAAGCCGCACCCGGGACGGATCGGCAACAGATCGAACGTCAGCTCGGCGCATTGGTCGACGCCCACCGTGCCACCTGGCGGGATGCCCGTGTCGTTGAACTCGACTGCGATCGTGATGGGCTCTTGGCCAGGCGCGAGTGCATAGGCGCCTTGCCGGCCGGCGATCGAGACCTTGAACTGGCCCGGTTGCTTGTTCGACCGATCCTGAACCTGGAGTTTGTTGATGCCGGCGAGCAGCGGCGGTCTCGTTTTGTCGATGTACGTCCACTTGTTCGTCGGGTTGCCGCCCAGTTTCCAGCCCACACCTGTGGCCTGCGAGAAGAACCCGCCGGGAATGCGTTCGTCGATGATGAGCGTGCCGGCGTTGTCGACGACGCGCAGATGGACGCCGCGCGCCTGCGGCGCGACCGCGAGGCCCCCCGTCGGTACGACGAACTCGCCCTTGATCGTGAACTTGTGCTGGCCGGCGACGCGATCGAGTTTGCTGAACGTGGCCTTCGGCTTGATCCACGGTGTCGCGGGGCGTGAGCACGGGTCGTCACCGCCGATGGCCGGGGGCTGGAACGAGGTCCCAACGCAGAATCCGTCACTGTCGCTATCGTTGTCGGCGTCGGCCGGGCAGGCATCATCGCGGCTGCAGACGCCGTCGCCGTCGGGATCGACCAGCTGGCAGATCGTCGTGCAGCAATCGTTGGTGCCGTTCGCGGCGCCATCATCGCAGCCTTCGCCGGGCTGCAGCTGGCCGTCGCCACACTGCTCGAGTCTGCAGAGATCATCGCAGCCGTCGCCCGGATCGGTGTTGCCGTCGTCGCATTGCTCGCCGGGATCGACGGTGCCATCGCCGCACGCTGGAGGAGCCACGCGTGTCGAGGGCACACACAACGCGGTTGGCTTCTGTACGCTCACGACCTCCGCGCCCAAACCACTCTCCGCGCCCGCCTCGAGCCGGTTGAATTTGGGCTGACCCGCGGCATCACGAATTTTGTAGCAGTGCAGCTCGGCCGCGGGGTTGAGCGTAGGCTGGCCGCCGACCTCGACGGCTTGGCAGAAACTCTCCACCTTGAGAATACGCGTCAGCTTCGACTCGTACCGATCGGTGAGCGTGGCTTCTAGCGACGTGAAGTTTGGCGTGCCCGAGGCGGTCTTCGCCGTGTAGCACTTCATGGCGTCGATGTTCAGGAGCGAGGGCGCGGCGTCGAGCACGGCGGGCATGCACATGCGCCGGAGCTTGCGCGCCGTGAAGGTCTGCGGACCGAAACGATTCTCGACCTCGATGTCGCGGCGTTGGAAGTTCGCCTGGCCAGCGACGTCCTTGACGGTGAAGCACTGCAAGTGTGCCGTCGGGTCGTTGATGACCTCGCCATCGACATCGGTGGCGGTGCAGATCTCGCGTGTCTTCCGGATCTTGGTGAGCTTGGTCTCGAACGCATCGGCCAGCAGGATTTCCAGTTGCGCCAGCGCTTCGGTGCCCGCGGCTGTTTTGGATTTGTAGCATTTGTAGTGATCGAGAGTGCTCACACCGGGAGTGGCCGTGCTCGTCGGGACGGGCGTCGCCGTTGCCGTGGGCGTGCCGGTGGGAACGGGCGTCGCGGTGGCGGTGGGGTTCACCGTGATGGTGGCCGTCGCGGTGGGCGTCGCGATTGGCGTCGCCGTGGCCGTCGCAGTGCTCGTAGCCGTCGCGAGTGGCGTCGCCGTCGTCGTGGCCGTCGGTGTCGTGGTCGCCGTAGCGATCGGTGTGCTGGTCGTCGTCGGGGTGACGGTCGTCGTCGGTGTCGCCGTCACGGTTGGGGTGGCAGTCGGACCCCCGACAGTCGTGGTTGGGGTCGTTGTGGGGATGGGCGTGACCGTGGGCGTGGGGCAGATGAAGCCGTTACAGGTCGGATTGCAGCAGGCGTCGAGCCCGGGATCGCAGACCTCGCCTGATTGCAGGATGCCATCAGCGCAGACGGGGCAGTTCGGATAGGCCCCCACGGGATTGATGTTGGTGAAGAGCGGTGGGGCGAAGGTGACACCGGAGCCGATCACGGGATCTTGTCCTGGAGGGTACGTGGCAACGACCGATCCTCCCGGGCCCGCGAGAAATCGCGAGTCGGACCCCAGCTGCATGGGCCGGCGCGAGATGAGATCGATGTCGGCGCCGCCCTCGGCGCCACCGAGGCTGACGCCGCCCTGGCCATCCACCCTGGTGTTGTCATCGACGACGAGTGTGCATGCCGACAGCGAGATGTTCTGTCCACTGCTACTCGTCGCGCCGCCGGGCGCGAGGATATTCTTGGACACCGTGAGCGTCGCGTCGGACGCGACGCCGGCAATCAGGTCAATGAAGCCGCCCTCGCCCGCGCTATCGGTCGCGGGGGCCGAGATCACGCCGTCGAGGAGGATCGCGCCGCCAGCATCGCCGGTGAGATCGCCCCCGGTATCCTTTGCGCTGAGGTCGATGTCCGCCGTGATGATCAGATCGGCCCCAGCGCTGAGATCGATCTCCCCACCACTGCTGTCCAGGTCGCCGCCCCGGGCGGAGATCAGGCCATCGATTTCGATGTTGCCATCGGTCGGGCCGATCGTACTCGGTTTCGAGTCTCCCGTATCGATCGCGACGGTTCCCCCGGAGCCATCCCAGTTGGTCGCGGCGTCGACGCGAATGGAGACACCCGAGCCGAAGAACCGGACGTTGCCTGCTGCCGCGATGTCGACTTCGCCGCCGTCACCTCCGAACTCGTCGGTGGAGCTGCCCTGCAGCTTGATGCTCGCGCTGTCGACATCGAGGTTGCCGCCGGGGACCACGCCGCCGAGACCGTCCTCACCGGCGAATAGGAGCACCGATCCGCCGAAGCCGGCTCCCGCGCGGCTGACGCCATCGATCGTTTTACTGATGGTGATGTGGTCACCCGCTTCTACCTCGAGCGCACCGCCGTCGCCGCCGCCGCCCGACATGTCGATGGCTTTGTTCAGGAAGACGCTCTTGGCGGCCTGGAAGGTGAGCGTGCCTCCGGTGGCCTGGTTGGAGCCGCGCATGGAGATATCGCCGTTGATCGTGATGTCGCCCGCGCCCGCGGTGATATCGAGGGTGCCGCCGTCCGCGAAGCGCTCGCCCTCGTCGAGAAACGAACTCAGCCCGTTGCCGGTCAGCTCGGAGTTGTTGAGGATCTGCACTTCGCCCGCGGCGTCGAGGATGATGGTTCCGGCACTATCGCCAGTGACGTCCATCACGCCTTCGTGGAAGATATCACCGGAGGCGTCCAGCGAGATCAGGCCGCCGCCGGTGATGAAGCCAGCTGGCTGGACGAAGTCGCCCTGTGCCTTCAATTTTCCCGTGTCGCTGACGGTGATGTTCTGGGCGTTGAACACACGAATCACGCCGTTCAGAGCGCCGAATCTCCCGGTCACTTCAATCGTGCGGTCGAAGGTCAGATCACGGCCACCAAGGTCGAAGTTGCAGGGCACGCCGTCGGGAATCTCGATGGCCGTGCTGACGACCACCGAGACTCCATTGCAGGGGCCGCTTGGGGCCGCGCACAGCACGTCGTTCGTATTGGCGATCGCGTCGGGTCCGCACGCGCGCGTCACGGCGCCAGCGGGGGCAGCGACAGCAACGTAGAATGCGGTGAAAAGTACGCCGACGACCCAGCGTTGCCGCGACAGCGGATTCGACATCTCCCGTGTACTCCTTAACTGATCAGCTCGATCTGTGCGCGCTCCGCGCAGTGGTGGGACCCCTAGTGGAGAATCGGCACGGGGCAGATTATGCGCGGCCGGGAGATGATGCGTCAATACGCAAAGATAATAGCAAGGATTCTCGCTAGGGAGCCCGAAAAGACGGGACTTGGACCCTTATCAGCGTCGAGGTAACAGCGTAAGGTACGTCTCCAACGCAGTTTTTCATGGGCCACCAAGAGACACGTGCGACATCCCTGATCGGACAGCTTGCAGCCTGGGCACAGGAACGCCCGGAGCACCCCGCGGTGGTCAGCGGCGAACAGGTCCTTTCGTACCGGGAACTGCAAGCGGCCGTCGGTGTTGGGGCGCAGGTCCTGCGAGAAGCCGGCGTATCGGCGGGGGATCGCGTGCTGCTTGCCGGTACCAACTCGCTCGAGTTCGTGATCGCCTACCTGGCGACCCATCGCGTCCACGCCACGGCGGTTCCGATCACGCCGAAAATGTCGCCGGACCAGTTGGCGGCCACCATAGAGCTGATTCGTCCAACAGTTTTTTGTCCGGCGGTCGTCAAGAAGGGCGTCGAGCCTGCATGCCGCGTCGTGCCCCTGGCCGACTTCCCCACGACCCCAGGCCCCGACGACGGCGCGCCATCGGCATTTCCGACTCCGGACACGCACGCCGACATTCTCCTCACCAGTGGCACCACGGGGACGCCGAAGGGCACGATCATCACGCACGGCAATCAGTGCGCCGCCGCACGGAACATCAACGCGTTCGTTGGCAACGACACCTCGGATGTCGAGGTGCTGGCGCTCCCTCTCAACCATTCTTTCGGACTGGGACGCATGCGTTGCCAGCTGTTCGCGGGCGGCACTCTCGTGCTGGTGCAGGGTTTCATGTTTCCGAAGCGCATCTTCGCGGCCCTTGAGACTTGGCATGCCACCGGCTTCAGCTTCGTCCCCGCCGCGTGGGCGCTCCTGAAGCGGATGACCGGCAACGCCCTGTCGGAGTACGCGGGACAGCTTCGCTATATCGAGATCGGCAGCGCTCCGATGCCCACCGAGGACAAGCACCTGCTGATGGAGCTCCTACCGACCACGCGCATCTGCATGCACTACGGTCTGACCGAGGGCTCGCGCTCCTGTTTCATCGAGTTTCACGAGTCAGCCGACCGGCTGGACTCGGTCGGGCGGGCCTCACCGAACGTGACGCTGGCGATCCTCGACGAGGCCGGTAGTGTCCTGCCGCCCAATGAGGCGGGCGCGATCGTGGTCCAAGGGGATCACGTCTCGACCGCAACCTGGACGGCCGACGGCATCGGGCGGCGCGAGGAAGAATGGCTCAACACTGGCGACTTGGGGCGGATAGACGACACAGGATACGCCTATCTTCTTGGCCGAGCGGGTGACATCATCAACGTTGGTGGACACAAGGTGGCACCCGTGGAGATCGAAGACGTGCTCGCCAGTCACCCGGCCGTACAGGAGGCCGCGTGTATCGGCATCGAAGACCCGCAAGCCCTCGTTGGCTCGCGGGTAAAGGCATTTCTGGTGTCGGCGCAGGGGCCGCTGCCGAGCGCTGACGAGCTGGAGAGCTTCGTGCGACCGAAGCTCGAGCCGTACAAGATCCCCGTTGCCTTCGAATGGATTGATGAGATACCCAGAAACGAATTGGGGAAACCGCGTCGGCACGTGCTTCGAGAGCAGGAAGCGCGCCCGCGGGACGCTTGACCGCCCAGCTGGGCCGAGAGGACACACGTCGTGGAGACCTTGAAGAAGACCGGTGGGGAGGCTGATGCCCTCGCCCAGTTTATCGCAGACAAGTTTCTCGTTTCGTTCTCCGATGGGACGCTTGCGTACGACAGCGACCTCTTCGAGAATGGAGTGATCGATTCTTTCGGCGTGATCGAGATCGTTACGTTCATCCAGGAGCAGTTTGGCGTCGAGCTCGAGCCCGACGATCTCATGTCGGACCTGCTCGCATCCGTTGCCGGGCTCGCCCAGCTTGTCCAGCAGAAAGGCGCGTCATGAGCAAGGACATGCGCAGGTGTACCCGCTGCATTCTTCCCGAGACCTTCCCGAACATCTCGTTCGATGCCGAGGGCGTGTGCAGCTACTGTCAGAAGGCCCCGCCGATTCCCGAGTTCAACCGCATCCGCGCCGAGCTGCGCGGGCAGATCGAGGCGGTGTTCGACCAGGTGCGTGGCAAGTCGGAGTACGACTGCATCGTCGCCTACAGTGGCGGCAAGGACTCCACGTACGTCACCTGGTTGATGGCGCACGAGTACAAGGTCCGCCCGCTCGCGGTGACTATCGACAACTCGTTCCTGTCCCCGACCGCCATCGAGAACTGCAAGGCCATCTCCGACACACTCGGCGTCGACCACATGTTCTTCCGCCCCTCGTCGACGTTCATGAAGAGCATGTATCGGACGAGCCTGACCGGCGACGTGCATGTGAAAGCCGCGGTGACGCGAGCGAGCGCCGTCTGCAACTCGTGTATCAACATCATCAATACCTTCATGGTGAAGCTCGCCGCGCACTGGGGCATCCAGGTGATCGTCGGCGGGTACATTGGTGGGCAGGTGCCGAAGGACGCGGCGATGATGAAGCTCGATCTCGACGCGCTTGGGCGTACGCGCCAGCGGAGCACCGAGCGCTATCTGAAAGCCTTTGGCGATGAGGGCTCGCGGTTCTTCCAGCTGCCCGAGGAGTCGTCGGTGCGTCAGGTGACGGTCATCAATCCCTTGCTCGCCGTCCCGTACGGCGAGGAGATGGTGATTGAGAAGATCAAGCAGTTCGGGTGGAAGATGCCGACCGATACCGGCCGGAACAGCAGCAACTGTCGCCTGAACGATCTCGGCATCCTCCAGCACTCGAAGCGGTTCGGGTTCAACCCGTACGTGAACGAGCTTGCCGAGCTAGTCCGGAACGGCCTCATGGACCGCGAGAAGGCCCTCGGCAAGGCGAACGCGGTTCCCGAGGCCGCAGAGGTTGAGGACATCATGGAGAACCTCAATCTCAAAGAAGGTGATCTGGAGGCATGACCACGAGCGGCCGACGCTGATGGTGGAGGCCGCTCCGTGAACATCGCCGTCGTCCAGGCGGCCGGCGTGCTCTTCGACGCGGCCGCCGGTGTCGAGCATTTCTGTGCGAAGCTCCGGAGCGCGGCTACACCAGGTACCCAGCTCGTCGTCTTTCCGGAGAATTTCATCGGCGGGTATCCGCGTGGTCTGCAGTTCGGCGCGGTGGTGGGTGATCGTACGCCCGAGGGCCGGCGTTTGTTTCAGCGCTACTACGACGGCGCCATCGACGTCCCGGGTCCAGAGACGGCGCGCATGGCGGAAGCCGCCAAAGAGGCCGGTGCGTTCGTCGTCGTCGGTATCGTCGAACGCGATTCGTCGTTCGGACGAGGTACCCTGTACTCGACGGTTCTCTACTTCTCTCCGACCGGCGAGTTGCTGCACAAGCACCGGAAGCTCAAGCCCACAGCGGCCGAACGCTACATCTGGGGCGAGGGCGACGGCAGTACCCTCAAGGTCGTTCCCACGGAGATCGGAAAACTCGGCGCGCTGGTCTGCTGGGAGAGCTACATGCCACTCGCGCGAATGGCGCTGTACGCCCAGGGCGTCGAGATCTACATTGCACCAACCGCCGACTCGCGCCCCGGCTGGCAGGCCACCCTCCAGCACATCGCCCTCGAGGGCCGCTGTTTCGTCATCGGTTGCAACATGTACGTCCCCGAGGGCGCCGAGATCGACACCGGCGGCGAGCAGCCGAGGTCGACCCTCTCACGCGGCGGCAGCGCCGTGTACGGGCCACTCGGGGAGTGCCACGCGGGCCCGGTATTCGACGAGGAGGCGATCCTTCGTGCCGACATCGACCTAGCCGACGTTGCCCGCGGCAAGTTCGATTTCGACGTCGTCGGGCACTACTCGCGCCCGGACGTCTTCTCGTTCGCGGTGGATGACACACCGCGGGTGCCGGTGCGGTTCAAGACGCAGGAGTGAGGCGGGCTGGTCGGCCCGTGCGTGGACGCGCTACGCCGGTGCGCTCGGAGTCGAGCCGGGACGTTGCGTTGAGCGCCCACATGTAGTTCGACCCCCAGTTGACCTTCCGGGCGCATGGTCGGCTTCGTGAGCGTCGAGCCTGAGTGGAAGCCTATGCGCCTCCGTCCGCTAGAGGGAGAGTCGCCGTGGCAGCCGTGATGTCGGCGTGGTCCCCGTAGCGGCATGGTAGCAGCCCATTGCAAGCGGCTGAATTGGCGGGGCCTCTCGCGGTGACGCTGATAAGCAATCAGCGGGTTGGATGTTCCAAGTCTTCGAGGAGGGCCGTTGGCAGTGCCCCGCGGCTGGGGTTCGGAGCCCGGCGATTCGCGCCGGGTACGCGCGACGGAGTATCCGAGCGCGCTCGCGAGCCTGGAGCGATCGTACCCCGCGCGAGTGGCGCCTCGAGCGCCGACCACGAGCGCATCTTCCCGTCTCGTCCGAGAGTCGAGCGCGGGCTTACGCTAGACGCCATCGCCTGATCGCACCGCTGGCGAATCGCGGTCCCGGATCACGGCTTCGAACGAGAACTGCCGCCGTGATTGCCGCGTCGCGTGCGATCCGCCCGGCTCCCTCACCGGTCGCCAGGCACGAAGCGGGCGAAGTACGCCGCCTTCGGTCCTTGGCGTCGGTCGAAGAGGAATCCGGCGTTTTCTGCGGCCCGCGTGAGTGCCGAGAGCGTCACGTAGTCCGGGTCGAGCACCATTTCGCCGATGATCAGCCGTCCGTCGGGCTTGAGAACGCGGCGCAGCTCGCGCAGCGCAGCGTCACCGTCAGGAACCTCACCCAGAACGCCGATGAGGTACGCCGCGTCGAACGATCGATCGACATACGGGAGGCGCTGGGCGTTGCCCTGCGTCGTGACGATGTTGGTCACGCTGGCGCGATCCGCGCGGTGTTCGAGGTCGGCGAGCATCGCTACCTGCGCATCCATCGCTTCGAGTACGCCACCCGGGACCAGGGCCGCCGCCATGGGGACCGCATGGATGCCGACGCCGGGGCCGATCTCGAGGATCCGCTCGCCCGCTCGGGGCTCAAGGATGCGGTGCAGGTGGGCGGAGGAATGCGGGCCGCGCGGCAGGAAGAGTACGCCGCGGAATCTGTGGGGCATTGGGCCGGGAGCCTGCCGGCTGAAGATGCGAGCGACGACGCCCAACCCCACGGTGGCAATGCCTGCGAGGATCGCCCAGCCGGCGTTCCCCGTGAGCACGAATGCGATGGTGAGGCCCAGGGTGCAGATGATCGCGACGCTTGCCCGGTCATGTGGTCTGACTTGCGTTGAGGCAATTGGCATGTGTGTACCAATATGAGTAATTGCTCGGATATGGTACTCGTATTAAGCTCACCTGCGACATGCGCACGAAACAGGCAAGAACTCCGCAAAGAAAGCCTATACAGCCGCGCGCGCGACACACGGTAGAGATCATAATCCAAGCAACTACTCAGATTCTGAGTAGAGATGGATTGGCGGGACTGACAACCAACCACGTCGCCGAACGCGCCGGGGTCTCGATCGGTACGCTGTACCAGTACTTCGCGCACAAGGAAGAGCTTCTTGCGGAGGTCCGCCGTCGCTACGACGCGACCTTCCGGGAGCGTCTCTTCGCCGAGATCGGCCGCGTCGGAGCCCAGCCATTGCCGGCGGCGATCGCTGGGCTGGTTCGCGTGCTGGTCACGCTGCATGCGGAAGACGCGGCCTTGCACAGCGCCGTCAGCTCCGAGGCGCGTGACGACGAGCGTCCGATGCTCGAGCAACTCATCGCTTCTTATCTGGCTGCCCATCGTGACGAAGTGCGGCGCCCGAACCTGTCGCTTGCCGCGGCGGTGAGCCTGCAAGTTGCGGAGGCTCTCGTGCACGATACCGCGGTTCGCGATGCCTCTCGCCTCGGGGACGACGATTTCGTGGATGAAGTCACGGATGTGCTCGTGCGCTACCTCGCGCGCGACTCTACGAAGGGGGGGCGGTGATGGCGCGACGAGGCTCGGTGGGCGGACGGTGCACAGTGGTGATGGTGGTGTGCGTCGGTGTGTTGCTCGGGTGCCTCGCGTCTCAGGCGTACGCGGTCGACACGATCTTCGTCGGCGGAGCGGTCGTCACGATGGAGGGGGAGGGCGACGTCTTCGAGGCTCTGGCCGTCACCGACGGCCGCATCGCGGCGATAGGTGCCGAGGCGGAGATTCGCGGGCTCCGCGTGTCCGGGACGAAAGTCGTCGACCTTGCGGGCGGCGCGCTCCTTCCTGGTCTGATCGAAGCGCACGCACATCCGCTCGTCACCGCGGTCCTCGGCCAGATGGCCGACGTGAGTGGCTTCACCCACGAGTCGCGCGCGGCGGTGATGGGGACGCTCCGAGCTGCGGCCGAGGAGACCTGGGTCGGCGACTGGATTCTGGCGTACGGTTGGGACCCGGTGATGGTTCCCGATCTCTCTCCGCTGACGCTGGCCGAGCTGGACGAGATCGCCCCCGAGCGTCCGATGCTGGTCCTGACACAGATGCTCCATCAGGCGTACATCAACACCGCCGGATACGAGGAGGTGGGTATCAGCAAGACGACGCCTCCCCCTGGCGGGGGCGGCGAGTTTCAAAAAGACGCGTCCGGTGAGCTGAACGGCGTCCTCTACGAAGTGGGCGCGATCGACGCTATTCTCGGCCGACTGCCCGAGCCCCCAACCGGCGCGTTGGAGCTGCTGCTGAGCTTGCAGCAGGCGAAGTACGCCGTGGCGGGTTACACGACCGTCGGCGTCCTCGGCGCCCGCGCGCGCAACGACAACCCCATCCCTCTCTACGCGCGCCTCGCCGACGCCGGATCGGCGCCGGTCCGCAGCATGGTGTATGCGCTTCCGGCGCAGCTCGAGACCGAGATCGCGGAGGCTCCCGCGCATCGACGCTTCGCACTCAAGGGCGTGAAGCTGTACGTCGACGGTTCGCCCTATACCGGCGGGGCGGCGTTCGCCGATCCGTACCGTGATACTGCCCTTACGCGCGAGCGCATGGGGTTGGTCGCGGGCCATCGCGGGCACGTGATGTACGAGCACGATGCCCTGCGCGATGAGGTGCGACGCCATCACGCCGCCGGGAGGCAGATCGCGGTGCACGTTCAGGGGGAGGTCGCCATCGATCTCACCCTGGACGTGTTCGACGAAGTGCTTGCCGAGGTGCCGCGCGACGATCATCGGCACCGCCTCGAGCACAACGCTTTGATCACCGGCGCGCAACTTGCCCGGGCCAAGCGTCTGGGCCTCACCCCGAGCTTCTTCATCGATCACATCTATTTCTATGGTGCGAGTCTGCCCGACATTGTCGGGCAGACTCGCGCGGCGCGCTTCATGCCGCTCGGTTCGGCCCGCCGTGCGGGACACCGGGCGTCGATTCACACCGACAATCCCGCGACGCCCATCGGACCCTTCCGCGCGCTCCGGACGGCGGTCACACGGACGACACGCGACGGCAACACGGTCCTGGGACCCGAGGAGCGCGTCTCGACCTACGAAGGGCTCGAGGCGCTCACCATCGATGCGGCGTGGCAGATGTTCGAGGACGAGGAGCGTGGATCGCTGCGCGTGGGGAAGGTCGCGGACTTTGTCGTGCTGTCGCGCAATCCGCTGGACGTGCCCGCTGACGATCTGGACGAGATCGAGGTCGTCGAGACCTGGATCGACGGCGCGCGTGTTCGGACCTCGCCCTGGACCTGGAACAACGCCACGCTCGCCGTGCGGGTCGCGGCATCGATGGCGCGATCGTTCCTGCTGGGCGAGTAACCCGGATCCGGATCTGTCATAGGTTGCTACTCGCGCGCTGGGAGCGACGACTAGAACTTTACGCACACCACGACGTGCTCGGGGACTCCCGTGACTGTTCCGATCGTCACCCTAGCCTCGATGCGGAACAACTGTTCCATCGCATGTCCCGACTCCTTCGTATGCGCCGACCGCGGACACCGGGGACTCCCCGACCGCTCGACGCCATCCCCATGAGGTGGCACTCAATGACGATCCGGACACCGCTGGCGCTCGCGGCCACCCTGCTCCTTCTCGCGCTCACGACCCCGGCCACCTCCCATGCGCAGGTAGCACGCGGCGTGAGAGACCCCTGCCTCCGCTGCCGGAACGCCGTCGGCACCGCCCTCAAGGCGAGCACCCTCCAGGGCCTCCGCCTCGCCGCCGCCTGCCACCGCCGCGAGGGCCGGCTTGGCCCCACCGCGCAGTGCAACGCCTTCAGCGAATGTACCGTCGCCGGCGGTGTGCTCACGTGCGGAGGTGATAGACAACCCTGCTTCGATCCCGGCGGCGCTTTCGCTCGCAAGTTCAACCGCGCGGTCGCCAAGCTCGAGAACCTCTGCCCCACTCTTCCCGTCCTCGCCAACTACCCGGGCTTCCCGCTCCTGGGGGATAGATCGCCCTGCCTCCTCCCCCGCCTCGAGGCGCTCCTGACCACCGTCGTCGGCGGCACCGATCTCGCCGCGAGCGCCGACGACCGCGCGTGTCGTGCCGCGGTCGCCAGTGGCGTGAAGGGCATCGTCGGCCAGGTCCTGGCGCAGAGCCTCGCCTGCCAGCGCCGAACCGACCGCGCCGCCGTCAAGGCCGGCAGCGACGCCGACGGCCCGCTCACGCCGGCGTGCTTCGCCACCGGCAACAAGGCCCGCACCCGCGCGGCCAAGCAGATCGCCCGCAAGTGCGCCGCTGCCGGCGCGATCGGCACCTGCACGCCGCTTCCCGAGTGCGCCATTGCGGCGAGCGTCCGCACCGGCCACCTGCTCGCCAGCGACGCCTACCGCCCGATCGCCGACGGCCCGCACGGCGTCACCTGCCGCTGCCTCGACAGCACCACCGTCCAGCTCTGTCGCGACGTCCCGCTCGACGGCCAGGCCTGTCTCGCCGCCGACGTCGCCACCGTCTGCCAGGCCGAGTGCGCCGCCCACGGTGGCCTCGGCTTCGCCGGTGTGCCGACGTGCGTCCCGGACGCGGAGGCGTGTCGCTGATGGCCCCGCGCGGCGCGGTGCACGCTGATCTGAAACGTCGCCTGATACCACCCCACCAGCGCCCGCCGGCGGGCAGGCGTTAGTCCATTTTCCGCAGCGCCCGGCCAGCATGTGCTTGTCGAGCGTGAGATCGGCGGCCACGCGTTTTAGCCGGGCGTTCTCGTCCTCCAGGTCAGTCAGTTTGTGCTCTAGCCGCGTTACGCCAGCGCGCCGAGTGTGCGTCCGTCGATGCGGACGACCAAACGCTCGCCAAGTGCCGGCGTGATCGTCGGGAAGTGCTCGACGAAGCGCTCGTTCAGGAGCGCGAGGGATAGCACCAGCACGCAGGCCTGATCTTCGCGTGGACTGATCGCTTCGGGCGCCTTCTTTTGCACACGATCGAGGAGTTGGCGGGCGTGTGCCCCCTCGATCAGCCCGCAGGCGTCGAGGTGCTCGGCCTTTAGCGCCGCGAGCCATTCTGTTTCTGGATCGCGGAGGAGCGCCTTGGCGTCCGGCGCGCGATACGGATTCTTCTCGCGTCCCACGAGCTCTTCGGGCAGCACGTCGGCAAACGCCTGACGCAGCACATGCTTCTCGCGGCCCTCGTGCAGGCGGGTATCCTGCGGAAGGCCGAAGGCGAACTCGACCAGATCCCTCTCGAGAAATGGACAGCGTGCCTCGACGCTGTGTGCCGACGACATGCGGTCGCCCTGTGAGCACAGCAGGTACCCGCCGAGAAGGGTGGTGTACTCGAGGATCTGCGCCCGGAGCACGGACGGCATCGACGTGAAGCCCGGGTACAACGTCTCCAGGCTTTGGCTGAAGTCGGCGCCGGCCTGCTTGTCGTCGTAGCTTCCCTTCAACAAGCGCAGGCCGAGGAGGCCGTTCTGAAAGCGGATGTGATGCGAGAAGAGGCCGGGGAGATCGCTCTTGGTATTGCGCGCGAAGAACCCGAGGACCGAGCGCGCGCGATCATCCTGGAAATGCGCGAGATACGGGTAGAGCTTCCGGAGCGCGGCGATGCGCTCGTCGTCGTTGGCGTACTGATCGTACTGCTCCCGGAAGAGCGTCTCCTTGAAGATCTCGTAGCCGAGAAACGCTTCGTCGGCGCCCTCACCGGTCAGCACGACTTTGAACCCCGACGCGTGCACCTCCCGCGCCAGGAGCATCAGGGGGATGGGGGCAGTGCGGAATAGCACCGTCTCGGCGTGCCAGATCGCGGTGGGAAATCCGTCGGCGATGTCGGAGAGCGACGTCATGAACGGATGATGATCCGTGCCCAGCCGTTCCGCCGCCATCGTCTGATACTTCGACTCGTCGTAGCCCTTGTCTTTGAAGGAGACCGAGAAGCTCTGAACCTGGTGCCGGCTCTCCTCCTGGGCGAGGTAGGTGATGATCGTGGAGTCGACGCCGCCGCTTAGGTAGGTCCCGACCGGCACATCGCTGCGCAGGCGGCGATGCACACTCTGGGTCAGCAGCTCGCGGACGCGTTCGGCCGACTCGTCGATGCTCGAGGTCGGCGCGCGCGCTTCGGTCGGGAGTCGGTAGTAGGGTTCCACTGCCGTGACCGCGCCGTCGACGACTCGGGCGAAGTGGCCGGGCGGAATGGACCGCACGTCGTCGAAGCAGGTTTCCCCGGGGAGCAGCGTCCAGAACTGAAAGGCGTGTCGAATCCCGGTTTCGTTCAGCGCGCGCCGGACGTCCGGGAGCGTGAAGAGTGACTTGATCTCGGAGCCGAAGGCGACGCCGCCGCGCGCCGGCGCGTAGTGCAGTGGCCGCTCGCCGTACGGATCACGGGCCGCCAGAACATGTTTGGTCAGCCGGTCGTAGAACAGGAACGCGAACTGTCCGTCGAGCCGTCCGAGCGCACCCTCGCCCCATTCGAGAAGGGCGTGCAGCAACACCTCGGTATCGGAGTTGCGCTCGAAGCGATGCCCCGCGGCTTCGAGCTCGGTCCGAAGCTCGAGGTAGTTGAAGATCTCACCGTTGAATACGATCCAGTAGCGGCCCGATGAATCGGCCATTGGCTGCTGGCCGTTGGCGAGATCGATGATCGATAGTCGTGCGGTGCCGAGCCCGACGTGATCATCGAAGTAGTAGCCGAATTCGTCGGGGCCGCGGTGGCGAATGACCTCGAGCATGCGCTCGAGACGCGCGGGATACTCGTCAGCCGAGGCTTGCAGGCCGACGAAACCTACGATGCCGCACATGTCAGGAGGTGGCGCCTAGTGCGGCGGGGGAGGGCCTCGGCGACGCATCGCCGATGCACTCGTCGAACAGCGTTTCGATCGCCGCGACGTGGTGGCGGATGTCGAACACCGCATCGACGCGTTCGCGACCGGCCTGGCCCATCTTCCGGCTCAGGTCTGGGTTGCTGCAGAGAGTGACGATCGCGTCGGCCAGCGCTTCGGGGCTCCGCGGCTCGACGAGGATGCCAGTCTCGCCGTCAACGATGATTTCGAGCGGGCCACCCTCGCTCGGGGCGATGACTGGTTTGCTGAGAGCCATGCCCTCGATCATGACGCGGCCGAAGGGCTCGGGCGTCGTCGAGGAGTGAATGAGAACGTCCATGGCGTCGAGGCATGCGGGAACGTCGCTGCGCTCACCGGTCATGATGATCCGGTCGCTGAGTCCTTGCTCCGCGATTCGCGACCGCAGCTTCTCGCCGAAATCTTGGCCGGCCCGGTGCACGCCGCCGACGAGAAGGCAGTGGAGATCCGGGATCTTCTTGAGCGCGAGGGCGACCGCGTCGGCGACGATGTGCTGGCCCTTCCATTCCTGGACGTGTCCGACGATGCCGACGAGCGGCGCATTCTCTGGGACACCAAATTCGGCGCGGACGGCCTGTCCGCCGCCCGGCGCGAACTCGGTGCAGTCGATGCCGTCGAACACCGTGAGAAACCGCTGGCACTTGGCTCCGGAGTCGCGCACGTAGTCGGTGCACTGATCGGTCATGCCGATGCAGAGGTCGACCCAGCGCGCCAACTGGCGCTCGATCGGTCCGATCCGGCGAAAGCCCTTCTGATGCGAGATGCTCGGGATCCCGGCGCGCGCCGCGGCGACGAGGCCGTCGAGATTCGAGGTGAGGCCGTTGGCGAGATAGACGAGGCTCGGCTTCTCCTCGCTGATGACGCGGCTGATCGCGCGGGCGCGTGGCAGCACGATACCCAGAAACTCGTAGATGCGGAGCACGCCGCGGGTGAGCCGTGCGTGGTTCCGCCCGTTGGTCAGTGGATCGGGCTGGTCGGGGACGACGTGGACACGCACGCCCTTCGCCCGCAGGTCCTCGACGACGCGTTTGTGCTCGAACAGCACCAGCACGGGCTCGAAACGGCGTCGGTCGAGGCGGTCGATCAGGTGCAGGATGCCCGTCAGCGAGCCGCCCAGCACACCGCCGACGCTACACTCTATGAAGAGGATGCGATGCGGACCCATATGCGCGCCTTGACCAAAGACGATACGCGGCCGCTGCGAGAACTGTCAAGACCGATTCGGCCGAAACGCCCGTCCGGCACCGCGTTCCAGGCCTCGGGTATTAGAAGCGGAGGCCGTTGTCGATCCAGTCATAGTTGACGAGCCACTGCGCGGTATCGGGATCGACCGCCACCCGCCGCTTTCCCTGTCCGAGCGCGAACCGGCGGCCGGTCGGCGCGGGGGTGAACCCGGCGCTGGCGAAGACGGCCTGCATGTCCTGGTGCGCCGTCGTGAGGACGACCTTCCGACGAGGGTCGGCCTCCGCGCTCACCGCGGCGATGGAGGCGAGGATGCCGGCGGCGAGTTGCTGCGGATCGGCGGCGTCGGCCTGGGCGACGAGGAGCTCGGTCGGACGATCGTTCAGTACGACATAACCGCCACCATCGCCGAGCCGGAACACGCGATAACGAAGGAACGGTAGCGTCGGGTCGTAGCGCCACTGGAGGTACTCGAGCGATGGGGCTAGCCGCAGGGTGAAGGGGCTGGGCCCCGCCGGGAGCATGTCGGTGGTGAACGTGCTCACTTCCTCGACGGCCACGCGGGGGATGGTGCCTGCGGCGACCAGCCGATCGAAGACCTGAGCCGGATGGGTGTAGGGTCCGACGGCGCGTAGCGCGGTCGCGGCGACGTGCCGCCAGCCGGTGCGGCCTTCGCGCGGGGCGAACCGCGCGTTCAGCGTGAACGTGCGCACGCCGTCAAAGTAGACCCAACGTCCCCGCTGCCCTTCGAGGATGCGGTGCATGTCGTCGCTGCCGCCGAATACGAGCCCGAGATCACACGAGCGCATCCAGTGGAGAAACAGGAACGCTCCGGCCCGTGGATGAAAGCTGGCGAGGTTCGAGCCGCCGCCGACCTGGAGTTGCTCGCCCCCGATGTCCATCGTGAGTTGCTCGAGGCCAATCACGCCGCCGACAGTTTCGTCGTCGATGAAGACCAGGAACAGACGGCACCACTCTCGTGAATTGTAGTACCACTCGACGAAGTCTCGATGCAGGAGGCTCTGTGCGAGTCCCGACTCGCGGACCGCGGCCTCGAGGCGCGGATAGTGCTCCGAGATGTAAGGCTCAATGCGCATCGTCGTCGTGCGAGAGCGAGGTCTCTACTACGAGGCGCGTGGGAGGTCGAGCGCTACCGCGTGCGTTCGTGCGCGTGGGCTCGCGTTGGCTGTTGCACACGACGCGCCGAATCTCCTGGGCGTCGACCCTGACAGGGGCGGGTGGAGCGGCTATAGATACCCGGTGTCTCGCCGCTCTCGCTCGCGGCGCGCTCGGTCGCGCCTTCCCTTGCCGGTACTGCTCGTGCTCGCGCTGCTGTACCTGCTGGTGCGTGCGTTCGAGTTCGGAGGGTCGACAGCTCCGATCGACAGTGCCGGGGACGCCTCTTCGGGGGAGTGGCACACCGTCCGTCGTGTCGTCGACGGTGATACGTTGCTGCTCGAGAATCGCGAGCGCATCCGCTTGATCGGTGTCGACACCCCCGAGACGGTTCGCCCGGACCATCCCGTCGAGCATTTCGGTCCCGAGGCGTCTGCCTTCACCAAACGATTGGCCGAGCGCCAACGGGTACGCCTGATCTTTGGGCACGAACGGCAGGACAAGTACGGTCGGACGCTCGCGTTCGTGTATCTCGCCGACGGCCGCCTCCTGAACGAGGAGATCATTCGCCAGGGGTACGGGCACGCCTATACGCGGCATCCGTTCGCCGCGGACCTGATGGTGCGCTTCCGGGACGCCGAACGCGAGGCACGTACGGCGCATCGTGGTCTCTGGAGTCGTTGATCCGGTTGCGCGTACGCGTCCCGCGATCGTGGGTGTAGTGCGGGCGCCGAGTTCGGGGCGAGGCGCGAACAGCAGCACACGGATGCCAGGCAGGGCGCGCGCTAGGCGCTGAGATGCATGCTCGCTGAGAGTCGGTGTGCGAGATCGTCTAACGAGAGATGCTCGTCCGTGACCCCGAACACGTAACGATCTGGACGGACGATCGCCGCGGCGTGTTTCTCGAACAGCGCGTCGACTTTTCCTAGACGGGTGTCGACGTTCGCCAGCGAGACCGTCCGCCCGCCGAGCCGCGTGAGGATGCGGCGGCTGGCTTCGCTCATGGCGAGATCGGCGCCTGTGCGTCCGACCACCGCGAACCCCGGCCCCAGCAGCTCGTCCAGCATCACGTCCTCGCCCGCGGTCGTGCGGACGGTGGGTTGTCGGAAGAGATGCCCCGTGGCGTTGCCATCGCCGACCTGCTCTTCGACGATGACGCCGCCTCGCAGTGGTGGGACCGTGCGTCCCTGGCCGTAGCCCGCGCTGACGTGTTCCCCGGTGGGAGGCTGTCCCTGACCGGCTGCCTCGGCCGCGGCGAGGGTTTCCATCAGTTGGCCGATGGCCACAGCCCACTCGACGAGATCGCGCGCGTGTCCGTCGCGCTCGGCGGCATAGCTGTCGAGGAGCGAGGGCGCGGCGGTGCCATCGAGGACGAGGGGGAGCTTCCAGGCGAGATTGATCACGTCACGCAAGCCGGCGTTCATGCCCTGGCCGAGGAAGGGCGGGGTCTGGTGCGCGGCGTCGCCGGCAAGAAACACGTTGCCGGTACGCCAGCGCTCGGCGGTGGCGGCGTGGAACTGGTACACGACCGCGCGTCGGAGAGTGTAGTGCTCGGGCGGAAGCCACGAGGCGAGGAGTTCGTGCACGCGCTCGGGCTGCGCCATCTCCTCGCGGGTTTCGTCGGGAAGCAGCCGGAATTCCCAGCGGCGGTACGGATCTTTCGTGTGTACGTAGGTCGTCAGCCGTGCAGGGTCGCAGACCTGCATCGTGTGGGTGGGAAGACGGGCCTCCGCTGTCTGGACGATGTCGACGACGAGCCACTCCTGATCGTAGCCGAGACTCTGCCAGCCGATGCCCAATCGCTTCCGCACGAAACTCGAAGCGCCGTCACAACCGATGACGTAGCGCGCCGTGACCTCGCGTTCGGCCCCCGTCGCGAGATCGCGGACCTTGAGCCTGACGCCTCGTTCGTCCTCCCGGATATCGAGCACCTCGTGTCCGGTGTGGAGCGCGACTCCGGGGAGCCGCCCCGCGAGGTCGCGGAGGAGGGCCTCGAGCTCCGGCTGATCGAAGAAGGCGATGTCGCGCCAGCCGTTGACGCCGTGCGGGAGAAGCTCGGCCCCGAACAGCGCGCGCCGCTTCGAGTCTGTGAACCAAACGGCGTCACCGTCACGATGCGGCTGCGTGACTCCTTCCACTTCATGGCCGAGCCCGATGCGTTGAAACGCCCGGACGATCTCGCCGTCGAGGCCCACCGCACGCGGGAGATCGTAGATGTCGGGGGCGCGCTCGAACGCCGCTACGCGCAAGCCGGCGTGTCCGAGGAGCACAGCCGCGCCAGCGCCGACCGGCCCGAGACCGACCAGCGCGACGTCGACGTCCGATGCCGGGGTCATCGTCGTGCTCCTGCGAGCGTAGTGCGCGGCGCCCGGATCCTGGGTCTCGCGTCGAGCCGCTCTTGCAGCCCGCGCACGTGTGCATTGTCGAGTCCGATCAGGCGGAGCAAGGCTTCGACGAGGTCTCGCTCCTGCTGGCCGTGTGTCGCCGTGCTGTGTTGCGACGCGTGGAGCGCCCCGACCATCATCCACGGCCAGAACGACGCCATGCGGTCGATGTGCCCGACCTCGACCTCGTTCGACGCAGCGAGTGCGTCGACATCCTGTCGTACGTACGGTTCCAGCACGGAGCGGAGGGCGTTCGCCACGACGCTCGGTCGTTCGAGCATCCAGCCCAGGGCGGGGTGGTTACTCAGCATATCGAAGAGGGTTGCCGTGCTGTCCACGACCACCCACGCTTTGTCCTCGGCCTCCGAGTGCTGGTGCATCAGATCCTCCGCGAGATCACGCATCGAGGTTTCGATGGCGGCTTCGAGGACGTGCTCCGCCGACTCGAAGTGA
>JAJCZP010000220.1 GCA_029262315.1 Deltaproteobacteria bacterium | reverse complement strand
TGGCCTCGCCCATTAACGACTGAACACCCAGTGGATCGAACTCAAACATGTGTGTCGTCGGCGCTGCGACCGTGCTGACGACGGAGTGGGTGAAAACGACTCTACGAGGATAGTCGGCGGATATGGTATGCAAATGGCAATGGCAGCGACACGACGCTTGGGGCGACCTCACCCGCTACGTGTATTCCTGGTTGGTCTTGTCGCGCTGAGCAACTTCGCCGCTCCCGCGCCGAGCCGTGCGGACGAAGCCGTTCCGATCGGGGGCGGCGACACCGCGGAAGCCGCACTGCCGTTCAGCGCAGGCGTGGTAGTCGCCACCGTGGTGGGCGGCGCGATCACCGAGGCGTCGGGGCTCGCCGTGAGCCGGAAGAACGCCGGTGTGCTCTGGGTGCACAACGATTCTGGAGAGAAGCCCCGGATATTCGCCATCGGCATGGACGGCAAGCTCATCGCTACCTATCGGCTTCCCGGAGTCAGTGCCGAGGACTACGAGGACATGGCGATCGGCCGCGGGCCGAGACTGGGTGTCGACTATCTGTATGTCGCCGATATCGGCGACAATCTTGCCACGCGCTCCTCGGTCGTCGTCTTCCGCGTGCGCGAGCCCGACACCACGGGTGCAAGCGGGGAGATCGATCTGCTGGATGGGGTCGCGGCCCTCGAGTTGCGTTATCCGGATCATCCCTACGATGCGCAGACCCTGATGGCCGATCCCCTGACCGGCGACCTGTTTCTCATCACGAGGGATGTTGGCGGCGAGAGTCGGGTGTTTCGCGCTCCGTTTCCCCAGTCGGCCAGCGCCCCAACTACGCTCGAGCAAGTGGCGAGGATCAACTTCAGCGGCACAGGGCCTTCGGATCTCGCGGTGACCGCGGGAGACATTGGCGCGTTTGGTAAGCTGATCGTCGTCCGCACGTACAATCAAGCGTTGTTGTGGGAGCGCGCGCGCGGCGAGTCGGTTGCCGAGGCGCTCGCAGGGGTCCCGGTTCCGACGCCGGTCGTTGGTTCGCCAACCGAGCCCCAGGGAGAAGCCATCGCCTTCGGACCGGAAGCGAAGAGCTACTTCACGCTCAGCGAGGGCATCGAGCAGCCGTTGCACCGGTTCGACCGTCGATAGGGTCGCCGACTCGCTCTCGTCATGGTGACCCCGTTCGATTTCGATTCGAAGCGGGCAGTGGTGAATCCCGGGCGCGCTTGCTTTTCGCGGGAGTGACTATACTGGCAGGTTCGTGCGTGGTCGTGCCATCGGGTTCGGTATTCTGTTGGCCTGTCTCCTGCTGGTGCTCGGCGAAGGAGTGGCGCGATTGTTCCCGCACCAGGATCGGGACGGCCCACGGACGGGGCTCGTCGACGCCGACCCTCAGCTGGTCTGGCGCCTGAGGCCCGTGGCATCGGGGCCGGGGAAGACCAACGAGCTGGGTCTGCGCGATACGCCGTACCGGCATCACGCCGACGTGAAGGTGCTGGTCCTCGGCGACTCGGTGTCCTGGGGCGATAGCGTCCCCGACGTCCATCAGGTGTATCCTCAGCGGCTCGAGCGCCTTCTCGAGCAACGGATGCCAGGTCGAGTCGTCGAAGTCGTCAACGCGGGCGTCCCCGGCTACTCGACCTTTCAAGAGCGCCGATACCTGGAGCGTGACGGCCTCGCGCTGTCTCCTGATCTGATCGTCCTGCAGTTCTGCCTGAACGATCTCGTCGAGCCGTACCTGTCGATCGCGGAGTACGGAGGTGACAACTATTTCCTGGGCGTCGACACGCGGGAGGCATTGCAGGGTGTGTTCGGCGCGCTCGTGCGCCACTCGCGTGCCGTCGAGGCGTTAGTGCGGGCGCGCCAGAATTCGGGGCGAAAGGCGCTCGCGTTTCAGGTCGAGAAACTCACGGAAGTGCCGCTCAGCCAGGAGTTGCAGGGGGCGTGGTCGGATGTCACTGGCGAGATCGACCGCATTCAGGCGCGCGCCCAGGAACACGAGATTCCTCTTCTATTGTTGATTGTGCCGTACCGTTTTCAGCTCGACGATCCCGCAGGGCTTCGCCAGCCGCAGGACTACCTGATCGCGTACGCGCGACACATCGATGTGCCGTACGTGGATCTGTTGCCCCATCTCGTCCGTGCATCGGTCGAGGCGGAGGCCTCGATGTTGCTCGACGCGAGCCATTTGTCGGTGGCAGGGCACGCGGTCGCCGCCCGCGCTCTCGCCGAGCGGATTGCCGTCATGCTGGCCGATGCGACCGAGGAGAGCGCCGGCTACGCGCCGTAGGTGTCGTTCAGGTACTGGCGAATCTCCGCCGATTCGAACATCTCGCGCTCGGTATTGGGGTCGTAGAGGTACGGGACCATCATCTTGCCGGAGCGTGTGACGAATGCCGCGCGACTGGGGCTGTGCTTGGCGACGTTGTGCAATCGATAGGCAAGCTCGAGTTCGCACAAGGTTTCGCGCACGATACGGCAGAACGGACTCGCCTCGAAGCTCCAGAGTTCGAGGGGCTTGGCGGGAGGTCGTGAAGGCCGGGCGCTCGCGCCGCCGAAGGGGCGAAAGACCGAGGCGACGGCCGAGGTCACGGTGGCCAGAGGGCCGCGCAGCAGGATGCCCGGCTTGCGGTCACCGTAGGTCGCGAACAGATAGGTGACGATGTCGTCGGATTCGTACATCTGGGAGCCGCTATTGGGGTCGATGAGGTAGGGGAACTGTGCCTGACCGCCCAGGTCGATGGCCTTCGGGCGGTACCGTGTGCCCCCCTTCGGGCACGGATAGACCATGACCTCGAGATCCAGTTCTGAGAGGGCGTCGCGGACTTTGCGACAGAAGGGGCACGCTTCGAACTCGTAGAGCTCGAGCAGCTGCTCTGGCTGTCGCGCCGCTGGCGTTGCCGACAGGCCGGCGCCGAGCCGACTGACGGTCGTGAGCATCGACGTGGTCACGTCCAAGAGCCCGCTCATCGTACCCTCGTGGGGCGCGAGACGTGATGTGGTAGCTGCCGCGGCGCCAATCCCATCCTGATCTCCTACGTCCACGGCGCCGTCGGGTCAACGTGTTCCGCCGGGCGCCCGCATCGTGAGCGTTTGCTCAGAGGCGCGATTCATCGGATAAGCCGAGTCTACGTCCTATGACGACATCCTTTAATGACTTCGGGTTGATCCCCGCGCTGACCGAGGCCGTGTCCGACATGGGCTACTCGCGTCCGACACCCATCCAGGCCGAGGCGGTGCCTATTGCGCTCGCCGGGCGGGATCTGATCGGCTGCGCTTCCACCGGAACGGGTAAGACGGCCGCTTTTCTGCTGCCGATACTCCAACGTCTGAGCACCGGCTCTCGCAACTCCTGTCGTGCCCTCGTGCTTTCACCGACGCGCGAGTTGGCAATGCAGATCGACGAGTTGGCGTTGGCGATCGGCTACCATCTGGGCATTACGGCAGTTTCGGTCGTGGGTGGCGTCGACATGCGGCCGCAAGAACGGGCGCTGCGCGCTGGTGCCGAGATCGTGGTGGCGACGGCCGGGCGGCTCCTCGATCACATGCGCTTCGACTACGTCGATCTCTCGTCTGTCGAGATCCTGGTGCTCGACGAGGCCGACCGTATGCTCGACATGGGGTTCTTGCCCGACATTCGGCGCATTCTACGCGCGCTGCCAGCCGAGCGGCAGACGTTGCTGTTCTCGGCGACGATGGCGCCGGAAATTCGGCGGCTCGCCAACGACATCATGCGCGATCCCGTGCCGATCCTCATCGGACCGCAAAAGCCCGCGAGCGGCATCGTGCAGAGCGTGTATCCCGTGGCGCAGGCCCGGAAGGTGAAGTTGCTGACGACCCTGCTGCAACGCCAGCCCATGCGGTCGGTGCTGGTGTTCGTCAAGCGCAAGGCGGACGCCGACCGATTGGCGCGCGCGGTGACCCGTGCCACGGTTCCTGCGACCAGCATTCACTCGGACCGGCGGCAGGAAGATCGCGTCGCCGCGCTCGAAGCGTTCCGGCGCGGCGAGTACCCGGTCCTGATCGCGACTGATGTGGCCTCTCGCGGTATCGATGTCGACGGCATTTCCCATGTCGTGAACTTCGACGTGCCGTTCTCGCCGGATGACTACATCCACCGTGGCGGTCGGACGGCCCGGGCCGGGGCGGCGGGCGAGGTGTTGACGTTCGTGGCTCCCGAAGAGGAGGGCGCATTGCTGACGATCGAGAAGGCGATCGGTCTGACGTTGCCGCGTGTCATCCTGCCGAATTTCGATCACGGCACCCACGAGCATGTGCCGCCCCCCGTGGTCGCGGACAATACCAAGAAGCCCGGCGGCCGGAGCGGCAGAAGACGTCGCGGCGGTCGCGGTCGCCCGTCACCTTCAAAGCCGACCTGACGAAGGACGCGATCGAGCAGCTGCGCCCGCGATGCTCGACTCGAGCGGCCGGCGTTGATGGGTCCGGGAGAGCTCATGGGTGTATTTCGGGAAGACCTTCTTGCCGGTCGGGTGGCATTCGTCACCGGCGGCGCGACCGGGATCGGCAATGGCATCGCCCATGCGCTCGGTCGCCACGGCGCGAAGGTCGCCATTGCGAGCCGCAAGCGCGAGAACCTCGAGCATGCGGCGGCCGCGCTCGACGCGGCCGGGATCGAGTGCTGGTTCGATACCTGTGACATTCGCGAGCCTGAGCAGGTGGAACGCGTCGTTGCCGGGATTGTCGAGCAGTTCGGCGCGATCGACATCCTGGTGAACAACGCCGCCGGGAATTTTCCGGCGCCGATGCGCAAGATCTCCTACAACGGGTTTCGCGCGATCGTCGGCATCGATCTCCTCGGTACCTACAACGTGTCGAAGGCGGTGTTCGAAGCCTGGATGAAGGACCACGGTGGCGGTGTCGTGAACATCTCGGCACCTTTTGAGGGCATGGGCGTGGCCTTGCAGTCCCATGTTGCGGCGGCCAAGGCGGGCGTGGATTCGCTCACCAGGACCTGCGCTGTCGAGTGGGGACCCCTCGGAATCCGCGTGAACGCGATCGCGCCTGGAGAAATTGCTCAGACGGAGGGTGTTGCCAGGTTCGGCGATGCCGTCGCCGGCAGCACGGGCGGCAACAACCCGCTGGGCTTCGCGGGCGCCACCGAGGACATCGCCAACGTCGTCCTCTTCCTGGTGAGCGACGCGGCGCGCTTCGTGAGCGGTCAGGTCTTTTGTGTCGACGGTGCGTCGGGCGTGGACGCCTTCAAGATGAAAGTGGAACCGCCCAGTGAGGACTAGGGGGGCGACGTTTTCGCGCCTCCCGCGCTCCCGGCGCGTTGCCGGTGCGCAACGCGATTACGCTTAGCGTTGCAACTCGAGGGCCCCCGTCACCGTGCCCGCACTGTCGATCGTCATCAGGGTTCCGCGGAGCGCTTTCTTGTTGCCTCTGCTCATCGTGAACACGCAGACGCAGGCCTCGCTCTCGCAGAAGCCGGCGAGGGTGGCCATGCAGCCGGTGTTCGGTTGCAGGTTCGAAGGGCAGTTCTCGACCGAGCCCGCCGTTCCACTGTCCACACGCCGGAAGGTGAGAGTAATGCCCTCGAGGGCTTTCTTGGAGGAGGCGTTGAACACGGTGCATTGCAAAGCCCCGTCGACGGGTGAACGCATGGCCGGGGACGTGAAGACGGTGTCCCGCGCCAGTGCCGGGGTTGCGAGCAGCAGCAGGCCTATCGCGCAGCATAGGGATCGCATGGTGGGGGTCATTCGCACTCGGTACTCCTTTCGGAGACTGTTTGTCGCCGCTCCGGCCGTCCCACGCAACCCTATATCTTTCGGAACCATGCTTAGTTGCCCCGAAAGTGCGGTTTCCGTTTCTCGATGAAGCCGCGAACGGCCTCACGGTGGTCGGCGGTCTCGGCCGTCGCGACCGTGGCTTCCGCCTCGTAGCCGAGGCAGGTGTCGAGATCCTCGCGGGCGCCGCGGTCGAGATTCGCCTTCATGTAACGATAGGCAACCGAAGGCCCCTCGGCGAGACGCCGGGCGAGTCGCAACGTTTCCTCCATGAGCGTAGCGTCCGGGACGACACGATTGACGATGCCGAGAGCGAGACAGCGCTGGGCGTCGATCCTGTCGCCCGTGAAGAAGAGCTCGCGTGCGCGCGCCTGTCCCACCAGGCGAGGAAGGAAGAAGCTTGCGCCGTAGTCTCCCGCGAGTCCGACGCTGGCGAAGCCGGTGGTCACGAACGCGCTCTCCGCCGCGATGCGGAGGTCACAGGCCAGTGCGATCGAGAAGCCCGCTCCGGCCGCGGGCCCTGGAAGTGCCGCGATTGTAGGTTGGGGCAACGCGTACAGTGCGCCCGTCAATGCGCGCTGGCGCTCGGTGAGCTCGGCGACGAAGCCTTCGCGCGTCGTGGGACGATTCGGTCGTGGTTCCTGCTGGCCTCCCATGCCCTTGACGTCTCCACCGGCACAGAAGGCTGTTCCGGTTCCCGTCAGTACCACGCAGCGAGCCTCGGCCAGGTTGCGGAGGCGCGCGAACATCTGGCGCAGTGCGGGGCTCAGCGTGTCGGAGAGCGCGTTTCGCGAGCGGGGCCGATTGAGTGTCAGCAGCGCCACGCCGTCCTCGAGCGTGGCGAGGAGTTCTTCGGTGCCGGTCTCCAGCGATGCCATTCGCGCTAGCTTGGCATACGCGCCCACCCTCGTCGATGCAGTCTGCCTGCGACACGTGCCTCCGCTACCGAGAGTGGGTGGCACACCCGCTTTGCTGGGTGCTCCTTAGGAGAAGAGCGCGTCGCATCCCGTGCCGGTGAGGATCGCATCGAGCGCGTTCCGATCCACAGGCGTGAGCGCGGCGCGGCCTTCGCGTAGCCAGGCTAGGCATTTGCCCTGATAGGGGAACGGCTTCTGGGTCCACGGTTGGCCGTCGATCTCGCATTCGACCCGCGTGGCGGATCGAGCGAGCGCCTCGGCATTGGCGAGGAGGAACGGGGCGTAAACCCGGCCGATCTCTCGGAGTAGCGCGCGAAAGGTCTCCGGAATGTCGTCGCGCTGGAGCCAATCGTCGTCCGCTGGCGCGACGCCCGAAAGCTCCTCCCCCAGGTCTACGAAAGCCACGACCCGTGGTGCATCAGCCAGCGCGATCGCCGCGGGCGTCGGGTCGAAGGTTGTGAGTTGGGTGAGCTGTCCGTAGAGCGCGAAGTCCGACGTTCCGGGGCGCGCCCCCATCACGAAGCGTGACGTCGTGAGGTGCGCGTCGAGGATGCGGAGGAGGCGTCGGTAGCTCGCTTCGATGACTGGGCGGGTAGTCTCGTTGGAGCCGACGACCCAGAGGCGCTCGATCTGCCGCTCGGCGAACTGCGTGCCCATGGCAACGGCGGTCTCCTCGGGAGCGTTCGGGCGGAACCAGCGCGGCAAGATCCGGGCGGCTTTGTTCGTGTCAGCGGGGTAGGCCCAACGGTAGTGGAACATGCATTTGGTGACCCACTCGTCGGCGTAGTCTTCGACGAGGGCATCGAGGAAGGCGATGACCGGGTCGCGCGGGACGATCGAGCGCTCCTGGTATCGACGTTCGAGTTCGCGCAAGAGCGGCGTCGTGTCGGTGCGTGCTTCGGGGGTGCCGTCGTCGCGCGCCAGAATCAGCTGCGGAAGGAGCTCTACGCGCGGCCGTGGCAGGTCCCGGCTCTCGGGCGAGCCGCTCGTGATCCATACGTGCGGGATGCGGCGGTAACGGAGCGCGGCCCGCAGCTTCCGGCTGTAAGGCGAGCCAGGTGCACCTACCATGTGGAGTGGTTCGTCGGTCACTGATTCCTCCGTTCATTCTCCGCGGCTGCTGGATAAGATCGCGTGCTTGCCGGGGATGGCGTGAGACGGGCCCCTCGCCGCCTACTCCGGCGGGTTGTGGCCGGCGCCCGGAATGAATCGGGGGACGCGTGCGCTGTACGCGGCGTACTCGGGGAGCGCCTCGGCGAGATCGCGCTCTTCGATCCGCACCGCGACCAGAATGTACGCTGTGGTGACCAGGGCGAACGTTAGATGCGTAACGGTCATCGTCGGTGTCGCCCAGAAGGCGAAGAACCAGCCGACGTACAGCGGATGGCGCACGTACTTGTACAACATCGGCGTCCCGAACGGCAGCGGTGTGTACTCGCGTCCCTGCAGGTAGAGCCACACCTGGCGCAGGCCGAAAAGATCGAAGTGGTTGATGAGGAGGGTGGAAACCAGCACCAAGCCCCAGCCGAAGAAGAACAGGCCCAGCAGGATCGCGTGGCCCATCGGATGAGTGACGTTCCATACCTCACCGCCCATCGGCCGCCACAGCCAGAACAGAAGGATGAGCGCGAGACTCGAGAAGAGCGTATAGGTGCTGCGCTCGGCGGCGTCTGGAATGATCGTCGTCCACCAGCGTTTGAATGCCGGTCGCGCCATTACACTGTGCTGTACAGCGAAAATCGACAGCAGGATCAGATTGATGAGCAGCGCCTGTGCAAAGGACCCTTCGAGCGGGCCGTCGATCGCTTTGGGCACGCCCAGGTTCCCGACGAAGGCCATCGCGTAGAGAAAGGTCCCGAAGAAGGTGAGGTAGGACACGACGCCGTACGCGAAGACTGCAACTCGCTTCATGGGTTGTCCTTTCGCCTCCCCCCGCGGCTGTTTCGTCGGGCGAGATCAGGTCGAGCCTTTAGCTGGGTAGGAGTACGGAGACAAGGGTGCGCACCAGCCAGCGGCGGAAGCGGGCGCGCGTGTCGCGGTCGTCGGGCAACTCCACGCTCCGGAGAAATCCGGAGCCCATCAGCGGGTCCGCGGCCAGCGCAAGGTTCAGTGTCGCCACCGCGAACTGCGCGTCCTCTCGCTTTGGCCGCACTCGGCCATTGTGACGCGCCTGCTCCAGCCGCGTGCGGTGCACCGCGTCAACCAACGGCTGGAAGATGCCGCTGCCACGGCTCTCCCAGCCTTCCTGCGAGAGCCACAACGCCAATCGGGCATAGCCTCGATCGGCGTAGATCGTCGCGATGCCGTCCGCGATCCGGTGCAGTCCTGACGGCTTGCCGTTCCAATCGGCGAGGACCGATTCCGTTTCCGTTCGCAGCGATCGAGCGGCGTGTCGCATCAAGGCTTCGAGCAGCCCTTGGCGACTCCCGAAATGATGATGCACGGCGGCATCGCTGATGCCGATCTCCCGCGCGATGACCTGAACGCGGACCGCGTCGGGGCCGTCGTTCGCGAGATGCTTCTCGGCGACCGCGAGGATGGTGCGCCGTGCTTGATCGGCCGAGCGGCGGACGCGGTGCGGCAGTGGGTTGCGCGTACGCGCGGACGTGGCGGTGTCTCCCATGGCTACTTAGAGTACCCTAGACACACTACTGATACTAGTCTAAGTAGGAGGGCATGACACGCCCTTCGCCCAGCATCGACTTCGCCGCCGAGCGCGCCCATCATCATCTCGCTGCAACGTTGGCCCGCATCGACATCGACGAGTTCGTGGCCCCACGGTCGCACGAGGCCGTACTGAATGGGTTACGATTGCACTATCTCGACTGGGGAGCCGACGGGAAGCCGCCCATTTTGCTGCTCCACGGTGGCGGGCAGACGGCGCGGACGTGGGATCTCGTCGCACTGGCGCTGCGTCGCGAGTATCGTTGTATCGCGCTCGATCAGCGGGGGCACGGGGATTCTGAGTGGTCCTACGGCTTCGCCTATGACCCGAAGGACCATGCGCGTGACATCCTCGCGCTGCTCGACGATCTCGGGATCGAACGCGCGACGGTGGTCGGCATGTCGATGGGGTGCATCAACGGCCTCCACCTCGCGGCGCACCACCCCGAACGCGTCGCAGCGTTCGTGGCGGTGGATGCCGGCCCCTGGGTGCAGATGGGCGGTGGCCAGCGCATCATCGACTTCGTTGCCAAATCCTCGAGGCATGCCGGAAGGCTCGAGGAATGGGTGGAGCGTGCAGTGCGTTTCAATCCACGGCGAGATCCGCGGTTGCTGCGGCGGAGCCTACTCCACAACCTCCGACGACTGCCCGATGGGACGCTGACGTGGAAGACGGATCGGCGGCGACCCATCGATCTGAAAGCCATGGAGGAACGGCTGCGAGCGCTGCGGTTGGCCGTTCCCAGCATCACCTGTCCCACACTCGTGGTGCGGGGCGGCGACAGCGATGTCTTGACCGACGAGGATGCGGAGCGGTTCGCGGGCGCGCTTCCCGACGGACGCTGGGTGACGATTCCGGGTGCCGGTCACACGGTGCAAGGGGACCAGCCTGCGGCCTTGGTGCGAGAGGTCCGCAACTTTCTGACGAAACACGGTGGTGGTGCGCGCTGAAACTCAGGGGCGAGTGGATGCGCCCTCCCACGTTCGATCGGGCATTCCTACATCATAGAGCTCAGCGGCGTTCGAGAAGAGGATCCGGTTACGCGTCTCCGGTGGGAGATGACCGAGCGCCGCATCGATCTTCTCGCGCACCTGCTTTCCGTACAGGCAGACTGGGTGGGGATAGTCGGTCTCGAAGAGCACCCGGTCGGCGCCGATCTCGTCCAGGCAGTGCTTCGTGGCGAATTCCTCGAAGAACGTGCACGCCCAGACCTGCTCCCGCAGGTACTCACTCGGGTGTTTGGTGAACTCGGGCCGTTCAGTTGCCACATTGGCGTAGTCGAATCCGTGGTCGAGCGCTTCCTTCACGAAAGGGAGCCACCCGATGCCACTCTCTACGGAGACGATCCGCAGGCGTGGATTGCGCGGCAGGATGCCAGACATCGCGACGTCCATGAGTTGGATGCCGTTGGTGAGCAGGATGGACATCGATCCTGAGACGGTTGTGGGGCCGATGCCGTGCGCGGCAAACCGTTCGGGGTTCATGAGCTGATCCTGAAAGTCCCCACTGCCGATGTGCAGGCTGATGGGGAGGCCGACGTCCTGCGCGGCGTCCCAGACCGGATTCCAGTGGGGGTCCCCGATGAAGGGCATGCCGAAATCTTGCGGCGCGCTCGTGAACAGGATGGCCTTGTGCCCCATCTGCCGGCAGCGCTCGATCTCGGCCACGGTGGCCGCGACGTCCCAGAAGGGTGTCGCCATGACGGGGATGAATCGGCGCGGATCGGGGGCAATCCACTCGATCAGCCAATCGTTGTAGGCGCGCACGCAGGCGAGCATGAGCTCGGGATCGTTGAGGCCGAGAAAGGTCTCGCTGCCGAAGCCGCCGATGTTTGGATAGAGGGCCATTGCCCAGGCGCCGATCTCGTCCATGTAGGCGAGGCGCGCTTTCGCGTCATAGGCCGCCGCGGGGCACTCGTCGATGTTCTTCGGAATGGAAGGGAAGGGCTCCGGCCACCCCGCGACCGCCGTGGCGCCGACCGGGATCCTCCGGTCGGCGCCTCCGAACTGCCACATGTCGAAGCCGTCGTCGCGGCGGACCATGCGCGGAGCCGCGTCCTGAAACTTCTGTGGCAGACGAGACGTCCAGACGTCTCCGGGTTCAGTAATGTGGGTGTCCGCGTCGATGAACCAATCGGTGCACTGCATCGTCAGCCCTCCTCGATCTTGCACATGCGGTCTAGTTGCTGCTCGCACTTCTTGCCGTAGGGCGGTTGCATGCCGGACAGCTTCATCAGCTCGACCCGTGTCTGCCGGAAGACCGCGCGTTGATGGCTGAACGTCAGGAATCCGTCCCGTCCTTGATAGCCGCCCATTCCCGATGCGCCGATGCCTCCGAAGGGGAGGTCCTCGCAGCTCGAATGCGTCATGACGTCGTTGATGGTGACGCCGCCGCTGATGGTGCGATCGAGGACGCGGCGCTCCTCGGCCGCATCGGTGCCGAAGTAGTAGAGGCCGAGGGGGCGGGGTCTCGCGTTCACGTAGCGGATGCAATCGTCGACGGTGTCGTATCCCTTAATGCAGAGGACCGGTCCGAAGAGCTCCTCCTGCATGACGAGCATGTCGTCGGTGGGCTCGACGACGAAGGTCATCGGCATCTTCAAGAGGCCCGCCGGCTGCGCGGTGAAGTCCTCGCCCGCGGGATTGATCTCCCGGACATCGCCGCCCTGGGCGCGCGCGTCCTCTACCATGGCAGCGATGCGCTGGTGGTGGCGGGCGTTGATGACTGCGGTGTAGTCAGGATTGTCGATGATCGTCGGAAACAACGAAGAGAAGTGGTTCGTGGCGGCCGTGACGAAATCCTCGACATGCTCGCGGGGGACCAGGCAGTAGTCCGGTGCCAGACACGCTTGGCCGAGATTCAGGGCCTTTCCCACCATGATGCGACCGGCGGCTTTGTCGAGATCGTAGGAACGGCTGATGATGACGGGCGACTTGCCCCCGAGTTCGAGGGTGACGGGAGTGAGGTTCTCGGCGGCCGCACGTTGGATGTGGCGGCCGATGCCGGTACCGCCGGTGAAGATGATGTGGTCGAAGGGGAGGCCGGCGAACGCGGCGCCGACGTCGGGACCCCCCGTGATCACCGCGCATTCACGCTCGTCGAAGTATTCGCCAACCAGTCGTTGCAGCAGGGCCGAGACCTCGGGGACGACCTCCGAGGGCTTCACCATGGCGCGGTTGCCGGCGGAGAGGATGCCGGCCAACGGTATGATCGACGTGTAGACGGGGAAGTTCCAGGTGCCGATAACGCCGACGATCCCTTTGGGCTGATACTCGACCCGCGCCCGCGCTCCGAACAAGTTGAGCGGGAACATCACCTTCCGCCTGTCCGTGTGCATCCATTTCTTGACGTTGTCGCGGGCGTGTTGAAGCCCGGCCATGACCGACATCACCTCGGACATACGCGACTGGTGTCGCGAGCGGTTGCCGAAGTCGCGCTGACAGGCCTCGATGATGGCGTCCTGGTTGCGGCCGATCATCTGCCGCGCCCGATTCAGCCGGTCGATTCTCGTTTCGGCCGTGACGAGCCCGTCGTCGAGAAAGGCGTGGCGTTGGCTGTCGAAGATGTCCCGCATCCGACTTGGTGGTGCGCTCTCGTCGTCACGAGCTGGCGCTTCGGGCGCGCTATTTGGATGATGCATGTGTCGTCTCCACTAGTCTGCGGGCAACCCGTGGGTTGCGATGTGTCGACCCAGTCGATCGAGCTGATGCTTCGCCGACCCAAGCTCGTGCTCGATCTGGATGGCCCAGATGAAGTAACGATGCAGGGGGTAGTCGATATCGATCCCGATACCGCCGTGTAGATGCTGGCACGCGTAGGCCGCAGATTGGCCGCCCTCGGCGGCCCAGAACTTCGCGACTGCTACGTGCTCGGTGGCGGGGAGATCGCGCGACAGACGCCACGCGGCCTCGAGTGCACTCAGCCGGATGGCCTCGACATTGATGTAGGCGTCCGCGGCGCGCTGATGCACGGCCTGAAAACTGGCGATCGGGCGATCGAACTGTACGCGCTCGCGGGTGTATTCCGCGGTCATCTCGAGCGCGCGCTCAGTGACACCGAGTTGCATCATGCACCGCGCGGTCGTGGCGTGCTCGACCAGCCACTGGAGAGCTTCCGCTCCGTCGCAGTGCGCATCCAGCCGATCATCCTCGCGCACGGGGGCGTCGGTCAGGGCGAGTTGCGCGTGAGGGAGGCCGTCCGGCGTTTGCTGGGGCGCGAGCGTGACGCCATCGCCGTCCGGGGCGACGAGGAAGAGGCCGATCGAACCATCGTCGAAACGGGCCGGGGTCAGGACGTGCGTCGCCTGTGCGGCGTACGGGACGCCGGTCTTGATCCCCGTGAGGTGATAGCCGCCGTTCCGGTGTTCGACCCGGGTCGCCGGTGTCAGCGGATCGCTCGACGCGTGCTCGCTGAGCGCGGCGGTCAGGATGCGGGTGCCGCTCGCGACGCCTGCGAGGCATCGCTGTTGTTGCGCGGCGCTGCCGAACTGCGCGATCGGGAGTGCTCCCAGCACGAGCGTGCTCAAGGCCGGGACGGGCGCTACGGTTCGTCCGATCTCCTGGAGGAACAGGCAGAGCGGCAAGAAGCCGAGGCCGACGCCACCGTGCGCTTCGGGGAGCGCCGTACCGAGGAGGCTGGACGTGGCCAGCGCCTCCCAGAGCTCACGGTCGTAGGGCTCGCCGCGCGTCTCGAGCGCCTGCAGCCGTGCATTGGTCGTCATGTCGCCGAGAATCT
>JAJCZP010000219.1 GCA_029262315.1 Deltaproteobacteria bacterium | reverse complement strand
AGATCTTCGACCCGATCACGAAGCGCCGGCAACGGAACGGTGAGCACGCTCAGTGGATGGGCAAGCTCCGATAGGAACTCGCCCCGGGCAACCGCCGCATCGAGGGGTTCTGCCGTCGCCACGAAGAGTCGACCTCGAGCTGTCCCGCTCTCCAACTCGAGGAGGAGCGCGTGTTGGGTCTCCACCGGAAGGTCGGCCACGCCGTCGAGAAAGAGACCGTCGTCGTCTGCCGCAAGCAGCGTGCGAAGGTCCCCGGCATGCATTGCTCGCGCGGGCAGGGCACGAAATCCAGCGCGCGGCCGCGCCCGCCCATGCACCGCTCGCGCGACCGGCAGCGCCCCGGTTCCACCTTCTCCAATGAAGAGAAGCGGCAGGTCCAACTGGATACTCTGGCGCACGATGGCTGCGGCCTCACGGGTGAGAAACGGGTGATCCAGCACGAACGCTCGCGCATGTGCGCTGGCGTCGGGTCGCGCCTGTGGCACGAGGAGCGCCCGGACGGCCGCTCGAAGCCCATGTCCGTCAAACGGCTTCCGCAGGAATCCGACGCGGCGATCCGCCAACGCGAGCGGTCGCGCGTCCAGGTTGTCGGGGCCCTGCAGGACGAGCACCGGCACGTCGGGGCGAGCCGACAGCAGGGCGCGCACCGGTTCCTCGTCGTCGGGCGACGACAACCCAAGAATCAACAGGGCAGATTCAGCTGACGCCGCGGGATCCGCCGCACTGGCCGCCGTCGAGACCCGATAGTCCTGCCCGAGCACAATGCTCAGGGTCTCGCGAATCGTACGCGAGGCATCAATGACGAGAACGGAAGTCATCGTCTCTGGGGCAGGGCGCGCGGACGTATCGCGCCTCGTCGCTCCACGACCATCCCAAGCCTCAAACCCACGACATCCCCCAACCGAAACCAGATCGTACGTTTTTGTACGACCTGAAGACTCGATCTGTCAAGGATTATCGGGATCTTACAACGACCTCACCCCGGGAGCCGCTCCGTCCGAATTGACGAAGCGACCCCCGTTCGGTCCCAGGCCCTCGTGCTCGCTTCACGAGGTTGACGAGTGAGAGCAGCAACCGCTGCAGCTTTCCCATTCAGCAAGGGCCGTTCCGCAGACCAAGTCGCCGACATCGTTCGCATGACGGACCGTAGGGAGGACAGCGCATGTTCGGGAGGCGTCACGCCGTGTCGGGGGAGGGCGACCTAGCGTCCGTCGACGCGTGTATCAGTGGGTGAAAACGGGGAACTCGAGGGCGCCGCCTCCCTTCGGAGAGGCGGCGCCCTCTTCTTTCCCCACGCACGAGTGCCGTTCCGCAAAGCGGACTCGCGCGGGCGTTCCCGTTCCTAGGTTACTCGGTCGGAGCGCCTACGGACCGCAACCACACCCCGGGGTCCTTGATAAGACACTGCCCGTTGTATTCTGGCAGTTGCGCGCCGTGCCAACATCGTGAGCGTCGCTATCGACCGGAAGATTGGAATAGCGACAATCCGGGGTGTTCGGATCGTCGATCTGGTCGGGTCCGGCATCAATGCACTGATGACCGGGGCCATTTCCGAGGAGGATGTCGTTCCCCCCGTCGCCGCACAGCAGGACCCCAAGAACGTCATTCAGTGGGACGTTGAAGAAGTTGCTGACCACAATGTCGTCGCCATCCCCGCCTCGCAAGTCATCCCGCCCGCCCTGACCAACGACCACGTCGTTTCCGTCTCCCCCAAAAATCACGTCGTCCCCAAAGGCGCCAAAGAGGGCGTCATCGCCATCGCCGCCGTCGATGACATGGTCGCTCGTATCGGTGGCGGCTGACGCGGCGTTGGCCTGTGCGTTGTCGTCACCATTCCCGCCAAAGAGGATGTCGCCGCCCAAACCCCCGTCGATAATATCGTCCCCGTTCCCGCCGTCGATGATGTCGTCGCCGTCGAGCCCGTCGATCGTGTCGTCGTTCCCGAGTCCGCAGATGACGTCATCACCGGACGATCCGGTAATGTCGTTCGCCGCCCCTGTTCCGACGATCGTGCACTTCCCGTCGCCGCCATTCGGGAGCGCGACCGAAAGGTCACAACAGCCCGAGCCGCCGACGTCGCACGTCATGCAGCTCGTGCAGCACTGCGTGTCCACCACGCAGCGCTTCCCCTCGAGCTCCGACCCCGCGCGGCACGCTCCGTGGGTCCCTACGAAGAGGCAGATATTGGTACTGCCTGAGCACTGACTGTTACCGACGCATTCGTCGAACGGAGTCAGCGAGCAGTGCCCTGGGCAGTGATCGCATGCCGCTGGAGCCGTGCACGGGTTCGAACCGCACACGAAATCTTGAAAGTAGTCGTCCGTCGTCCCTGCAACGTTGCTGCACTTCGTGCCGCTGCAGTGGCCGGCGGCGACTGGACTGCTGCTCACGAACAGAAGCAGCGTCACTGCGAAGGCGAGTAGGGTGCGCATTTGATTCCCCTTTGCGCGGCGTTGCGATCCAATCCTTCCAGTGCCGCGCTCTGTGGAAGAATCGATGCAAAGTACCCGAAGAACTGGCCACGCGAGTTGTCAGACGCTCTCGCTGAACCCTGACTAAAGCATGCGTTGCTTAGCCGCATAGCCGGAGCCTGTTTCGGTTATGGGGGCGCGCTTCCGCTCAGGCAACCGCAAAGTGATGCGATCGCCACAAGAGCGTCAGAATGAAACGGCGAAGCGTCGGGTGCTCGACAGGAACGTACTGTCGGCCTCTCTACTCACGCAGGGCACAACCGATCGCACGGGCTTCGCGAACCGCCGAATCGTTTCATCGTGACACAGCGACCCCTGGAGACGCTGCGCCGGTACTGCTGCGATCGAGTTCACGCGCGCCGAGTCGACCGCGGAAGATTTACGACGGTTCTGCCGCTCTTCGGGCACGCGACTGCTGTCCGGTTAGGGCATGCGTGGCCTCCTGAGCGCCGAACTCCCCACGAAGCAGAAGCTTGAACCGTCGGGCACTCTCGGTCTAACCACCAATGATGGGCAGATGGGGATGGATGATACACGCCGCCCGACGATGGGCGTTTTGGTCGCTCGCGGGCGTGCTCGTCTCCTGGCCGCTCGTTCTGCTTGTTCTGCGCCACTACGGCGTCAGCGGCGGGCTGCTCGGACCGGCGGTCACGATCAGAGAGCTACAAGCGTACGGCACCTTCGTAGCTGGGCTGGTCGGTTTGTTCGTCGTCTGGGCCACGCTCCGGCGCACACAAGCGATGGAGGACCGCGCTCGCGCACTCGAGGCGCAAGTGCGGCTCACAGAGCAAGGCCAGATCACCGAACGGTTTACCCGGGCAGTGGGACAGCTGGGCGCCACGGACGATCAAGGGAATCCGCGTCTCGAGATCCGACTCGGGGGAATCTACTCGCTCGAACGCATCGCAAAAGACTCCGAGGCCGACCACTGGACCGTGATGGAAATCTTGACTGCCTACGTACGCGAGAACGCGCGATGGCGGCCGGACGCAGATGCTGGCGCCGAGGCGTGCGCCGATGGGAACGCGGGAGAGGGCGAGCGCGAAGAGGGCCTGCCGGTCAAGACGTTCCCGCCAGGCGTCGACGTTCAGGCGATACTCGATGTCATCGGGCGCAGGCGATGGCGGGATTCGGAGCCGGCAGAGGTGCACCTGGGCGAGACAGATCTGCGAGGGGCGGACTTCAGAGACGCTGACTTCTAAAGAACGCCGACCTCAGCAAGGCGCATCTTGAGGGGGCTCTCCTCGGCAAGGCGCATCTCGAGGGGGCCGATCTCAGGGGGGCGTATCTCGAGGGAGCTGACCTCAGGGGGGCGCGCCTCGACGGCGCGCACGTCAAGTGAGCCGACATCCGCATTGCGACGGGGTTCCCGACTCACGCCAGCCATTGCGAAGAGGCGGAACCTTGGTTCCCTCTCTCGTTGCGGTTGGAGGTATTGACATGATCGCAGCCCCGCTGTTTGCGACGAACCCAACGTAAGAACTTTCGGCGCCGCGTCCACAGGAGTGTACCAAGCTCGAGGGCGCCGATTCTCTTCGGAGAAGCGGCGCCCTTTTTTTGTGGCCGGAGCCCGCGGGGAGACGGCGGGGAATGTCGGTAGGCGGGACGGGAATGGACGAGGGGACGAGCGGCGCGGATGCGTGCTTCGTCGGCCTCGACATCCTGAAAGCCACGCCCAAGACCGAGGGGGATCGCCGCTTCATCTTCTGCGAGCCGTCTACGCCGAACTGGGACACGCAGAACCAGCGCGTGTTGTCCGAGGCGTTGCTCGACTCGCGCGATCTCTTTCTCGCAAAGGGCAACCTCGATCTCTGGCACCGGAGCGTGCCGTTCGTGGCGTGCTTATCCCGATCTTCGAACGGCGCGTGGCGGAGCGGCGCCTTGGCTGCCCGAACATGTTCCACCGGGATGGCAAGCCACTTGGGCGATTCGACAAGCACTGGCGTGCCACCACGCAAAAGGCCGGTCTCGAGGGGAAGCTCTTCTACGATCTCCGGCGCACAGCGATCACGAACATGGTTCGTTCTGGCACACCCGTGCCCGTCGTGATGCAGACCTCAGGACATCGGACGGACGCGGTCTTTCGCCGATACGGGATCTTCGATACCGAAGACTTCGGACGGGCGCAGGAGCGACTGCAAGAGTATCTCTCGACGGAAGAACGCCGCGGCGTACGACCGATTCGTCCCGAGCGGCCGCGGAAGACCGCATCCTAATCGTAGGGGGCTTATGAGCGAAGACACGCCAGTGGTTGAGGGAACGCCCGATCCGAAACGACTAAGCAAATCGGGAATGGCGTACATCGTCGGCTGCCAGCAACAGGCGAGCGAGCAGCAGCTCGAACACATTCGTGAGCGGAATCGTTGGGTCCGGGGTTTCTTTCTGATCGAGCTCCTCCTACTGGCGACAGCCTTGCGTCTTCCGCTCCTGGTCGGGCTCGCAAAGGATCACGGGGCCGGGAAACCTAACCCACTCTTCTATGTCATTGCGGCGTGCTTGGCGCTGCTGATCGTGGCCGTGGCCGTCCGAAGACTGGCGCACGAGGATCGGTGCTCGTTGACCTACAGTTGCTACCTACTTGATCTCGGACGAGTCATGCAGTTGAGCGGACAGCAACCGAACGCGGACTTCAGCGCTGCGATGCGACGGTTCGCCGCGCACGGCCGGAGCGTCGTCACGCCCCAGTTTACCCATCTCGCGTTGGGCCTCCTGGTGTCGGCTGCGATCTTGGGAATCAATTGGAAGGATGTACTTCGAGTAACCAACGGTATCGGTCCCCATAGCTGGGCGCCGCTCATCGTGAGCGCCTTGTTCGCCGTGTGGGAGTGGGTGAAGGCCAGATGGAGGATGGCGGGGGACTACCACGTGTGGCGATCCGCCCTCAGCGGAGCGTACGGCCCGACTTCGGAGGATTCTCCTCCGGAGAAGGATGCTGCCGTGGAATTCACCCGGTGGGACCGCATTCGCGCCTTTTTGGGGAAGTACTGAAGACTTGACCGTCGAATTCTGACATGATGTAAGTATTGGTAATGGGTGACATTGACGACATCCCACGGCTGTCTGGCAAAGAAGCCACCATCCTCGACATCCTTATAGGGAGAGGCGAACTCTACGGCCTGGGCATCGTCGACGCGTCCGAGGGGAAGATCAAGCAGGGCACTCTCTACGTGACGCTTCACCGGATGGAGGAAAAGGGGTACGTCGAATCGCGAAAGGCCAAGCAGGTAGCCGGCGCGTTTGGACCGGCACGGCGGCTGTACAAACCGACCGGCCACGGGGCTCGAGTCTACAAACTATGGAGCGAAATGGCGGCGGCCGCGGTGCTGGAACGGGCGCTGACATGAGCAAGGGTGGAAGCCAATCGCAAGCCTACCTGCGCTCGATGCATCTCCTTCCAGACATGACACCCAAGGACGAGCTTCGGATGAGAAGGGTTTTGGAGATACAGGCTCGAAGGGTTTTGGCAGGAGCACGACTGAACACCGATCCCCCACGCTTCGCCGATCTCGCACGGGCAATGGAGAGCTGGCATTCGTTTGAGAATGGCGAGTCGAAACGTCCGCGCAAGAAGTGCGGCGATGCGCAACCAGAAAATGGCGGGCAAAGCCAGGTGCTCTCCACGAATCGAGAATCTGCTCCTAGGCTGGAAGGATCCCCTGAGCCTGACACACTTGTCCTTCCGCCGGGGCGGTGGCTTCGACTTATCGGCGCATTCGCGTGTTCGCCGAAAGCGCACGAGCGTGTCATTGAACCTCTCCTCGGCGACTTCGCCGTTGAATGGGCCGAGGCGGGGGATTGCCGGTCCAAGGCGTTGTGGATTCGGGTTCGCTATATAGCGATGTTCACACTGAGTCTGACATACCTCGGACTGTCGGCTGCGCTCGAGGTAATTGGCCAACTCAGGAAGCTCCGCAAATTGTAACGACTTTCTTCCGAAAGAGATGCGTACTCTCCGTACCGGATGGATTGCGTGGCGAGGATTACGATTCCTCTTGCCATCAACCTGCGAATGGATGTACGAAGTGAAACACAGCTAGCGCACAGGAAATCGAGAGACGATCGAATAGCAACCGGAGGGGCGACGCTTCTAGCCTACCGCCCCCGGGGTCTCTCGTGCTCGCTTCACGAGGTTGACGAGCGAGTGCAGCAACCGCTGCAGCTTTCCATTCAGCAAGGGCCGTTCCGCAGAGCAAGTCGCCGACATCGTTCGCGTGACGGACCGCAGGGCGGACAGCACATGTCCAGGCGGCGTCACGCCGTGTCGGGGCAGGGCGACCTAGCGTCCGTCGACGTGTACCGGCACGGCTGCGTCCTCGTCGGCATCCGAGCGGATGCGCAGCCGCACCCACGCCGCGATGGTGAGGATGAAGCCGATGCCGGTCATGAGCAGGCCGCCGCTCAGCACGACGTGGTACAGATCCACCTTGGCCCGGGCGATGTTGTACCGTTCCCCCTGCTCGTCGAGGGGACGCACGAGCCGCTCACTCGGTTTCGTGTCGGGGAAGTATCCGCGGGCACGACCTTCGGCCACGAGCGTCTGATACTCCGAGACCTTCCGTGTGCCGACAAAGGTGTTCCCCGCACCAAGGACGAGGAACGCCACCCCGAATATGAAGAATCGGCTTTCGTACCAGTGTGAACTCGCCGGGCGATCCATGGTCGAGGCGGTCCATAGCCGGTTGCACCCCCATCGAGCAACCGGTAGATCTCGCCCATGCAGGAGCCGATCGCCTGGTATCACCTCGGGCTCTGCGACTATGACCAGGGCCTCCGGTCGCAGGAGCGCCATTGGCGCGCCCGCTGTGACGGCGGACCGAACATCGGCCTCGTGCTCGAGCACCCACCGACGGTGACGCTCGGGCTGCGCGGGAACGATCAGGATCTCCGCGTTCCGCGCGCGATGCTGGCGGAGCAGGGGATCGCCTGCATCGCGACCGACCGCGGAGGGCAGGCGACCTACCATGGGCCTGGGCAGCTGATCCTCTACCCGATTGTCGATCTGCGGGCGCTCGGCATCACGGTGCCCTGCTTCGTCTGGAGCCTCGAGGAAGCGATGATTCGGGTCGCCGCGCACTTCGGCGTCGACGCCACCCGCGATCCACGCGGCCGTGGAGTATGGACCCCCAGCGGCAAACTCGGCGCGGTTGGCATTCGCGTCCGCGAGCACGTCACGACCCACGGCCTGGCATTGAACGTCGATCCGAACCTGGACGCCTTCAAACTGATCGTACCCTGCGGCATGCCCGACGCCGACGTCACCAGCCTGGCGCGGGAGTGCGGCCAGTCGCTGACAACCGACACCGTGCGGCCGCTCCTCCAGTCGACCTTCGAAGCCACGTTGGCCACCGTGGTCGCGCGCGACCCCTCGGCGGAGGTTCACCCCTGAGCACCAACACCAGCGACCTCGTCGAACGCATGTTGCGGGGCGACCGCGTTGCCCTCGCGAAGCTCATCAGCCGAATCGAGAACAACGCCAGTGATGTCGCCAGCATCATGGCCGCGATCTATCCGCACGTGGGACGCGCCAAGACCATCGGCGTGACGGGACCGCCCGGCGCCGGCAAGTCGACGCTCGTCGACCGGCTCGTCGAGCGTTCCCGGAAGCGAGGGGACTCGGTCGGCGTCGTCGCCGTCGATCCCTCGAGCCCGTTCAGCGGCGGCGCCATTCTCGGCGATCGCATCCGCATGCAGGATCATTGTCTCGACCCCGAGGTCTTCATCCGCAGTCTCAGCACGCGCGGACGCCGCGGTGGTCTGGCCCGGGCGTCAAGGCAAGTCGCGCATCTCCTCGACGCCTTCGGCAAGGACACGATCTTCATCGAGACCGTTGGCGTCGGACAGACCGAGCTCGACATCATGGAACTCGCACGCACCGTCATCGTCGTGCTGGTGCCAGAGGCCGGCGATACGGTCCAGGTCATGAAAGCCGGACTGCTCGAGATCGCGCACGTGTTCATCGTCAACAAGGCCGATCGTGACGGCGCCATGCGCATGCAGACCGAGCTCGAGATGATGCTTCAGCTTCATCCCGAGGCGGCCTGGACGGTCCCGGTACTGCTCACCGAGGCCGCGAACGATCAAGGGATCGACGCCGTGATGGAGGCCGTCGAGCGCCATGGCACGTTTCAAACGTCGGACACCGTCACGCAGCACGCGCCCGACCACCGCGTGCACGAGTTTCTCGAGGTCCTCGGCGAAGAGCTCCGCGCGCGCGTCGATCGCGTCGGCACACACCGCCAGGACCTGATCGAGCGCGTACGCCGCGGCGACATCGATCCGTACAGCGCCGCGCTCGAGATCCTCCAAGACCAGCGGGCACTGACCGAGATCCTCGGAGCCGACGAGTGAGCCTCTACGCCATCGGCGACCTCCACGGATGTCCCGACGAGCTAGACGTCCTGCTCGAACACATCGGACCGACGGGCGACGACACGCTCGTCTTCCTCGGCGACTACGTCGATCGCGGCCCCGGCGTGCGCCTCCTCATGGAGCGTCTCGTCGATCTCCGCGCCACCGGCATCGGCACGATCTTCCTCCGTGGCAACCACGAGGACATGCTCCTCGACTACCTCGGCTACCCGGGCCGCTACGGCACCGCGTATCTCGCCAACGGCGGCCGCGCGACCTTGCGGAGCTACGGCATCCCGACCCATCTGAAGGGCAAGGCCGCCGCTGTCCGCTTGCCGCCTTCCCACCTGCGCTTTCTCCTCGACCTGGCGCTCTCGTTCACACGCGACGAGCACCTCTTCGTCCACGCCGGGATCCGACCCGGCACCCCGCTCGACAAACAGGCCGAGGAAGACCTCCTCTGGATCCGGGAGGAGTTCTTCAGCCAACAGCACGACCTCCCATTCACGGTCGTCTACGGGCACACTCCCGACCGTGAAGCGCGGATCAAGCTGCCCTACCAGATCGGCGTCGACACCGGTCTCGTCTACGGCAACAAGCTCACCTGCCTCGACGTCAGCGCCCGGCGATTGCTCCAGGTCGCGCGCCACGCCCGCCAGGTGGTCGCCAGCGATCTGCCACCCGTCGCACCAGCAGCCTGACTGCATCACCACCTTGCCCGTCCGCCCCCGTGCCGGTAGTATCCGCCGCTTCCCGAGTACCGGCGGCGTAGCTCAGGTGGTTAGAGCGAGGGTCTCATAATCCCTAGGTCCGTGGTTCGAGTCCACGCGCCGCCATTTCTTTCCTTGCAGGGCGCGTGGCGTCCCTATGCGGCTTTGACGGTCAAGCGTGCGCGGCGCCGGGAGCGGGGCTTGGCGGACACGATGATCCTGACGTCGCGCCCGAGGGCCGTCAGGAAGCGAATGAGTCGCTCCGCCGAGAACCCATCGAGATGCCCGTTGCGGAGCGCAGAGATCTTCGGCTGGGTCACGCCGAGGAGCCTGGCCGCTTCGGTTTGCGTGAGCCGCTTGGCGTCGAGCGCGCACATGATCTGGCGAGCAAGCTCTGCCTTGGCCAGGTACTCCTCGGGGTTGGTGAGTCCGACGTCAGCAAAGACGTTCTCGCTCCCCTCGACCATTCCGATTCTTTGCTTTCGTGGCATCGCTAGTGTCCTGTTCCTAACGCTTCTTTACAACGACGAACTTTCCGCATGATGTTGGAGGCGGTGGCGGTCCAGATAAACGGCTGCGGGTCCTTATTGTGCTCACGCACATACGCATGAATGGCACGAATCAATGCCGCG
>JAJCZP010000218.1 GCA_029262315.1 Deltaproteobacteria bacterium | reverse complement strand
ACTCGCCCATCTTGTGCTCGGACTGCACCTTCGTGATCGCCGCCGTCAACGTCGTCTTCCCGTGATCGACGTGCCCAATCGTCCCCACGTTCGCGTGCGGCTTCGTCCGCTCGAATTTCGCCTTACCCATCGCTCCTCCGGCTCTTCCGTTTGCTCAAAACTACCCAGTCGATCAGCGCGTAACCCGAAAGCCCAGGAGCGGGATCGAACCGCCGACCTCGTCCTTACCAAGGACGTGCTCTGCCAACTGAGCTACCTGGGCGCCCGACACGATCGTCCGTGTCATCAGCTGCGCTCGAAGCGGGAAACGGGATTCGAACCCGCGACCCTCAGCTTGGAAGGCTGATGCTCTAGCCAACTGAGCTATTCCCGCGCTGCAATTCTTCATGTGGTTCGTACGATCCTTGGTGCCGCGTTGGCAGATTCCTCGATATTCGTGGTTCGACCTCTGGATGGAGAGGGGAGGATTCGAACCTCCGTAGGCTGACGCCGGCAGATTTACAGTCTGCTCCCTTTGGCCACTCGGGTACCTCTCCGCGACATGCGACGCCTCGAAGCTGGCGATAGGAATCGAACCTACAACCGCCTGATTACAAATCAGGTGCTCTACCGTTGAGCTACGCCAGCGCCAACTCGAGCAAACGGGTCGTGTAGCGCGCGCAAGACTCAACGTTCGCTGCATCACGCTCCCCTTTTGCGCGTCACCGGATCAGCTCCGACCGCTCGTTCGAATGTTTGCCTATAGAACACGCCGCCCATTCCCAGTTCTGCCGTGGACCCGTCGCGCCTCTGGTCACGAGGCGCACCCGTCACCGTCGGAGTGACAGAACGGGGCGAGCGGATGAAGTGCGAACCATCCTAAGTATCTATAGGGGTAGAAGGTGTCAAGCTTTCGACACCCCCAGCAGGCGGCCCAGCTCGTAGATCCCGATTCCGGCGGCGACCGACGCATTCAGCGACTCAACGCGGCCGTGAACGGGAATCTGTACCCGAAAATCGCACTGGGCGCGAATCAATCTCCGGGTACCCGCCCCTTCGCTACCAATCACAATGATAGCTCGCTCAATATCCGGAAGTTGTTGAAATTGCTGGGCTCCCTCTGGGTCCAGCCCAACTATCCAGTACCCGACCTCCTTCGACTCGGCCAGCGCCCGGGCCAGATTGACCACTCTGGCCACCGGGAGGTGGGCGCTCGCGCCAGCGGAGGCTCGGGCCGCCGCTGGGCTGACCGCGGCCGTCCGGTCCTGAGGAAGGATCAACCCGCCAGCGCCCAGGACCTCTGCCGAGCGGATGATCGCGCCCAGATTCTGGGGGTCGGTCACCCCGTCGAGGGCCACCAAGAGTCGCGAGCCACTCTGGAGCAGCTCGGACAGGGCCGCGTAGCGAAACGCCCGCGCCCGCGCGGCAACCCCTTGGTGATGGCCACGTCCGGTCAGCCGATCGAGCGTTGGGACGTCGGTCAGCTCGACGGCAACCCCAAGCTGGCGCGCCGTCTCGAGGAGTGGCTCGACGGCACGGGTGCCGGGCACCGCGACGAGGGACTGCAGCGCATCGGGCTGGGCGCGCAAGAGCTCTCGCACCGGATTGATCCCGAAAACGAGATCAGCCACCGGCTCAGGCGCGCGCGGACGACCGCGGGAATGACGTCGAGACATCGCTTACAATCCAGGCTCGAGTTCTATAGCATGTGATGCTTCGGAATGGGCCCGACTCTACGCCGATACTTCCTGAGGGAAGTCGTCACCCCGTTCCTCTTCGGCATCGGCGTCTTCACCTTCATCCTGCTCACGGCGCGCATGCTGAAGCTGGTTGAGCTGGTCGTCAACCGTGGCGTCCCCATCTACCAGATTGCCAAGGTCTTCGGGTACATCCTCCCGACCTTCCTCGAAGTCACCGTGCCGATGGGACTGTTGCTCGCCATCCTGCTGTCGTTCGGCCGCAAGTCGGCCGACAGCGAGATCGTCGCGCTGAAAACCTCGGGCATCAGCCTGTACCAGATGATGGTCCCCGTCCTGCTGTTCACAATGGTCATCTACGTGTTGAGCTTCTTCGTCGCCGCGTACGCGCGCCCGTGGGGCAACGTCGGCCTGAAAACGAGCCTGTACGAGATCGCCAAAACACGCGCGAGCGCCGGCCTGCAGGAGCGAGTCTTCAACGATGACTTCGCGGGCCTGGTCATCTACGTCGAGCATGTCGATCCGCCTGGCGACCAGCTGCGAGGCATCCTCATCGCCGATAGCCGCGAACCCGATCAACGCAATACCGTCACGGCCAAACGCGGCGTGCTCGTCGGCGACGAAAGCACGCAACACGTCACGCTCCGACTGACCGACGGCAACATCCACACATTCATCCAGGGCGAGCAGAGCTACCAAAAGACCGACTTCACGGTGTACGACGTCACCCTGGACCTCGCCGTCGCGCTCGCGAAATTCTCGTCGAAAGAGAAGACCGCGAAGGAAATGACGCTAGGCGAACTGCGCGATGCGATTGCCGCAAAGCGCAACACTGACGGCGACGCCAACGAGCTTCTCGTCGAGTTTCATCGGAAGTTCGCACTGCCGTTCGCGTGTCTCGTGTTCGGCCTCATCGCGGTGCCGCTCGGCCTCCAGCCGGTACGCGCCGTCCGTTCGCGAGGATTCTCGGTGAGCCTTGCCCTGCTCTTCGTCTATTACCTGCTGCTGACCGCGGGAGAGACTATGGCCGAGAAGGGCACGCTCCCACCCATGGTCGGTCTGTGGATGCCCAATGCCTTCTTCACACTCATCGGGCTCGCGCTGTTTCAATCCGCGGCACGCGAGAAGCCTTGGGGCATTGCTGGAAGGCTCGGCCAACGGCTCGCACTCCTGCGCCAGAAGCGAGTGACGTCGCACCCATGAGCAGCGCCGTCGTCAATTCATCGGCCATCCTCCGACGCTACGTGCTCATCGAGTGCGCGCGAATCTTCGGCTTGTGCATGGTCGCGTTCCTCATGATCTACGTCCTCGTCGACTTCTTCGACAACCTCGACTCGTTTCTCAGACACGGCGCGAGCGCGAGCGCGGTCGCCCGCCACCTGCTGTACAAGATACCGCTCATCATCACGCAACTCGTCCCCGTGGCGACGCTGGCCTCGGTCCTGCTCGGTCTCGGCATCATGGCGCACCACAGCGAGATCACGGCGCTCCGAGCGTCCGGCATCAGCACGCTTCAAATCGGCTGGCCACTACTGCTGACCGCCGCGATCCTCGGCCTCACGATCCTGTTCTGGAACGAGGTCGTCGTTCCGTACTGCGCCAGTCGTTCGCGCCAGATCGAGTACGTGGAAATCAAGAAACAACCGATGCGGGCGCTCCTCAGCGAGCACGGCATCTGGTTCCACGGGAGCGCCGGCATCTACAACATCGAACACTTCGACTCGCGGCAGGAACGCCTGGTCGGTCTGACCGTGTACGACTTCAGCCCAACGTTCGAGCTCAAGCGGTTGGTGGAGATTCCGAGCGCGCAGTGGCGGGGCGATCGCTGGGAGTTCCACCTCGCCACGGAGCGTAGCTTCGATGACGCCGGCAACGTCGGCGTCACGGCGCTCGGCCACGAGGACTTCACCCTCCCCGACCGCCCGCAGGACTTCCGCATTCTCGACACGGATGCGGAGGAGCTCAACTTCCTACGGCTGCGGCATCGCATCAACGACTTGAGCCGCAAGGGCATCGACATGACGGAGTTGCGCGTCGACCTACACCTGAAACTCGCGCTGCCGTTCCTGCCGTTCGTGATGACGCTGATCGCCATCCCGCTCGCCAGCCGCAATCCGCGCCAGCGTCCACTCGTGGCCAGCGCCGGCATGGGCCTGATGGTCGGATTCTCCTACTGGGTGATCCTCGCGCTGTGCCTGTCACTCGGCCACGGCGGCGCCATCCCTCCCGCCATCGCCGGCTGGGCCGCCAACGCCGTCTTCACCGTCCTCGGCGCCTTCCTCCTCCTCGGCCCCGAATAGCGAGACAGCGACAGAAGGATTTACGGCACCAGCGCGACGCGTTCGAGGCCGGTCGATTCGGGCAGGCCCTGCATAACATTGAAATTCTGGATGGCCTGGCCGGCCGCGCCCTTGCCGAGATTGTCGATCACCGTCACGGTCACGAGCGTGTTGCTGCCACCGTCCACCGCCCACCCGATGGCGCAGTCGTTGGTACCGACGACTTCACGTAGCTCGGGCAGACGCGTGCCACACACGCGGACGAAGCGCTCCTGCTCGTACCGTGCCCGGAATGTCTGCTCGACCGCGGCGAGATCCACGCCTGGGCGCAAGCGCGTGTAGATCGTGCTGAGAATGCCGCGCTTGATCGGAAGCAGGTGCGGCACGAACGTGAGCGAGTGATCCCCACCGGTCCGCGCGCGGACGTTGCCATCGATCTCGGGAGCATGCCGATGATTCCCGACCTTGTACGCCCGAAAGCTGTCGCTGATCTCGGCGAAGAGGTACTCCGCCGCGACCGTCCGCCCCGCGCCCGTCACTCCGGACTTGGAATCGACGACGATGCCATGCGTCTCGATGTGACCGGCGTCGAGGAGCGGCAACAGACCGAGGAGCGCACCCGTAGGATAGCACCCCGGATTGGCGACGAGGCGCGCTCCGGGCAGCGCGGCACGTGCGAACTCGGTGAGTCCGTAGACGGCTTCGTTGAGGAGCGCCGGCACGGGATGGGTCCCGTACCACCGCGCGTACTCCTCGGGATCGGAAAGTCGAAAATCGGCACTCAGATCGACGACCTCGACGCCCGCATCGAGGAGCGCCGCGACCCCAGCCGCAGACGCGCCATGCGGCAACGCCGTGAACGCCACATCGGCCTCGCCGGCAACCGCCTTCGGCTCGAACGGTACCAGACCAAGGTCACACGCGCCCTGCAGGAACGGGTGCACATCGGCGAGCAGCTTCCCGGCGCTCTGCTCGGAGGTCACCGCGGTGAGACGCGCACCAGGATGACCGGCGAGGTAGCCTACGAGTTCCGCGCCGACGTATCCGGTCGCCCCGACCACGGCGACCCGGATGGAATCCGGGGCGGGCACGGGACTAGCGCTTCGAGTACTGTGGACGCTTGCGGGCTTTGTGGCGCCCGTACTTCTTGCGCTCGACCTCACGCGGGTCACGCGTGATGAACCCAGCCTTCTTGAGCGTGCCCCGAAAGTCCGGATTGGCAAGAAGCAGCGCACGCGTCAGACCGTGACGGATGGCACCGGCTTGCGCGGCCACACCGCCGCCCTGCACCTTCACCCACAAGTCGTACTGGCCATGGGTATCGGTGAGATCGAATGGCTGATTGACGATCATCCGCGACGTCTCGCGACCGAAGTAGTCCTCGAGCGTACGTTGGTTGACCGTCAGCTTGCCCACACCGGGCGACAGGCGTACCCGGGCCACCGAACATTTGCGCCGTCCCGTGGTCACATGCGTCTCTCGTGGCTCAGCCATCAATGCTCCTCAAACTCGCTCTTCAGAATTACAGTGCCAGCGGCTCGGGCTTCTGCGCCGCGTGCGGATGATCATCGCTACGATAGATCTTGAGCTTACTGGCGAGCTGCCGGCCCAGACGGTTCTTCGGCAACATGCCGACGACCGCCGAACGCAACACTCGTTCCGGACGCTCTCCCATCAATCGCCCAGCCGTCGTCTCACGCAAACCACCCGGGTACCCGGTGTGCCGGTAGTAGATCTTATCGATCAGCTTCCGTCCCGTGAGCCGAACCTTGCCCGCGTTGACGACGACCACAAAGTCGCCCGAATCCACGTGCGGGGTAAAGGTAGGCTTGTGCTTGCCGCGGAGCACCATGGCGATCTGCGTCGCCAGTCGGCCCACGACCCGCCCGTCAGCATTTACGAGGAACCACTTTCGCTCGGAAAGCGCGTCCTCACGTCGTGTCATCAAAGTATGTTTCTTCATGTTTGGTTTGGCTCAAGCGGGGCCGACGAGACTCGAACTCGCGACCTCCTGCGTGACAGGCAGGCGTTCTAACCAGCTGAACTACGACCCCGTCAGGAATCGAGCTGTACTATCAGCGCCGGGTTGAGAGCACAATGGCTCGCGAGATCTGGGCGAAAAGACCGGCCCTTCGCCCGACTCGAGCGACCGGGCAGAGCAAGTCCGCTCATCCATATATATAGCTGAGCATCGCGTCCACCCCCGGGGTGCCCTCTCGGACGGGTGCCCGCCGCCGACGGGTGGTCCCCGCTGCCCCCCACGATCGCCGTCGGCGCCCCCCTCGCCGGGGCACTTGCGGGATCGCGAGGCTCGTGGCCACATGCGCGTGCCATCCGGAAAGGAGTCGCACACGATGAAAGAGCTCGGAACGATCAAGGCGATCTATCGCTACCCCGTCAAGAGTATGGGCGGCGAGAGCCTGGCGGAGGTCTCACTCAGCGCGCAGGGTATCGTCGGCGATCGCGCGTGGGCTGTCCGCGACGAAGTGCGCGGTGGCATTCGCGGCGCCAAGAAGATCCCCACGCTGATGCAGTGTGCCGCTCGCTATGAATCGGAGCCCACGTCGGGAGCGGCGCCGCCCGCACGCATCACACTCCCAACCGGGGAAACGCTGTGGTCGAACGACGAGGACGCCGGGACACGCGTCTCGGCCGCGGTCGATCACGCGGTGACGCTCTGGCCGCTCCTCCCCGCTGATGCGCTCGATCACTACCGCCGAGGCGCCCCCGACGACGAGGACCTCGAAGCCGAGCTTCGAAGTATCTTCGGCCGGAACGCCGACGAGCCTCTCCCCGATCTCACGAAATTCCCCCCCGAGATCTTCGAGTACGAGTCGCCACTGGGCACCTATTTCGATGCCTATCCGCTCATGCTCATGACGCAGACCTCGCTCGATCACATGCAGGCGACGTTCCCCGAGTCCATCTTCGATGTCCGCCGCTTCCGCCCGAACTTCCTCATCGAGGCGAAGGACCCTGAGGGAACGCTGCCCGAACTCGGCTGGGGTGCTTCACGAATCCAGATCGGTGACACCACGATCAACACCACGATCGATTGCCCACGCTGCGTCATGACCACCCATGGCTTCGCCGACTTACCCCGGGATCCCCGCATCATGCGCGCGATCGTGAAGGAAGGCGGTGGCAGCCTCGGCGTATACGCGGCCGTCGACACCCCCGGGCGCGTCCGCGTGGGCGACACGGTCCAGCTTACCTAGCGCCTGCCGGACGATCCACCACACAGCGCCCAGGACAGTCGAGGCTAGCGACGCCGCACCCGTTGTGATTAGTGGAACCGCATGAAGATCGGTATTCTCCCCGCGATGCACAGTCCGGTGGCGACGCCGGCACACGTGAAGGCCGTTGCCCGCGCCTGCGATCAGGCGGGCTTCGCAACGCTCTGGCAACCAGAACACGTCGTCCTCTTCGACACGCAGGAGAGCGTGTACCCCTATGACGACGAGACGGGCCGCTTTCCCCTCGGGGGAGAAGCCGGCCTGCTCGATCCGTTCATTCTGCTGTCGTTCATCGCCGCCGTCACCGATCACATTCGCGTCGGCCCTGGCATCACCCTCGTTCCGCAGCGGAACCCCGTCTACACGGCGAAAATGGTGTCCGATCTCGATGTGCTCCTGGACGGGCGACTGATCTTCGGGGTCGGCGTCGGCTGGCAGAAGGAGGAGTTCGAGGTCCTGCAAATGCCTTTCGAGGGGCGCGGCGAGATCTGCCGCGAGTACCTCGCAGTAATGAAGCGGCTCTGGGAGGATCCCATCTCCGAACATCACGGCAAGCACTACGACATGCGCGCCTGTCGCCAGTACCCGAAACCGATACAGAAGCCACACCCGCCGATCTACTTCGGCGGCGAGAGCAAGCCGGCGCTCCGTCGCACGGCCGATCTCGGCCAGGGCTGGTTCGGCTTCAACTTGCTCCCCGCCGACGTGGGCGACAAGGTGAAGACCCTCGAGGACATGCTCGCCGAACGCGGGCGCGCGCGAAGTGAGGTCGAGTTCGCAGTTTCGCCGTATCGGAAACCCATCACGTTCGAGGATATCGAGCGCTACCATGCGTACGGCATCGACCAGGTGATCGTCGTCGCCGAGGGCCTCACGACCGACGATACGCTCCGCGCCATCGATGAGAAGGTGCGGACGTTTCTCGAACCGGCACGAAAGCTGTAGCCCCGCCCTAGCGCTCTTCGTAGTCGTCTTCGGGCACGCCGACTTGATCCAAGCCCCCGATGGGTAACGGGTTCCGGTAGCCCTCCTGCAATCGCGTACCGGCGCGCACGAAGATCGCGGTCGTCGAGCGATAGTCGTTGATCGGCGAGAACCCGCTCAGGTCGAGCTGAAGAAGCCCGGCGCGTCGCAGCAGCGCACACGAAGCGGGAAACCAGTCGGCGTTGTCGAACACGAGCAGGCCGTCCGACTTCAGATAGCGCGTAGCCGCCTCGGCGCACGATTTCCGCCACCGCCCGTCGATCACGACGATATCGAACCGCATCTCGAGCGCAGCAGGCGCCGCAACGTAGCTCGCGCAGTTCTCGTGCAGCCACAGGGTCTGATTGTCCCGTACATCCGCGGCCAGCCGCCGATACCACGCGGGATCGCTCTCGACCGACACGACCCGGCGGGCTCGTTCAGCCCAGAACGCGGTCGAGTTGCCGGCGCCAAACTCGAGCACGTCGAAGGAGCCGAGATCGAGTTGCCGCAGAAACTCGATGGCCGGATAGGTATACCAAGGCACCGGTCTCCCGGTCGCATCGACGGCGGCGCGCTCGCGCATACTCCGCAGGTGACCAAGCTCGAGGTCGTGGATGTCCCGCACGCGGCGACGGCGTGTGCGCACCCAACTCGGCACCGCGACGAGATCGGGGATCAGCCGGGCGATCTCCCCCGCCGCCACACGCAGACCACCCCAGAATCGCTGGACCCGTCGGACGAGGCTCCGACTCGCGGCACCCCCGTACGCTGACGCCGCTTCGAGCACTCCGACTTCGGTCGCCGCCACACCAAGCCGCGCGCGGTACGCCTCGCGCCGACGTCGCTCCAACCGCGGCTCGTCCCCACCTTGGCTGTGACAGAGTACGTTGCCCCTATGTGCGTGATAGATGCACGTCGTCACCGCCACCGTGGTGAGGCGCGCCCCCTGACGCCGCCACCACATGAAGAGTTCGTGATCCTCGCTAACGACCGGCAATCGCATCATGCTGCGCGCCTTCAGCGAGAGCCAGGATCCCCACTGCCGTACACTCGTGCTCCGCGGAAGACGCGAACGGGTAATCCTCCCCCAGGACAGCGCCCAACGACGATCGAAGCCGAACAACGCCTCCGCCAACGGCCTCCAGAACCCGTACCGCTTCGGCACCTCCGCCCGATGCACGAACACGCTGGTGTCCCACGTTCCGTGCCCATCCTGAAAGCTCGTATCGTAGAGATCGGCCGCGAACACCGCATCGTACGAGGAACTCCGGGACCAGTTGTTGTGGACGTATTGCGTGCAGAGCCCGTCCACCTCGGGATGCTCCGCCAGATACTCCAAGGCCGTGCGCGTATGGTTCGGCAGGAGCACGTTGTCGTCGTCGCAATAGGCGATGACGTCGGCCCGCGCGAGCGTCAGCGCCAGATTCCTCGCGCAGGAGGCATTGTGACTGATGCGCGTCCGGCGAAGGATCGGATCGCACACGCACGTCGTGAGTTCGGCAAACACGATCCGCGCATCCTCCGCGAACTCCTCGTACACCGCCCGCGATAGCGGGCAGCGATCGGCGACGATGATGTGCTCGTGTTCCGCCATTTCCTGGCGCTGGATCGCCAGGATACAGCGCCGCAAGAAATCCGGCCGCAGCCGCGTCGGCGTGATGATCGACACCAAGGGATTGCCCGACGCCAGCGGCATCGGCCGAACGTACCCCATTTGTCTCCGCCGCGCTCACGCCGACCGTCATCGGCGCGGGGACGAGTCGGATCGACCCGTGGAACGCGCACCGCGGCACTTCGGGGGCTCCGACCTGGGATTGCACCCCTCCCGAGGCGGAGATAAGGAGACCGCCGGTCGTCGCTTCCAACGCCAGCGCGAGCTACGGCGCAACTCGCGGCACAGGCCGATGGCCTAGGGGGATGACACCAATGCAATCGGCTATCACGCGACATCGACATCGCGCGGAGATGCGTCGATGGATCGCCACCGCCGCGATCCTCATCGGGGGCCTTGCCGTCGGGTGCGGGAGCGGCAGCAGCGGCGAGAGCGAGGATACCACCGGACCGGCGCCGGCGCTCGAGGCGAGCCGCGAGTTCCGCGCCATCGCCGGCGTTTCCATGGGCGGCTACGGTGCACTGAACCTCGGCACCAAGCACGGCGATCTCTTCGGAACCATCGCATCGCTCGGCGGACCAGTCTCGATGGGCCAACTGCTCCGCGATAGCATCGAGGACAACCTCGAGGTCAAGACGCAGACCACGCTGCCACGCCAAGTCGGTGAGGACTTCACCTTCGACCACCTTCCCCCCTACCCCGAGCGCGACTCACGGATCAGGATGTTTCAGGACCTGTCGATCGCCTTCGGCAACCCCTTCCTCCATCACTCCGACCCGAGCCGGCAGTATCTCGCCCGCGACTCCGAACCAGCCACGACACTCATCGACGACCTCTATGGGTCCTTCACGCTCCCCGCGGACGCACGCGGATTCGTCGACGGCGGTGACACCAACGAGGATGGCCTGCGCCAACTCGACGAGTTGCCGCGAGTGGCAACGGACGTAATGCTAGTTGCGGGGGGATCACTCGCCGCCATTGCGCCTGGGGCGACCCGCGTCGAACGCGCGGGCCGCGAGGTCGCCGACCTCGACGCCGATGGCATCTTCGACGTCGGAGACGGCCTCGTCGTCAACTACTCCGAACCGTTCACCGACCCGAACCTAAACTTCGTGTTCGAGCCCGATCGCGGGGAGACCTTCGACGATGACGGCCTCGATGGCGTCCCGGGAAGCGGGGACTTCGGCGAAGGAAACGGCACCTTCGACTACGACCCAGACCGGGCCCGTTGGTTCGCTCAGGATCCGCTCACCCGTCTGGAGGGTCTCTCCGCCGATGCCATCCGTACGCAACGGATCTACATGGACGTCGGCACGGAAGACGAACTCGGCTTCGCGCAGCACTACGCCGATCTCGTCGACGTCCTCGTCGCGAAGGGCATCGCCGTGGCCATCCAGGACGGGTTTGACGGCAACTGCACCGATCTCCCCGGACCGAATGCCCCGTTCCTCCTCGTGCGCTACCCCGCGGGCCATGTCGGCTTCGAGAGTGTCGATCCCGACGATCTGCTGAACGGTGACGTCTGCGGCACGGGCACCGTCTGGCAACGAATCATCAGCATGATCGGGTTTCTGAACGAGAGCTTTCCCGACGGCGTCTTCGGACCAGGCTCGGGCAACGCGCCCGATCTCGACATCGACTTCCCGGGTCTCGACATCGACTTCGAACCGCCGAACCTCGACCCGACCGGCGACATCGTCACCGGCGCCCTCCCATCACCCGCCCTGCGAGACGGCGCCGCGACGCCAATGCGCGACATCGTCGTCTACCGCCCCCCGGCGTTCTTCCGAAGCGAGGACAGCTTTCCGATCGTCTACTTCCTCGGCGGATACGGCCAGAAGCCGCAAGACTTCGAACAAGTGCGCCTCCTCCTCGACGCGCTCATCCTCACCGGGCAACTCCAGAACATGTATATGGCGTTCCTCCCCGGCTCCGGCGGCCGCACGGGCTCGTTCTATGTCAATCACACCATCCCGGAGACCCAGGTTCCCGAGATAGAAGAGGCGACCTCCGGCCGATTCGAAGACTCGATCCTGGAAGACCTCATCCCTGTGATCGAGAACGACATCCTCGACCGACGGATCCGGCGCCCCTAGCACCGGAAGGGAGATCCTTTCACGCCATGAGAAACCTCGTCTTCTATCTCGGCCTCGGCGCCCTGCTGACCCACGAGCTCGACGCCATGCCAAATCACGAGTGGCGTGTGCTGCCGGTGCTGCGATCCCTCCCCGACGATGTCGGGATGGTCGCGTTCGTGGCACTGCACGTACCGCTCTTCGCGGGAATCATCGCGCTCATCGCCAGCACCGACGCGCGTATACGCGCGCGCTCCCGGATAGGAGTCGCCGGATTCCTCGTACTCCACGGGGTGTTGCACGCGTGGTTCATGACGGACCCGGACTACGAGTTCTCGTCGATGCTCTCGAATCTACTCATCTTCGGCGGGGCCGTGTGCGGCGCGGCATACCTCGGACAGCGACTCCGAAACTGACGCGCGAAGCGGGAGTTCTCGCGGGCGCGCTACGGCGCCGCGCGCACCCCGCAGGTGGCATTGCTGTTCGCCCCACCTGATCCAACAGCGGTCACCGTACAGATGAACTCGTTGACGGGGGGCGGCGGAACACCTGCCACGCAATCAAAGGAAATGCGTGCCACGTCGCCTGGGGGAAAAGACTCGTCGGCGGTCACCGCGAAGAACAGCGTCTCGTCAAGCCCGTCTTGCCCACCCTCCGGCCCACCCAGCAGGTCGAAGTCGGCGAGCGGCGTTGCCTCCGTGAACGGCATCAAGAACGTGGCGCGTTCCGCCGTCTCCGGAACGAGATCACCAGAAAACTGCGATCCCGGCATGCTGAGTGCGTCCGGTGGGTACTCCAGGAAGAAGGCCGCGGCCAGGATGTCGTCACTGGCGGCGATGTCGACGATCACGTCGAAACACGATTCATCGACGCCGGGTGTTGTTGGGCTCTCCCCAGCGGTTTGCTGCACGACGAAGTACTCGCCAATCACCCCATCCTCGATCGTGGTGATGCAGATCACGAAGTCCCCGTCCTCGAGTGCCTCTGAGAACGACACCGACAGATCGAGCTGCCCAGAAGCCGTGTCGAGCGGGACCTCGAACCAGTCGCTCACGAGATCCGTAGGGGCACACGCCTCGTCGCCGATCGCGACGACCAGCGCCGCGCCCGTCGACTGAGAATCGCGCTGCGCCGTACTCGCGCTGGCCCCCGCGAACCCGCTGAAGAAGATATCCAGCTCGTTGGTGCCGCCGGGACTGACGTTCGTGTTGCCCAACACGCCCGCAATCGGATTCGGCGCACCGAGGCCAGGAATCGGCGCCGCCCCAATCCGCAGCACGGCGATCACCCCATCCCCGGTCGCGATGGACGACACGACGTCCTCGGCAACCTGCAACGCGAAGAAACCGTCCGGCAACGTGACGTTGGCCAGAAACCCGAACGGCGCCCCACAGGAGGCCGGCACCTCGAAGAATTCGGCCGGCAGGGTAACATCGTCGATGAACGAGAAGAGGCCGTCACACGGCGCCGAGTTGCAGGCATCCGCCCCAAAGCACGCGAAACTGTTCGCCGCCTCCAGGGGATCACACGCAAGGAAAGCCGGCGCGCCCCCGCCCCCGCGAAACACGTTGCCGGTCACGGTCCCATCGCCGTTCAGGGTAATCGCCCAGCGATCGGGGCCGACGTCCTTGCTCACGAGCACACGCTCGCCGTCGGGCGTGCGCTGGATGCCGCGCGCCACGCCACCGTCGTCACTGCAGGGATCCGCGCCAAAGCAGGCAAAGGCGTTGTCGCCCGCGAGCGGATCACACGCGATGAACGCGGGCATCCCGCCGTCGGTCCTGAAGACGTTGCCCGTGACCGTCCCGTCGGCATTGAGGGCGATCGCCCACCGTTCGGTGCCAACATCCTTGTTGGCAAGTACGCGCTTCCCGTCGGGCGTGAACTGCACACCGCGATCGCCCGCGCGCGCCGGCACGGCGACGAGGATCATCGCGACCACCGCGAAGACGAACCCGCGTGCTCCGAAACGCGCACTATGAGCGCAACCCGCTATCTTGATCATCGTCTGGCCTCCGAACGCCTAGTGTCAGGGTGCGACTCGCCCGTGAGCGCATGCAGCGCTCGTTCTCAGGCCGGAGCGACTGACCGAGAGCGGGAGTGGTCGGTGACGCGTCTGTTCCTGCACGGGCAACGTGGAGGAGTCAAGAGCGATGCGCAACTGCGCAACCAGACCCGGGGACGGCCGCGGGTCTTGATTCGCAACGCCCGGAACACGAGTCCCACGAAGAGGAGGCCCGCGAGCGTCAAGGCGAAACCGGGTCAGCAAGAAGCGAGGAGATTCTCAACTTTTAATGTACAATCAGACCATCGGAGCCACCCTCGCCCTCGTCCTGCTGCTCGCGGGGACCGCCGACGCCGCCAAGACTCTCGTTGCCATCGAAGGCACCGACGGGCCGGGCTGCGGTACCAAGAGCGCCCCTTGCCGAACGATCAGTCGAGGCATCGCGGAAGCGCGGGAAGGCGGAGTCGTCGAGGTGGGGCCCGGCCGCTACGGGGTTCACATCGATGTCCCCGGCGTCATATTCGGCAAGCGTAAACACGGATTCTCGCTCACCGGGTCTGAGTCTCGGGGCCTCGCCAACCGATACGGGGACGTTCGCGTAGAGGGCAACATCGCAACGGGCAACCGCGGCATCGGCTTCAACATCCGAGGAACTGGAAGTCCGGTCATCGTCGGCAACGTGGCGTATGCGGACGAGATCTGCAACGAGCGGCCCGGGAGCGCACCGCGGATGCGTGTCATCACTCCTCCTGCGCTGCGCGATGAGCAGGTTATTCAGCCGTACCAATCATAGGTTTTCGCGTCGAGTAGACTTCCATGACGCCCGCGCGCGGGCGATCCGCCGAGCCTTTGACCATCGGGCCACGCCTGCGCTATCCGTTCCCCATGTCCGCCTACCGCTCGGACACGGCGCCGTGCGTGCCAGTTCGACTCGTGCCCACGCTGTCCGTCCTCGTCCTCGCGGCGTGTGCCGCAGCCGCCCTGCTCACCGGCTGCACGAGCTGCGGGTGCGGATGCGCGGATCTAAACGGCCCCTATACCTGCGCCAGCGCCTGCTGTTCCCAGACGAGCGACGGTTGCGTCGACCCGACCGGCAAGGAGGACTGCACGAACAGCCTGGCGCCGCCGCTCGTGCGCTCGGTCGGCGCGCCGACCTACGGGACACCGCCGGGACTCGCTGTCACGACGACCAGCGATGCCGCGGGGGTGAGTCCGGGCTTCACCGTGAAGTTCGACGTGATGGGCGACACCTACCAGACGGCCGCGGCGAGCGTCGCCATTCCGGATGCGTACGTCTTCAACGGGTTCCAAGCCCTCGGACCCGAGCGAACGCAGATCGGACTCGTCGGGCTCGACTTCGACCGGGACGACATCGTCGAGGTGCTGACACCACTTCGCGCCTCGGCACCGCCGACCTTCGCCTATCCCGACCTCGACTCGAACGGCCGCTACACCGACGGCATCGATCCCGACATCGAGGTGACCGAGAGCGGCGGCATGCGCTTCATCGACTTCCTCCTGCCCTTCGGCGGCGACGGCAAGCCGAGCCTCCTGAGCTACGGCGGCGAGTTTCGCGTCCACCTCTACATCTATCCCGGCATCCTCACGAATCCGCTCGTCCCCGACGACTACACATTCGAGGGGCTGTTCACGGCCGTCGATCCCGACGGAGGCGACGGTCGTATCGTCGGCGCTTTCGCTGCTTGATCCCTTTGTCTGCTACGGCGGCAAGCCGACGCGTGGCACGATCTGCACGGCGGCTGCGCCGGCGAACGCCGGGGGCGCGTGCGCGAACGAAATCGACTGCGGCGGCACCGAGAACACGACCGCGTTCTGCGCGAAGAACAAGGGCCCGGTCGGCTACCAGGCGGTGCTGGCCGACTCGCTCGAGACGAAAGCCTTCGACATCAAGAAAACCAACCTCTTCTGCGCGTCGGGCTACGCTCCGGGCGCAACGCCCGTCGACGGCGCCACGCAGCTTCGCGACTACAAGATCAAGGAGACGAAGCGGAGCTGCGGCGCCGGGACGAACGAAAACCAGCCATGCACGGCCGACAGCGACTGCCCAGGCGGCGAGTGCGTCAAGACGCCGAAGCACGAGCGGCAGCCGACCCTCGTGGTGCGGAACGCGCTCGGCACGCTGGTGGTGGCGACGAAGAAGCCTGCCGGGCTCATGGCGGCGACGGCGATCGCCTTTCCGGCGCCCGCGCCAACCCCCGGTCCGACCAACGTCGACACCTACAAGTGCTACGGCGTCAAGCTCGTGAAGAAGGTCTGCGCGGGAGACCCGGCGACCACCTGCAGGTCCGCGCTCGATTGTGGCATTGCCGGCCTCGACGGGCCCTGCCTCACGCGCTTTCCAAAGGGGATCGCAACCTCGCTCCGCGACAACGTCCTCGCGATTGGCGACCGCGCGCTGCAGCTCAAGAAGCCGACACGGCTCTGTCTCGCAACGGCCGTCGACGGCGCGCCCCCGCAACATCCCGACGCCCACTTCCTCTGCTACGCCGTGAAGGCCCTCAAGAAGGCGTGCGCCCAGGCATCAGGAATCCCCGGGCAACCGTGCCGAAAGAACGAGGACTGCGGCGACTACCTCGACCTCGGCCACTGTGTCGCACAAACGAAGACGGGGAGGCTCACGGGAGTGCACGCGACGAACTTTCTCGGCCGCGAGCGCGTCGATTTGAAGAAGGAGAAGGAAGTCTGCTTGCCGTCGGTGGTTCTCTGAGCCTCGACCGGGGTATGAGAGGGCTGTGCACCCCTCCTCGGTACCGGCAGAGGTTCGAGCGGTTGACTTCGGTCAACTCTATGCGGCAACTTCTTGCCAAAGCTGTTCACGAAGGGCATTCACGAATCTGGGAAACGTGGGGACGGCCGCCGCGGCAAACCACCCGCGGACGATAGCGCGACCCATGCTCGGCCCGGTAAGCTGGCGAGCGTTCCGGTGGCAAGTACTCTACGCAAAGACCCCGACCCCACAGCCCTCGCGCTGGTGAAGTTCGCGCTGGCGCCCTGGCGTTGGCTGACTGATCCCGAGTTCCTCGGCGTCTCGAACATCCCGACCGGACGACCGTGCATGCTCGCCGGCAATCACACTGTAATGGGCATGCTCGACCTACCGCTGATGCTCCTCGGCCTGCATGAGCGACTCTCCATTTCACCCCACGGTCTGGCCGACCACCTGCACTTTCAGATCCCGGGATGGCGCGAGTTCCTGGCAAGCCTCGGCGCCGTCGAGGGTACGCGCGAAAACTGCCGGGAACTGATGCACGCCGGCGAGTCCATCCTCGTCTACCCTGGCGGAGGCCGTGAGGTCATGAAGCGTCGGGACGAGAAGTACCAACTCATCTGGAAGGAGCGTCTGGGATTCGTGCGTCTCGCCATCGAGCACGGCTACCCGATCGTGCCCTTCGCCGCCGTCGGCGCCGAGGAGTGCTACGACGTCGTCCTGGACGCAGGAGACATTCTCGCGACACCCGTCGTCGGCGACCTCGTACGACGCTTCATCACGCGCGCCGAGGAGATTCCCCCGATCGTCTCCGGGCTCGCCGGAACGCCGATCCCACGCCCGCAGCAATTCTACTTCTGGTTCGGCGGCCCGATCGAGACGACGGCTCTCGCGGGAAAGGCGACCGACGAGACGGTCTGTTTCGAAGTACGCGACCGCGTGCGGCGAGCGGTCGAAGGTGGCATAGCGATCCTGCTCGGCCTCCGGAAGCGTCAGGACCGCGTACCGTGATCGACACAACTACACGGTCGAGTCGGGCGCGCGACTTCCGGAGAGGGTGATACAAGACGGCATGAACGCCCAGTTCGGGTTGACGTAACGCCACGATATCCGACCTTGTAGAGGCTCCATCCCGCTACGGTGCGACTCTCACCACAGCATCACCGCACTCTTGCCAGACACGTCGGCATAGTAGAGGCGGATACGTAGCACGTACTTGCGGCCGCGAATCAGTCTTGTGCGAATCGTCGCGTTCGTGTCGGTGCCGCTGTCATCGTCCCCTGCGCGATAGCGTAGCTCTCCCTGCTCCTCCTCGAAGAGCACGATCACCGTGTCGGCAGTACCGAAGGTGCCTATCGTATAGGTTCGCGTCGCGTCTGGCGTAATCGAGAACGCCGCGGTCTCCCCCGCGGACAAATTCAGGTGGCGGGCGTCCAACTCTCGGAGCTCTGCGTGAACACCTGCGGTCGGTGGATAGATCTCACGGACCGTTTCGATGTCCATCGGCGACAGTCCATCCTCGGGGAAGAGCCCGCTACGATACCGTTCGGGCTCCAGAATGAGCCCGGCCTCGAACGGATAGTGCATGATCGAGTTTGGATCCCACTCGGATCCCCGCACTGCGGCTCGTTCGAGCTTGCGGATAATGTTGTGGTAGGTCTGTTCACGAGACCATCCGTTGGGCGGTTGGGCCAGCGCCGTGTAGACGGCCTCCTCGTCCCAAACGAGACCGGCGATGGGATTCTGGTGCTCGTGCGGGAAGCCTAGCGTGTGCCCGATCTCGTGCACTGCGGTATCGAGTCCGTCCCCGCGCGTTAGATCCCAACCGAGGTTCATGGTGCGATCGTTCACCGCGGGAACATGGTCGATGATGTCGCGCCCGATGTAAGACCAGGAGCCGTCCCCCTGGCCGAAGCCGATTCGAATCTCGGCTTCCTCCCGCACAGACACCTCGCGCACTTGGAGACCGATTCCGAGATCTTTCCATTCCTGAAAAGCACGCCGCACGACGGCACGCTGCTCTTCTGGACCGACCCATGAGATCCATCGCCGTGTCCCATCCCGGAGCCTCACGGAATGTCCATCGGTGTCCTTGTCGAAGAAGTAGTAATGCAGGACGGTGCCATTGACCCACTTTCGGCCAAGGCGAATGAGAAGCGCGGCCCGGTCGGGCGAGACCTCGGGGCCCAGCACGCGCTCCGGCACAAGAGGTAGTCCGCAGTAGGTGCCAGCTGATTTCTTATGAGGCCGCACTGAGGCCTCAGGCGCACTGGGGCCTTCGAGCCGGGCGAGGCGTTGCTCGAGGTCTCCGAGCCTGTTCAAGACGGAGTAGTTGTCTGCCATGGAAAGCCTCCTGCGTCGGGTAGAAGTAGGGCGTACTGGCCTGCAGCGAGTGCGCAGATCTGCCTGCGCATCATGCGGGGCCTACAAGTGAGATACTGTGGCGTCAATCGCGCAGCGGGCACGAAGCGCCTTGCTGCGCCAGAATGCGACACCGCGTCATTGCCATTGGCTTCGGACCCGGTTCGGATCGGAGTACCAGGTGCCCAGGATGACGTCGTTCTCGGTATCCCCGGCCTGTAAGAGAGCTGCGGCGTCGGAAACGTCGCCCGGAAAAACGGGGGCTTTCACGCAAGCTGGCGTTGTTCCAACAACGAGGCCGTCATCGAGTTACTGTAGGTTTCACTCCGTTTCGATCAGTTTTGATTCTCAACTGACACCGGAACGAGCGATGGGCCGTGTAGGACTCGAGCCTACGACCCGCTGCTCAACAGGGCTGCGCATAGAAGGGCATCCGACTTGGGGGTTCGTGTTGCCTGCGGACTCAGGCTAAGGACAACTGTGATTGTGGGAGCGTGGAGAATCTCTTCCTCGGGCAACCTGGCACGAGTGCCGATGCTAGTAGCAGCGGCTGTTGCCGTTTCCCTGGTGGCTTGCGGCGGCGGAGGCGACGACAACACCGATGCCTCCGACCTGGAAGCCTTGCTCGATCAAGTGTCTGAGGCATTGATCGAGACGCAGACCGCTTTCTGTCTATGCGACCCCGATCGCGACGACCGCGCGGACTGCCTTCAAAGTGCGGCTCGGAGCCAGCTTCCCCCCTGCATAAGGGATGTCTTCCGTGAATTCGAGAACGACGATGTGCGCCGGATGCTCGCATGCGTCCTGCCCGCGTCACGCGAGTCAACGCGTTGCTTCGGCCAGCCCAACTGCACGCGCGCAGTCGCCGATGCGTGTGTCAACCGTTTCGAGGAGACTCGCGATGCTTGCATGGTCGCGTTTCCGTTCCCGGCGGGCTTCGAGGACGCTCTTGATTCCGCGTGTTCGAACAACTCTGACGGAAGGGTAAACGCGAGTCGCCGTCTCTACCTGCGCCCGCAGTCTGGCGGGCTGTGCCTCGTCACTAACCCGTCGTTCTACGCCGAGGAGATCGGAATTGTCGTGACCTACGACGGCACGATCCCGTGCGCGACATCCGTCCTGCGGATCTCATCCCCGAAGGCTGGGAAAGATTGGGACACGCCAGAGATGGCAGGCACACGCGCCTTCGTCCCAGCCGATCGTCCCTTTCTCGTTCATGCACGCAAGGCGACGATCATGTGGGAACTCGTGTACGGAGGACGATCTGGAACCGAGATCGCCATGACGTACCGCGAGTACTACGCGGGGCGACGGGGAACGTTCGCGCGGCCGGCCTTCTACCAGGAGTTGAAGTACGACCTAGCAGGTAGCGAGCGGGTGGTCTTTCGAGCGATCGAGATGGAGATCCTCGAGGCGTCAAACTCGGGCGTGAAGTTTCGCGTTCTCCGCGATGCACAGCGCCCCTTGGGTGCCCCCTAGATCCCACAACAGACAACGTCCGGAACCTCCCCTGGGGCTCGCCCAGCTGCCAGCGGGGTAGGAGACGTCGTCCCGAAAGACGGGCGCTTTCGCGTAGGCTGGTCCTTTTCCGAGAACGGACCCATTGTCGGGTTACTATAGGTTTCACTCAGCTTCACTCAGTCTCGATTCTCAACTGACACCGCCACTGACACCGAGCTTGTGGTCGGGAACCGAATAGCGGCAGCCATCTCTCGTGCTCAGAGGGAACCCTCAGCGCGCCCCGCCGCGATCACGCCCCCTGGCGCGCGAAAATCTCGGCGATGCGAGCCACCTCGGCTTCGATCTCGTCCTGAAGCCACCCCGCGAGGAACCGCTCCACCACCCGAAACGGTGGCGTGAACGTGAACTCGTAGGCGTGGGTGAGCACCGTTCCCGCCGATGTCGCTTCGCACTCGAACGAGCCAACGAAGGAAAAGACGAGCCTGGCCGGTTGTCCCGACGCACCGGTGAACGTGAGCCGTCGCCATCGCTCGAGCTTGAAGTCCTGTCGGTCGGGTGCCGGTGGCCCCCAACGCAACCGACCCCAGACTCTCGCCGAGCCCAAGCCGTTCTCATCCGGCCCTTCGACCTTCGACACGCGTAGAATCTTGTGATCGGCCTCGCGATAGCGGTCGAGATCGAGGACGAACTCGAGCAGCTCCTTTGGTGAGGCTGCAACTGAAGTGGTGGCCGAGACGGACAGCGCCATCGAGGAACCTTATCACGACGACGGATCGCGCATGAACGGGCACCTGCGACCCGCAACCGGAAGCTGACGCTCCTCTGCGCCGCAGTCGCTTACAAGAGTGGGCGGTACTGGGATCGGCTTGTAAGAGGGATCGAGCAGGATGAGAGCGACGTCGAGTAGTCGCGTGGTTGCGCACGATCGCTTGTGATCTCGCAGACTTCAGGTCGCCCGGTGTTTCACCCGACTTCGATCAGGTTGCGCGAGTTTCGATCCTCAACTGCCACCAGAACTGCCACCAGAGTGCTGAGCGGTCCGATCGTACGATGCGACCTAAGGAGGATCGAAACGTCGCATTCGAGACGTTGAGCAGCATGGTGCGCCGCCCGTCGTCTTGAACCGCTAGGAGCCAACGAGTAGAGGTTACCGTATGACATCGATCTCAGTTCGAGGGGCGCTACTTGCGGCGATGCTGCTCAGCATCGCGATCCTTCCAAGCTCACTGGCCCATGCGACGGGCGTGACATCGTGCCCGTCGGCTTCCCAAGTCGAATCGGACTGGGAAGATGCGTCACCCGTGGCTCAGTGCGTGATCGGAGAGGGCGCCAAGGTGTGTAGAACATGGTTCAGCATCTGCAAGAAGCTCGTCCGCGAAGCAGTCAAGTGCTACGTGGGCCAGGCGGCGGGCACCGCAAAGCTCGAGAAGGCGCGGTGCAAGCTCGCGTCGGTGATCGACAAGAAGGCGTGCAGGCAGGGTGCCACTGATGGCCTGAAACAGGTCAAGCTGCGCGCGAAATTCCAGAAGGAGAACGCGACCACCGCCTGTGCGGCCTACGTCAATCAGTGCGCCGCCTCCTGCGAGATGTAGCAAGGAATCGGGCTCGGCACCAAAGAGGCTTGCGGCGGACGGTCGTGCCCTTTTCGAAGGTGACGTAACCGCCGGACGTTCACCGCGCTCAGCGACGACAAGCAGCGCTTCGAGAGCGCGGTCGATCGCATGGTACTCTCGCTGCGCAGTTTCGCGAGCGAGCTCGAAGGGGAGAAGGCGAAACAGCGCACGCACGCGACCATGCGCCGTCGTGCGGAACGCGGGCACGTCACGGGGGGCACCGTCCATGGCTACCGGAACTGACGCTGGCAACTCTGCCGCAATCAACCGCGCGCGCGAACGCTTGCGGAATGGGCGCTGCGCTCGGGACCATGTGGCACGTGGGGCTTAGGACTGAGCCCGACGGGAGACCTGCGGTGCTTGAGCGGTGCGGCGACCCGATGGAGTCCCTGCATCAACCCGATCTGCGGAACGCGGCTGCAGCAGTGGACGGCACTCGGGATCATCCCAATATCCGGGCAACCATCCCGCTCAACGTCCGGCCGTCTGCTCGCCCGGCGGCCTTCGCCTGCACGATCTTCATGACCGCGCCCATCTGCGCCTTGGAGGTCGCACCGGCTTCGGCGATCGCATCCGCCACGAGCGCCTCCAACTCGGACTCCGCGAGTGCCTTCGGAAGATACGCGGTGAGAATCTCAGCTTCCGCCTTCTCCTTTGCGGCAAGTTCGGGCCGGTTCCCCTTCTCGAAGCCCTCGATCGAATCCTGACGTTGCTTGACCTGCTTGCGAACGATGGCGCTTGTCTCCGCGTCGTCGAGTAGCGCCTCGGCGCCGCCTTTCTCGATCGCGGCGTTCTTGAGGGCCGCCTTGAGCATCCGGAGCACGGACAGCCGCTCAGTCTCCCGTGCCTTCATGGCGGACTTGATGTCCTCGTCGATCTGTTGCTGGAGATTCATGCGCGCCAGTGTAGGCGATGCCATCCGGCACGCAAGTCGGAGTCCCGGATCTACCGTGGTGAGAGATCGCAGGGAAAGAAGGCGGCCGTCCACGGCCCGGATGCGACCCGAACGCAGACGGGGGGTCCTCACCCTTTACCGTCGCCTGCTGATCCTTACCGATCGACGGCTACGCGCTAACCGACCCGGGGCCTACGATCCCGACCATGAGAGACGCGGATCGCGCGGGCCGATATCCGGACCTAGGCGATCCCGGAAGGAGATCACCCATGTACAACCACATCATCGGAGCCACCCTCGCCCTCGTCCTCCTGCTCGCGGGGACCGCGGACGCCGCCAAGACTCTCGTTGCCATCGAAGGCACCGACGGACCGGGCTGCGGCACCAAAAACACTCCCTGCCGAACAATCAGCCGAGGCATCGCAGAAGCCCCGGAGGGCAGCATCGTCGAGGTTGGGCCTGGCCGCTACGGCGACCTCAACGCGAACGGCATGCTCGACGATCCCGAAGAGGAGCCCGTGAGCAGCTGCTCCGTCTGCGCGCTGCTGATCACGAAGCGCGTCACCATCATCTCGCGCCTCGGCGCCGAGGCGACCGTGATCGACGCAGGCGGGATGCAGGTTGCCGTTCTGATCGAGGTCCCCGGCGTCGTCCTCGGCAGGCGGAAACGCGGATTCACGCTCACCGGGGCAGAGGTCCGGGGCCTCCACAGCCTACGCGGCGACGTTCGCATCGAGGGCAACCTCGCAACGGGCAACTTCGGTACCGGCTTCGCCATCGGAGGGACCGGGAATCCGGTGATCATTGGCAACGTAGCGTACGCGAACGAGGCCAGTGGCTTTTTCGTCGACACCAGCGGCAAACCACTGATCGTCGGCAACCGGGCCATTGCCAACGGAATCGCGACCGGCCTCGGGGCCATCGGCTTCTACATCAGGAGCGCCGGGGCACGCCTCGTGAAGAACATCGCAAGCGGGAACGAAGGACCGGGCTTCGATCTGGAGAGCAGTAGCGAGGCGACGCAGAACACCGCGACCGCCAACCGGGCGGACGGCTTCCGGATCGACGGCACCGGCCACAGGATCCACGGAAACTTCCTGAGCGGCAACGGCGGCCCGGGACTGCGGCTGAAACACGGGGCGACGGCATTCGTGACGAAGAACACGATCATGGGAAACGACGCCGGCCGGAACTGCGGCATCTTGAACATCTCAGAGAACGCGATCGACGCCCCCAAGAACTACTTCGGACCGGCCGGCCCCGGGGCGAACCCCGCGGACGAGATTTGCGACGAGAGTCCCGGGAGCGTGACCCTCGTCGCGCCGGTGGCGCCCAGGGCGTTCAAGGTGCGGGTGAAGCCGGCACAGTAACACGGAACTCTTTACCCCAACATTTACCGATCGGGCGTTCCTGCTTACCGCCCCTCCACCTATCGTCCCGATCATGACGAGACACCACAGCACCCAATCTCGACCCACGAAGGAGCAAATCATGCATACATCGCACACAGGCGTTCGACTACTCATCGCCGTTGCACTCATCGTCCTCACCGCGACACCGAGCATCGCCGGTTTCGTCGACTCAGCACTCGGCACCCTAGAGGTCAAAGGCACGCGCTGGGTCGAGGGGAAACAGGAGAAGGTCGTCTGCAGGGCCAAGGAAGGCCATGAGATCGGCACGACCCTCGGGCAATGGAATCTCTCGTTCTTGCCAGGCGACAAGTGCTACATCTTCATTGAGGGCGCGAGCTTCGAGTTCACTGGAAGCCAGGCCCGCGTAGTGAAGAACGACAAGCCAAAGCTGCTGCAAGTCTTCGCTGGCGTCGAGGGCGAGATCGCGGGCCTGAGCGGCTTCTTGACAGGTCAGATCACCTTCCGAAAAGACGGCTCTCCGAAGAGCGTCAAAGGCAGGTTCAGCTATGTCGTCGCCGGCCCGACGCAGGTGATCTTCGAAGGGAAGTTCAAAGCGAAACTGGAAGCGGTGCCCTGAGCGGGAAGATTGTTTGCGACTGCCGGGCCAGGCACTACGGGAGTCTGGAGTCGAGGTTTTCCCGAAGGGGATACCCTCGTTCAGCGTACGGATAGTCCTGCAGTTCGTTACGTGTCGATTCCGGGTTGGCACCTGGATCGTTGTAGTATTGACGAATCTCCGCGATGCGGTCGTTGTCGAACTTGAACCAGTCGGTCCCGCGCCAGAGCTCATCCTTGCGCTCCTCGGCGGGAGTCAGGCGCATGGTCCATTCGACGACGGCATCATTGTCGTGGGCAACGCCACGATCGATAGACCAGATCGCACCCATGTCCTGGTGCAGTTGGCACCAGAACTTGGCAACCTCGTAACTGCCTATGACCGCTGGAATCGTCAGGAAGTACGCCTCGATGTCCTCTGTAAAACAAGAGACCATAAGGTCGGTATCCGCTGTATTACAGCCTTTGAAGTAGCGAGCGATTGTGTCGAGATGCGGATGCTTCATCATGGCTCCCCTGGCAGTCCCCTTGTCGACTTTCACGAACTCCCTAGAAATTCGTCACGTGAAGGTTTCTAGTGCCAGGCGACGAGCCGTGTCCAGTCGGGCACGAGTCCGACCCGGGTGAAGGCCGCGGTTCGCGCCTACTCGCAGGCGCAAGCGCGGGAAAGATCTGGATGGCTGGCGGACGATACCGTCGGCGTGGCTGTACACCGAATCCGAAGCGGGAAGCTAGGACCGGTGACTGCGCAGCCGATTCCGCTAACAGCGATACTCTCGTTGGCGAGACAATCGATATCGCCGACATCGACGAAGGGGGGAGCGGTTTTCCCCAGTGCATCCATCACGTCGTAGCATTGAGTCAACGCCCCACTGCTTCCCGCATACGCTGAGGTTGCCGCGCTGTAGACCAGTCCGACACTCGCACACGTCGTGTCGCAATCAGTGGCGGTACCGAGGAACCAGCAGAAACCGCCGACGTCGACGCCACCCAGAGACGCACAATCGGAGCAGCCGGCGACATCGAAGTTGCACGATCCGTCACAGCCAAGGCTGCCGGTGGCCAAGTGCCCCAAGGACGCGCAGCTGTAGCCGTCGAGATCCAAACCGTCGCACTGTTCTCCAGCGACGTTCACTGACCCATCGCCGCACTCTGCCAGCATTCCACCGTTCAGAGCGGCGGCGATCGCGTCGGTGTTGGCGGTGACGAACGTCTGGATCGCCATAGCCGTCACCGCGTCAGTGCAGGCAGCGGGCACCTCCGCCTTGTCCCACTTCTTGAGCAGCTTGCTGTCACACTTCGTGTAGTCCGGCGCGAGAGCCCTCTTGATCGCTTTGGCCTCCGCCTTGGCGCGACAGAATGCATACTTTCCGGCGACCTTGTTCTTCGCGAACTCACATTTTTCGGCGTCGGTCGGCCCGGCAAACGCGACTCCCGTGGAGAGCGCAAGAAGCGCGATGATCAATCCTGAAAAGGTCCCCTGAATGCCGTCTGTTCGCATCTTCTCCCCAAGGTCTCGATCGCTGTGCCCACCGCGAGGATAGGCAGATTGAACGCTCAGTGTGGGGTGACGTCACACCCCGATTTCCGACCTTGGCCGGGTTCGTACCCCTACTGTGTCGCTGCAGTGCGGACGAGCAGCGGGGGCGCCCCGGCCCAGAGTTCTTTGGGAGACGCTACCGGCGCGGTGGCGCCCCGGCAAGACGCACCGCGACACGGCTGGCCGGCTTGGATCGCTCGTGGGGGACGTGAGGAGCGGTGATCTCGTCCGGACCATGGTGTCCGCGTCTGGTACGCCGACACAGGGAACAACCCGGCACCTGATTTCACGCGGGCAGTTGTGCGCCAACCTGCCGTTCCTTGTCGACCAATGGTGGGCCCGTAGTCCGGGCGACGGGCTCGGTATGACGGCTAGTCGACGAACGCTTCCGAGCGTAGACCGCTGGAGCCACGGCGCGCGGTTCGCCGGCCGGGTGCAGGCAGGATCATCCTAAGCGTCCCTGGCGTCCCGGCTCCCGCGGAGAAGTTCTGGATCCGTGCGAGCACACCCGCCGTAACCGGCTGGCCATGCGCAATGATCAGCATACCCGTAGGGGTCTTTACGTTTTGTCCGAAGATCATACCGGACTGGATTTCATCGACCGGCAGCTCGCGCTCCTCATCCTCTAGTGGCTCGGTGCAGTCCGGTAGCTCGTCGCGGGTCAACAGCTCCGCGAAGCGGTCCAGCAGCTCGAGGTCGTACCAGCCACAGCGGCTGCGGAGAGTCTCCACGGCAGTCTCGGTCGGAAGCCCCGACATTTCGAGGAGGTCGAAATCAAGTGCGATCTTCAGAACTCGGGCGCCCCACGGAATTTCAGTGCCGCTCACGTCGGTTTCGGGCGTGCCCGTCCCGTCGAAGTGCTTGTCCTGGTAGGCGAGGATTTCCCGCACCGTCTCCATGCCCGGGATGTCGGCCAAGAGCTGGTCGGCCACGGCCGGGAGCCGCGCAACGACCTCTTCTTCGGCCGGGGCCAATGTCCATCCGCGGTAGAGCTTTTCTGTCAGGTCCGGCGGCAGTGTTGTGCACCCGATCTGCGAGAGCATCGCGGCGGTCTCGACCTGCCACTTGCCATGCCCTCTTAGGTGCCCCGCGAGCCTGTTCATGACATGTTTCACGCGCGCGGCCCGGCCGAAGGCCATCGGCGCCACGAACGCCAGCAGGTCAGTCAGCGTCAAGAGAGCTCCCTGCAAGGTGCGCTCGATATCACTGCGCTGCTCGTAGGCCTTGAGTGCCGCATCCACCCACGAGAGCAGCTTGGCCGGTCCCTCCGTCTTGCCGTGATAGCCTTGGACGCCAAGCTGCCGCAGCATCTCACGCGGCGGGGTCTCACCCGAGTCGCCGGTGTGCAGCAGGATCTGCACCCGGGGGTCGTCCCTCTGTACGCCCGCGATAAACTCCTCGCCGGCCATGCGGTCCATGGGGTAGTCGACCAGGACGAGCTGCACCTCGTACTCGCGGAAGAGCTCGAACGCACGGGACAGGCCGTCCGCGCACAGCACCTCATGGCCATCCAGCTCCAAGGTGTGCTTCGTTGCATCGAGCGTCTCCGGTTGAGCGTCGACAACCAAGATCGAGTAGCCGGAGGCGGAGGCCGCGCTGGGTTCCTGTGACACGGGACTTTGTCAAAGCAAGCCCCATGCCAAGCAGCCCTCGCCATAAGCCCCCGGCGTAGTTGCCGTGGCGCCTTTCCCCTCGCTCCCACAGCGACGCCGGAGGACAACGGCGTCACATCTACGTCGCCGACGGCACACCTTGTGACAAGGGGGGTCACCTCTCGGACGGTCAGAAATTGCGCGCGCGAACAGTGGCGAAGCGCCATGTTGGCGCAGTTTCACTGTAGGCCTGAGCAGGAACGTCCGTGCACCGAGGGGGGTCGTTGCACTTCCCTCGCACCAAAGAAGGCCAAGCTGGGTGGCGGCAACAAACGCAAACTTCCGAAGTGGGCCGACCCGGACAAATCGAACAAGAAAGGTCCGGCGCTCGACAGCGAGGTCGTTCCGTTCGACTTCTGACGAGAATGGGCGGTACTGGGCTCGAACCAGTGACCCCCGGCTTGTAAGTCACTCAGAGGGGTCAGACGACGAGGAGTGATTTCTGTCTAATCACATAGATACGTGCGCCACAGTGCGACTGATTGCGACGTATTGCGCGGCTCAACCGGCACCAAAACCGGCACCAGATTTCATGCAAATATTCACACCGCGTATCCGCTGGCCGGAAGCTATCTGAACCGTGAGAAGTTTTCTGTTGGCTACCAGCCATAACGGTTCGCGACGGACCACGTTTCGGAAAACGCGGACCGACTGATGGGCAACGCCGACTCCACCAGATGGAACGATCACGTGAAGGCGCGCACCGTCGAACAGTGCATGCAGCTCGAGATCACCGTGTTCACCGAGCGCGACCTCCTACGCGGCCCGCTGACGGGCGGCACGCTCACACTGGGCACCGACCTCCGGCTCGGCGTCGTGATCGACACCACGGGCGAGCACGAGCGCCTGCTGGGCCTCCAGTGGCAAGTCACCGATCTACTCGGAACGACGCAGACGTTCGAGCAGTGGATCGTGCTCACGTACGTCCGCCCGACCAGGGGCACGGCCGCGTGGCGCTTCCAGTGTCCGAGTTGGCGCGGCGACGAATCGTGTGGACGGCGTGCCGCGAAGCTGTACTTGCCGTCGGGCGACCGGACGTTTGCGTGTCGGCAGTGCTGGGGGCTGGTCTACCGGTCGTCGCAGGCCTCCGGCACGTATCAGGCCAGCTACAGGCGGATGGTCGGCCAGGCCAAGGAGGCCGGGATCGCGCTTGCGGATGCGGGGCTCGATCTGGACGCGAAGGACGGGGCAAAGGCACTGCGGGATCTGGTCGAAGGTCGGTAAGCTGCCGGCCTCGGGCTGGGTGGGATCGCGTATGAGAATAGCTCTTCTCGGACGCTGGGCCAGTGAGCCTGGGAGCTACGACTCCGCTAGGCGCTCGGGTGGAACCTGCTACGGCCTCACAACCGGGCGTACCTATAGGAGCCCTTGATGGCGCTGTGGAAATACCGCCCTGGACTCGCCGCGTCGAGTAGCTCCTTGAACACGTGCTCTGGGACATCGAAATACTGATACACAGCGCCGTTGCGAAACATTATCTCCAAGGTCTGCGACTGCGGGTTATAGCCAATCTCGGCGAGGTTAGATGACTGTACGGCTACCCGATTCATCCGTTCTCTCCAGACTCATCCTCTGGTGTCGCCAATCGGGGAGATCGGTAGTCCTGCTTCCGCCAGAGCGTCGCCACCTCAGCGTAGTCCTGAGGCGTGCGGGGGCTGTTCCACCCGCCCGGCTCTTCGTCGCTCGTATACACTTTCGGATCGACACTGTCCGGGCGATGCTCTGCCGACGGGAGATCGATCAGCGCCCGCATCGGCAGGTGCACCGCTTCACCTAGAATGATTGCCTCGCCAGTCCGAAGAGAAGGCAGGATGCTCAGCAGCCCTTCCAGACCGTCCGTCGCAGAAGCCGTGACATGACTCCGATCTGTCGTGTTAGCCAGTCGAAGCGCGAAGACCGTTCCACACTGCGACAGGATCGTCTGGTCGATCTCCGATGGGCGCTGGCTGACGACCATCGCCCCCAGGCCGTACTTCCTACCTTCCTTCACTAGCCGGCATACCGCGGCTGTTGCGGTACTCGAAGTGGAGAGGTACGCATGGGCTTCCTCAAGCACGATGAGTAGGGGGCGTTCGCGGCCACCTTCCGGGAGATTCCGGGCCCAGAAAAGACAGTCAAACGTAATGCGCAGAAGTGCTCCAATGAGCGTATTTAGAACGGTCACCGGGATGCCCGAGAGGTCAAGAATCGCGACCGGCTGTGGCCCGCCGAGCCAAGCCTCGATCAGACTGCCAAGATCATTCGCCGGCTTGCCGACGGCATCTGGCGTCCACGGCCCTGGGCGAAAGAGGAAGTCGTAACGTCGGTCCCGCAACCTTGAGCCCAGGCCGTCGACTGACCGTCGAATGTTCGGAGAGTTCGCAGCGAGGTATACCTTCTGGCCACCTGCAGCCAGCGTATGCGGTCGATAGCGAGGCGCCGTGACCTTCAGCGCGTCGCCCGTCTCGATCGGCTGCTGGTTGGCATCGAGTTCGTAAGCGACTGTGGCGTCGGTTTGCGCCGTACCTTGTGCCGTGTAGGTCGCGTAGACGAGCCGGTGAAGGTCAAACCAAAGCTGATGGATGCTAAACGGGATTGGCGTGTCGACCGTCAGCGTCTCCTCAGTTACCCCGGATGGCTTCTGATCGCGCATGCTTGCGCGCTTCATGTCCTCGATCCTCTGCCGAATGAAACCGCGCTCCACGTCCTCCAAAGGGCCGAATGTCAGGTCAAGCAGTTCCTCAAAGTTGAGAGCCCAATACGGGATGAAGAGGTCACCTTCCCCCGCCGATGAATCCGCGTTCACGCGAAAGACAGATGCCCTATTTCTGAAGGCACGTGCATATTCTCCATGGATGTCCAAGAGCAGAACCCGTGCAGACGGATAGCGAGTCTTCTCAGATAAGATGCTCAACAGGGTAGCCACCGCAGTCGACTTGCCCGAGCCAGTTGACCCTACGACTGCGCAGTGGCGGGTGACGAGCTTGTTGACATCGATGAGCGCGGGAATCGGATCAGCGCTCGCAATGCGCCCGACCGGAAGGTATCTACCGTCATCGGGTCGTCCGTAGATCCTTGCCAGGTCGATCTCGCTTACGAGGTGGACGCCATCTCCGACCGTCGGGAACTGAGACACACCGCGGCTGAACTCACCCTTCCGAGAGCCCTCACCGACGAGCTGGACAGTCAGCCACTGACGGCTTCTCTGCGGCTGATCATTCACATCTTGCGGGGCGGCCGCCGCACCTACGGTAGTGACCAGGCCAAAGAGATCGATGTATCCCAGCGGAATGCGAACAAAGCTTCCGATCTGCCCTACCCGATAGCCATAGCCCTCAACGAACGATATTCCCGTACCCAGCGTGCGGCTTAAAGCGATCGTAACCGTAGAGCCACTTACCGCTTCGACTGTTCCAAGGAGCGTCGGATCAGCCACCACTCGGCTCCCCGCCGTGCGTTGATAGAGGGTATTCGCGCGGCCCTCCGATCATGTCCTGCAATAAGTAGCCGAGCTGAGCGAAATCGCCGAGATGGACCTCGACCTGCATCTGCTCATTGGGGGCGCCGGCTTCGATCGCCACACCGGGAGGTGCCTTGTCCGCAGGTTCGCGAGCTGACCACTTCGCTTCTCGGACGCCGATGATTCCCCCGCCTCTCGCGAGAAGTGACAGGTTCGGCGTGGTTGTCGCTAGCTCGATCGCGGTAGGGTACTTCTCGAGATTGCTTCGCACGAGTGCGAACATCGTCGCGTCCGGGTTGCCCGCAAGCGCTTGCCACAGTAGGGCGTTGATGTGCCGATCGCGGAAGGAGTAGCCGCACGTCACGAGGACCGCAGCTGGCCGCCTGAGGAACGCTTTGAGACGGTCCATCATCGCGAGGTACGGCATCTGACGCGACTCGTCGTATTTCAGGTGAGAGGGGTGCACCAGCAAACTCTCTCCGGCCTCCTTCATGCTACGCACGACCTCCGAGGGGCTCGTCGCAGATCGCGCCCACCAGTTGATCGAACCGTGGAGTTTCCAAAGACGCGCCCACCGCGGAGGGAAAGCCTCCTGTTCAGCCTCGATCGCATGTGGATCGAAGAAAGCCTCACGGGACCCGCTGAAACCGTCGAAGTACGGCACGCGCAGCTCCTCAAGTGACTGTTCAAGGAGAAGATCGTAGTTCGTCGTGAACAATTCGACGGGGATGACCCGCGTTGTGCCACGGACCCATGCGGCAAGATGATGGTAAGGAGTCTTGGTCCCTAGAAGGTCGACGGTCGCGAGCTTGGCGATCACTTTGCATATCTTGTGGTCGAGCGCGACAAGCGTTGGATGGTCGAGATCGCTTAGCGTTGAGGACGATTGGCGTGCCACCTCTGCGAGCAAGCGAACGTGGGTAAGATAGTCCTCAACGTTCGGGGGCGCGGCACCCGCCATCGCTAGATTCGTCCTTACCTTCGAGAACGCCTCGCCCAGGTCCGAATCCCCAAGCTCTGTGACAACCCGTTCCGTCATGCCCGCGATCCCCGGAATCAACGGCGGGGCCTCGGGCGGGCCAGCGGACATCGGGCATCCAGCGCCGAGAAGAAACCCGAGAGGCCGCTTCGACGACTCCAGAGCCTGTCGCAGTAGTCCTACCTGCCGAACCGCGTCGTGTGATTGGGGCATGCTCGGCGGCGTTTGTAGCCCAATCTCTTCTGAATGAGAACGGCGCGTTTCTCTCTCGAATGGAATCTGAGGATCTGAGTTTGGCAGGTCGCACCTTACTCGGATCTGCGTAGCAGCTCAGCAGGTCGAGATCTTCGGGAGGCTCCGAGAATGGTCATTCGAAGATGGTATCGCTGCTCCCGTAGCGCTCAGCGACCGAGCCGCACGCTGATTCCTCGGCGAGCGGGGTCTGACTACGATTTACCCAAGTGACCTCGGAAGCCCAACAAGTGTTCCAGAATGAAACGCTTACACCAAACTTCCTTCCGTCCCTTCGGCTCCGTAACCTCGGTCTTGTGGGAAGACGAAGATGCGACTTGCTTCAGTCAGCGAGGAGACGCTACCAGAGTGAACTATCAGACACCGTTCACGAAGGAGGGCTCTCGATGTCAGACAGTGCGGTTCCGAAAAAGGTCCCAGAAGAGATTCAAGAGCGACTTGATCAGTGGCGTGGCCTCTGGTCTTGGTCCGCAGGGTACCACTATTTTGTCGGCGTCGTTGGCGTAACCGCCTCGTCGCTCGCAACCATCGACTTTGGCATCGACCTCGTGCCTAAACTTCTCGCAGCAGCCGCCGCCGTCTGCCTGGCTGTGCTGGGTTTCGTCCAACCAGATCGGCGGTACCAGAAGTTTGTCCGTGCTTGGCGCACCCTTGACCCCGTAGTGCTAAGGTACAAGTACGGTGAAGCGACGATTGACGACGTGTTCGACGCGCTCCAACGCGGAGAGTCAATAATCAGTGAGTACGAGCAAGAGATCACCCTGAAGCCGCCCCAACAGACCGGGCCAAAGACGCCCTGAGTCGCTGCGGGTATCACGGAGGCCCGATCCGACCGTAGGGGCTCACGTTCACTTGGAAGCGAGGCCTGGCGTAGAAAACTCCTCCGGCGGTAAGGAGGTGGCTACCTGCGCTGTCAGTCAAAGCATTGTTGAGCTTCCGGTAGGCAACCTCAACCAGCCCGATTCGTGTAAAGCCACAGACTCTACGAAGTGGCCGGTCAAGACAATAGGCAACGATCGGACGGAGAAGAGTGCGCGCATCCGATAGCCTACGAGAATCCTGATTCGCACGTGGTTCCTACACTTCGGCAAGACCGATTGCGGTTGACGACTCGCACAGCCCAACGCATAGTTGCCTGGCTTGAGCACCCGACAAACTGGGACTCAGCCCGAACGACGACACTCATGCGCACGCACGAATACGTTCAGCGATATTCCCGACGCGGCGACGCAACCGCCGACATATGTCGCTCGTACAGATCGAGTCGAAGGCCGTTCTGCGTCCAGGTGTCGGTCTCGATGATCAGCAGCCCGTCGCTCTAGATCCACACGCGACCCGCGCCCGGCTCACCAGCACCCTGCCCGTCCCGCACGTCCGGAGGCTCGGCTTGTGAAGGCCGCTCTCTACGCGCGGGTTAGCACCACCGATCGCGGGCAGGATGTCGAGACCCAGCTCGTCGCTCTACGCACCTGGGCCGAGCGCCTGGGAGCCGAGGTCGTGGTGGAGTACGTCGACCAGGCGAGCGGCAGCCGCGCCGACCGATCAGGTCTCCGCGCGCTGCTCGAGGCCGCGCATCGTCGCGCGTTCGACACCGTGCTGGTCTGGGCGCTCGATCGCCTCTCCCGCGAAGGCATCGGCCCGATGGTCCGCTATCTCGAGAGGTTGAAGGCGGCGGGCGTCGTGCTGAAGTCGCATGAGGAGAGTTGGCTCGACACCGCGAGCCCCGTCTCCGATCTGCTGCTCGCCGTCTTCGCGTGGGTCGCGCGTCAGGAACACGCGCGTATCCAGGCGCGGGTACGGGCAGGCGTCGAGCGTGCACGTGCGGCAGGCACTCAGTTCGGACGACCACGCGCCATCGTCGACGCGGGCCGTGTCCAGAAGCTGCTGGACCAGGGCTTGTCGGTCCGGGAGGTCGCGCGTCGAACTGGCTACTCGCGGGCGACGATCACACGGCGGTTCAAGGTGGCTCAAAAGTCCACGGGTTGAGGCCGATCCGTGGACGCAACTTTACAGGCAATGCAGTCACCCGATCACCTGGCGCAGAACCACCCGGTTGTGAGCCACCCTCCGCGTGGTTCGAGTGCCGGAGGACGGTGATGGTTGCTTCTGCCCCGGCGCGACGGCTACCCGTACTGCACCGAGTGCCAGCACGGCGACGGCTGCGTGCACCTCTGGCCGGATGCCCCGCCGCACATCTTCGGCAAGCCGCGCCCAGTATCGACGGACGACGACAAGCAATCGGCCGAGCCGGACACACCAACGCCACCACCTCCACCACGCGATTCACGGGAACACGAGCGGTGAGGCATGCGGACGCGCGCTGAGCGTCGGTACTCACGCTACGTGAAGAAGATGCGCCGGCTGCGGGAGAACTGGGCCCAGCACGCGGCCCAACGGTTCCGCGATCCTCTTCGGGAACCCTGCCCCTGCACGTACGACGCGAAGACGATGGCGATGTTCGCCGACACGCCTCGGCGTTGCTCTTGCTGGCTGTGCGGGAACCTGCGTCGAGTCTACGGCAACCGTCGCGGTGCACTGTCGGTCCAGGAACTAAAGGCGCTCGAAATGTCTGACACGAACTGACTCCAACTACACGGCGCTGCACTGGAACCTATCCGCGTGCGACAGCGGACGTTGGTTCAGACGCTCGGCGGGAACTACAGGGTTGTCGCCCTCCGCCACCTGCCGAAGGGTGTTGACGCGCGATCAGCGTCCCGGCCCGCCAAGCGGGAGGTCTTGCTCCTGCACGCCGGAGCTACGCGGCCGCAAACTTCGGCCACCGATTGTAGCCGATTTGCGGATCGTTGGACCCATGTGCGCGGATCATCTCGACCTCTTTCGCCGCCAGCTCTTCCTCGGAAGCGGTTTCGGATTCCCACAAGATCTCTTTGCGGAGCGTGTAATCAGCACGTCTTTCGGCGGGCAGCTTGGCGAAGTCCGCGTTCACCAGGTCTGGATTAGGGCTCCCCATGTAGCGGGCGCTCCCGACGCTGTCCTTCCCGATGTAGATCTTGCCGGTTGGATAGGTAATCTTGTAGACCTGCTTCACTGCAACCCTGCCTTGCCATTTGTCTGAGCCCAACCGAACAGGTCGAATCGCGGGAGGCCCGCATTTGGTTCCCGGCTCGATGTGGTCTCGATTGTTCTAGTTCTCCTCGGGATCGAGTGGGCCCAGGCTGTGTCGAGCGTAG
>JAJCZP010000217.1 GCA_029262315.1 Deltaproteobacteria bacterium | reverse complement strand
ACGGACCGGATTCGACGGAGATGCGGTCTTCCTCACCCGCAGACTCCCGCGCGCCACCCGCGCATTCCTCCGGACGCACGGAGTGACGCTCGTGGACTTCGCCCGACTCGAACTTCCTGGTGTCCGATTCCTCCGCCAACTGGCGCTGCGGACGGTCCTCCACACGCAACCACGAAAGGGCCCGTCAGTGCGACAGCAGTCACTGATCCGGAGGCTCTGCCGAGGAACGCTCCAATTGCTGGTGGGTTCAGAAGCTCTACGGCACCGAGGGACTTCGGCGACTCGGATCACGAACGGTACTCTGCTCGGGTGCGAACATCGGCACCGCCGATCGGGATAGCTTTCAGGTCGCCGAGAACGGCCAGGTTCTCCGGGCGGACGGGACGCCCTGTCCTATCGTCCACCAATACGACCGGCATGACGATTTGCGTCGTTACGTCGAACGCGAGTTTCTCAAGTAGCCGACTTCACACCACAAGCGAGCGACTTGTCACTTTCTTTCTCTTCCGCTAGGCTAGCGCCATGCTACTCGAGGCTACGTCGGCGGTCGCAAAGCCCCTCCCCCAGCAGGCACGCAGCCGAGCGACGCGGCTCCGCCTGCTCGAGTCGACAGCCGAGGCTCTCGAAGGACTCGGCTACGCCCGCACGACGACCACCGAGGTGTGTCGAAGGGCCGGCGTGTCACAAGGCGCCCTCTTCAAGCACTTCGCCACCAAGGCCGACCTGATTGCCAACACGACGCGGCACGTATTCGCGGGGCTGATCGCCGAATATCGGCAAGGATTCGCGGCGATCGATGGGCGCGGCGACGACGTACGAGCCGCCCTTGCTCTCCTTTGGCAAACGTTTCAGGGAGCGCGACTGGCCGTCGTGTTCGAGCTCTACACTGCGGCACGCACTGACGAAGCCCTCCGCGCCGCATTGCTGCCGGTCATGACGGAGCACCGCGAGAATCTCTACGCCGAGGCCGGGGCCTTGTTCCCGGCTGCGGCCGCCCGGAATCCCAACTTCCGCACCGCCCTCGACACCATCGTGATGGCACTCCAGGGCGCCGCGCTCGCCCGCCTCGCGACGGGAAACGTCGCGGACGAAGAACCGATGCTCGCCTATCTCGAACGCCAGGCCCGGACCGAGCTCGAGGAGACCCCCTGATGTCCATTCTGATCGCGTTCGCTGTCCCCATGTTCGTCGGCTGCATCGTGCTCGAGTACCTGCTGGCACGCGACCGTGACGATGTACGCGGCTTCGAAGCGCGCGACACGGTCGCGAGCCTCGCCATGGGTATCGGCAATGTCGGCATCGCCGCGGTCACCAAGGGCGGCGCCTACGTCGTCTACGTCGGGCTCTACCAGGCGCGCCTGTTCGACATCCCGAACGTGTGGTGGGCCTGGGCCCTGCTCATTCCGTGCGAGGACTTCTGCTACTACTGGTTCCATCGCGCCTCGCACGAGGTGCGACTCCTCTGGGCGGCTCACGAGAACCACCACTCGAGCCGTCACTACAACTTCTCGACGGCGCTGCGTCAGTCATGGACCACGCCGCTGACCGGACCGATCTTCTGGCTGCCGCTGGCGCTCCTGGGTTTCGAGCCGCTGATGGTGCTGACCGCGCAGAGCATCAGTCTCGTCTATCAATTCTTCCTCCACACCGAGCTGGTCAAGCGCCTGGGCCCGTGCGAAGCCGTGATGAACACCCCGTCGCATCATCGCGTGCATCACGGACGGAACGTCCGCTACCTCGACCGCAACTACGCCGGCATCTTCATCGTGTGGGACAAACTCTTCGGCAGCTTCGAACCTGAGGGCCAGCCAGTCGACTACGGACTCACGACGAACATTCGCACCTTCAATCCGGTGCGCATCGCCTTTCACGAATGGGCGACAATGCTCCGTCAGGCACACGCCGCGGCGTCCCTCCGCGATGCGCTCGGCTACCTGTTCGGCGCCCCTGGCTGGTCGCCGGACGGAACGACGCGCACGGCCAAGGAAATGCAGCGGGCCGACGTCACCGCAACGCAACGGCAACTGAGCGACGCGCCCTCGCCACCCCGAAGCGGCGCTGCCGCCGCGGCCTGAACCCCCACCGAAGCGGGGGGCGTCGCCGGCATCCCGCGTTTACCAACGCGTCGGCTGGTAGTCCTTCAGGAACTGCCCCCAACAGTGGGTGCCGGTGTTGAAACCGGTGAAGATCGGGTCGAGAACGCGCGCAGCACCGTCGACCGAGTCGAGCGGCGGTGCGAAGCGCTGCTCGACTTCCTTGTTGACGGCATGGGCGAAGGGATCTTCGTCCGTGACCCAGCCGGTGTCGACGCTGTTCATGTGAATGCCGTCTCGCACGAAATCCGCGGCGGAAGTGCGCGTGGTCATGTTCAGGGCGGCTTTGGCCATGTTCGTGTGCGGGTGTCGCGTCGTCTTCAAGCTTCGATAGAACTGCCCCTCCATCGCAGAGACGTTGACGATGTGCTTGTCTCGCGTCTGTGTGCGCAGCATCAGCGACTTCAGACGGGCGGTCAACACGAACGGAGCGATGGCGTTGACGAGCTGCACCTCGAGGAGCTCGGCAGTCGGAACCTCGTCGAGCTGCATGCGCCACGAGTTCGACTCGCGGAGATCGAGCTGCTGCCCCTCGCCGTCGAGAATCTCGGCCGGAAAGAGATGGGCGAGGCGGCGCTCGGAGAGGAGATCGAGCTGCGTGAGTCCGGCGGCGTTGCGGAGACCCACGTCACCGTCCGCTCCCGCCGATCGACGTGCGAGCGCACGCGTGGCCTCCTCCCCCCCGGGCAGTGCCGCCCCGTTCGCGGCCGTGCTGCCCTCATTGATGCGGACGAGGAGATCCTCGTGCGCGCTGATCAGGGCGCGCGCGCCGGGAGTCAACTCGGCCGGCTGCTCACCCCCGAGAAGATGCGTGTAATAGGCTGGAGGTCGGCGCACGGTCTGGCAAGCGTTGTGAATCAGGAAGTCGAGTCGCGGCAGCGTCGTGCTCAGATGCGCCGCGAGCCGCTCCACACTCGGGGTATGTCGAAGGTCGATGCCATGGATCTGCAATCGCTCCCGCCAGTCGGCAAAGTCGGCGGCCGCGGCGAAACGACGTGCCGAGTCGCAGGGGAAGCGGGTCGTGGCGATCACCGTGGCCCCCGATCGGAGAAGCATCAGCGCCGCCTCGTACCCGATCTTCACCCGCGCGCCGGTGACGAGCGCAACGCGTCCGCCGAGATCGGCACGCTGGTGGCGCTTCTCCCAATTGATGACGGCACACGGCGGACACAGGCTGTCGTAGTGCGCGTGGAGTTCGCGGTACTCGCTCTTACAGATGTAGCAGCTCCGGGGTTCGTCGAGCGCCGTGTCGCCGACATCGGCGCTGGGCTCTGGCGCGCGCGAGGGTGCCGCCTGGATCTCCAGCAGCCTGCGATCGTTGCCTGAGATCGCCGCCCCCGGAGGCGCGAGCGGAAAGCGAAGGGCGCGTTTCGTCGCGCGATTGCTGGTCGCGTTCAGACGCGCGTCGTCGCTGGCACGCACGCGCTCCCGCTCCGCCCGACGGCGCCGATTCTTGACCGCCCGACGTGCAAGTCGGTCCGGGAGCGCGATGCGCCCGGCCACGACGCGCAGGCGGCGCGCGGTCTCGGGATCGAGCGCGGCGCGCGCCGCGTGATCCTCGGCGAGCGCTTCGAGCCAGGTAAGGACGGCGTCGATCTTGGAGCCAGGCTTCGCGTCGTCCTCGTCGTCCATGCCGATCATTCTAGCGCTTTCACCGCTTGGCGACACGCGCATGCGCCCTCGCCCGCCAGCGTGCAGACTCGCTGCTGGCGCTCGCGGCCGCCCAGCCCCCGCCGCGCCTACCCGCGGCCTTACCAGCCGGCGAGATCGGCGGCGCGCTGCCGATGATGCGCGGCATCACCGAGAAACGCGCGATCGAAGATCGCGCGCCGAAACCACAACTGCAGATCGTACTCCCAGGTGAAACCGATGCCCCCGTGGAGCTCGGTGCAGTCGCGCATCGCACGATCGTAAAGATCCGTGAGATGCGCCTTGGCAAGCGCGGCATAGCGCGCGGCATCCTCGGGAATGTGATCGTAGGCGTGCGCGGCGTACCACCAAAGCGAGAGCGCTGGCTCGAGTTGGGTGGCGAGATCGGCGAGTTGATGCTTGACGGCCTGAAAGGCGCCGATCGGCTGCCCGAACTGCTCGCGCGTCAGCACGTAGTCGCGCGTCATTTCGACACAGCGTTGCGCACCACCATAGGCATCGGCCGCCAGCAACACGAGCCCGGCGTCGCGCGCGCGATCGATCGCGCGTCGCCCGCTCGCGATCTTCGTGCCAGGCGTCTCCGCGAGCGTCACACGCGCGACCCGACGTGTCATGTCGCTCCCCTCGAGCGGCGCGATCGTCATCCCCCCGGCGCCGCGCTCGACGAGCCAGAGGCCGGGGCCCTCCGCGTCGCGGGCGGCCACGAGCACGACGTCGGCACTGGCGGCGTAGGGAACCAGCGGCTTGGTGCCGCGGAGCACCCCGCCCTCCACGCGCGTCTGCACACGGTCGGCATCCCACTCGTCACCGTCCTCGCCGAGCGCCACGGTCGCCAGGATGTCCCCAGCCGCGATGCCCGACAGCAGGCGCGCAGCCACGCTCGTGTCATCCACGGCCAAGAGTCCGACCGTCGCCATGACGCAGGCAAGATACGGACCCGGTATGCAGGCCCAGCCCATCTCCTCGGCAACGAGCGCCGCATCGAGAAGATCGAGACCGGAACCGCCCTGCGCCTCGGGCACGAGCAACCCAGGTATGCCCATCTCGGTGAGGCCGCTCCACAAACCCACATCGTGCCCGTCGCTGCCCTCCATGACGGTGCGCACACGCGACGTGGGGCACTCGCCCTCGAAATAACGACGGACGGAATCCTTCAGGAGTACCTGCTCTTCGGAGAGACCGAAATCCACGACGCGCCTACTTCCGCACTTCACGCGGCATGCCGAGACCGCGTTCCGCGATGATGTTGCGTTGAATGTTGGCCGTACCGCCGGCGATCAGGATGCCGAGCGACCACATGTAGGCCACCGTGAACATGCCCGAAAAGTGCGCCTGCTCTTCCCCGATGGCGAGAAGACCCTTGTCGCCCTGCACGTCCATGGCCAGCTTGGCGATATCGTAGCTGAGACCGGTCGCGTAGAGCTTCGGCACCATCGCCGCGAAGCCTGGATCCTCGCCACGCGCACTCAGGGTGAGTAGTCGCTGGCCGTGACGCTCCGCCGCCAGCAGGCGCGTCTCGACGGCCACCAGCCGATCACGGATCACCGGATCGTCGATGGCGCGGCCGCCGCGGAGCTCGACCGTCTGCGCCAAGAGCAGGAGTCCGTCGAACGTGCGTCGCTGCAGCGCCGCATTCCCGATCAGCGCCCGTTCGTGCTTGAGCGTCGAACGGCTCACGACCCAGCCCTGGCCGCGCTCACCGATGACACCGTCAGCCGGCACGCGGACGTTCTCGAAAAACACCTCGCTGAAGTCGACATCACCCGTCATCTGGCGCAGCGGTCGCACGTCGATCCCCGGCGAGTTCATCTCGATCAGCATGTACGTGATGCCGTCGTGCTTCGGTCGGTCGGGCTCGGTTCGCACGAGCGCGAACATCCACTCGGCCTCCTGCGCACTCGACGTCCAGATCTTCTGCCCGTTCACGACCCAGTGGTCGCCGTCGAGTTCGGCCTTGGTCCGGAGCGACGCCAGATCGCTGCCCGCCCCGGGCTCGCTGTAGCCCTGACACCAGCGGATCTTTCCGACGAGCGTGTCGCGGACGAAACGCTGCTTCTGCGCCTCGGTGCCGTGCTCGAGCAGGGTCGGCACGAGCATGCTCGGCCCCTGCCCCATGATCTCGAAGGGGGCCTTCGCGGCTTTGAACTCCTCCGCGATGATCACCGCTTTCAGTGGATCGGGCGGCTGCTCGGAGCCACCGTAGGCGCGCGGCACGTGGCGATAGAGATAGCCACGCTCGATTGCGAGGGTCCGAAAGGAAGCCGCGCGCTCGTCGGTACGAACGGCAGCACCAGTCATGGCCGCAACGCTGTCGGGATCGACCTCGGTCGCGGCTGCGTCCGCTGCCGTCCAGTGCTCTGCGACAAAGGCGCGGACGTCGGCGCGAAAGGCCTCGTATTCAGGGCTGAAGCTGAGATTCATCGATGAGATTCCGTTCGCGAATTCGTCGTGACGGGGGCCCGCTAGAGACAAACGATCGTTTGGAGTATCCGAGGCGGCCCGGCCTCGCAAGCGAACCCTCGTCGTTCCGCGGGGATAGGCTGCTACTGGTGAACGCTGCGACGGACGCCGCAGGCGGGAGCGAGGGCGGAGAATCGTCGGATCAATCGGCGCCGCCGCTCTCACGCGCGGCAGCGAACGCCCCGCGTGCAACCAACAGCACGATCACCGGCGCGATCAACGCCCCCGGGTATGCAATCAGGAAGTTGAAGACGCTCGCGAGATCGCCGCCACCGAACTTGTTCGGCCCCATCGTGAGCCCTCGCCCGGAGGCGCCAAGCGCCGAGGCCACGTAGAAGCCGACGTTGCCCCACACGGTGAAGATCAACCCCCATGCGGTAAAGCGTTCGACCCCGGAACTCAGGCGGAGATGAGGCAGCGCGAGCCCAATGGCCATGACCATCAAGGCGTTGGTGATCATGCCGACATGGGCGCCGCGCCAACGCGCCGGATCGCCGGGCAACTGCACGTCGAGCGATCCCGGAATCGGCCAGAGGGTGATCTCGCCGACGAGATTGAACGCGAACAAGAACCCGGTCATCAGACCGAGAAAGAGCACGAGCGCGCCGTTGCCGATCATCAAGGCCTGATACCGTTGCGTCGTCACGCTCCTCCTTTGCGCGCGTCATCCCGCTCGGAATCGCCGGACGTGACCCGCGACTGGTCTCCGGTCCCAGCGCCGCTCCCCTGCAGGCTCGCCAGGAGCGCGGCCAACAAGCCCAGCATCAACTCGTCGATGAACGGAATCGGATCGGGCACGATCAGATTCAGCGCGAACAACGCGAGCGAGATCGCGAAGAGATACGGAAACCGCAGGCGTAGGAGAAACGCCGTCAGCAGCGAGATCAGAGGATTCCGGACGCGTGTCGCCATCGGCCGAGACCCGGCCCCCGCCTAGGAGCCGCCTCCTGGCGCCGCAACCGGCGCCGCAACCGGCGCCGCAACCCGGGCCGCGGCGCGTGGCGGCACGTGCCAGCGTTCGCCCCTCACCACGATCGGCCACCGCGCGGGAGCAACTCCCCCCGGGTGGGCCCCCAGGCGGACCAAGCGCGCGGCCCCGG